>CAZEOK010000001.1:0-77632 GCA_964513745.1 uncultured bacterium
CCGCGGCCCGGGTTCGCCCGCCCGAAGGCCGCCAAATCCCGAGTGCCCGCGGCCCCCCCGGGGCCCGCCCGCGGGGGAATTCCCGGACACCCCCCCCCCGTGCCGCGACCTTGGCCCGCAGCGAGACAGCAAGACAGATACTTCCGCCTCAGTAATTCACCCACCAGCCGAGAAGGCGCTCTCTCGGGATCTGGTGTCTTCTTATCACGTCGGAGTGCTCCGGCTTGTTCAGCACGTAGACGAGTGAGATGGCGTCGGCATATACCGGGACCCATTCGGGTGCCTCCAGCAGCGCCGTCCGGAGCCGGCCGGCCTCGTCGAAGACATTGCCCTGATAAGCGTCGACGCGGGGAATGATCAGGCAGCCGACGTCGTTTTGCCGGAGCAGTCTCTTCCACAGGGGCGAGCTTCCGCCCGGATTTTCAAAGGCGACACTGATCGAGTGGGACTGAAAAACGCCTTGAGCGCCCAATCCCCTGCCGTCGACGAACACCTTGCGCTCGGGCGCCAGTCGCCAGAGCAGGTAGCCTCCCCAGAAATAGGTATTGTAGAGATTCCCCGCGGTGACGTTCGCGACGATGAAGTCCGCCGCGCCGACGGGATAGAGGTTCTCGTTGACGCGCAGCGCGAGTCCGATCAGTTCGCGGTCGGGGAGGTGGCCCTTCGTCGAGAACGCGGCGAGAACGACGGCGCCGGCGACGAGCGGATACCGTCCCCACCTCTTCAACCGTTCCACGGAAAGCGAACAACCGAGCGCCGGTAGCGCGGCAATCATGAAGAAGGGGACGTATCTGACATGGACGAAGCCCTGATACCCGGTGCCGGCGAGCAGCGCGATCCAGGTGATGTCGGGCCTCGTGGCGGAGAACAGGCACATGAGGGCGGACAGCGCAAGCGCTCCCCAGAAAATGGCCAGGAGCGGCTGACCGCGGAAGAAGGTCACGGTCGATTGATATTCCGTATTCCCGACCCAGGTCGCCGCGGGAGCCAACACAATCCCGAGGGCGTGGTAGGAGTTCGGGTTGACAAGCGAGGCGACGAGGCCCGCGCCACCCGCGATCAGCACCAGGCGGTAACGATCTCGACTCAGGGGCCGAAGAACGGGGTGCAAGAATTTTACGCCCTCCAGCAGGATGAACAGCGCGATGGTGATCTGCCCGATGAGATGCCCGCCGTGCAGATTTGCCCAGAGCAGCATCAGCAGCGGGACGGGCACGTACGACCACCAGGCCGAAGACACCCGGGGAGAGCGCCGCGCTTTCTCGAGCAGGCCCAGGAGCGTTGCGAACAACAGGAAGGAGAAGGCCTGCGGCCGGTCGAACGGGAACAGCCGGTAGAAGAGCGGGAGCGTGGCGAGAATGAGGGCGGCATGGACCACGGGATCCCCGCGACGCAGCCTCACGAGAGCCACCACGATCAGGAACGCCGTCAGGAACTTGAGGGCGACGATGCCCGGCATTCCCAGCAGGCCGTGGATCACGTGGTAGACGAGCTGGCTCAGCCAATATGCCGTCAGCGTAAACCGCTGCGCGCCTTCCGGGACTGACTGGTTCATGAAATTGAATGGATCGCGCACAGGAAGCTCTCCATGCTGCCAGATCCACTCCCCGGTCTTGAGGTGCCAGAAGAAGTCCGGGTCATTGACGGGCCGCAACAGGAAAATTGCGGAAACGACCGCCATCGCCCCGTAGAGCAGAAGACGCAGTGCACCGACCGTGGTCAACTTCCGCATGATCAAGGACGCCATCGGATCAGCCGCGCGCTGCGGCCGCAAGAAGAGAGACTCCAGCCGCAAGCAACGCGATCCGCAGGAGCATGCGATACTGCTCCTCGCCGACGTGGCGGTGCACTGCCCAACCCGCGAGGCTCCCCGCCGCGAGGAAAGGAAGCGTGGCGAGGGACGCGATGAGCACCGGCCGACTGGTGATCCCCGCCGCGCCGTGGAGCGCCGCGATCACGAGACCGCTGACCAGGAAGTTAAGCTGCAGCGCGGCGTGCATCTCCCGCTTTCCCCACCCCCGGGCGGAGGCATAAATGGTGACGACCGGACCGTTGGTGTTGAAGGCGCCGCCGAGCATTCCGGCAATCGCCCCGACGGCCAGCGCCGCACCGCTTCCCTCGCCGATCGGCAGACGGCGCTCGCAGAGCAGCGCGGTGCTCATCACGATGAGCACCGCGCCGAGAAGAGCGCGCGCGAACCGTGCGTCGGCAGCGGCGAGGAAATACACCCCGGCCGGGATGCCGGCGAGGCTCCCGGTCAGCAGCAGCGTGATGCGGCGCCAGGGGAGCTCTCGACGCGCCGGCAGGAGCAGGACGGAGTTGATCGCAAGCGAGAGGAGGGCAACGAGCGCAGCCGCGTCGCGGACCTCGAGGACCAAAGCGAGCAGCGGCATGGCGACGAGGGCCGAACCGAAGCCGGTGACCCCCTGTACGAAGGCGGCGAGAAAGGCTATCCCGCCGATCATGGCGAGAAGCTGGGGATCAGGCCAGGGCATGCACCGCATCCTACCCGAAAACTACCACCGCAGGTCGCTCCGGGGTCCTGTCGCTGCGGACCTCCCCTTCGCGCCACTCCTGCGCTGTGTCAAGAGCTTGTTTCTTGACTTCGGCCTCGGGCGGAAGGAGACTTGGCTGCAATGATCCGGGCTCTGCTGCCTGGGGTGACAGGATTTCGACGGTGGGCGCCGACCGCCCTCGTCGCCCTTCTGCTCGTCGCCTCGACGCTCCTGCTCTACTGGCCTGTCAGCCGGTGCGGTTTCGTCTACGACGACCTGACGTACATTCTCGGCGAGCCCGGGCTCCGGCAGGGTGTGGGACCGGCGGGGATCCGCTGGGCCTTCACCACGATTCACGCCGCCAACTGGTATCCGCTGACCCTGCTCTCGCACCTGCTGGACGTGCAGCTGTTCGACCTGCAGCCCCGGGGACCGCACCTGGTGAACATCATCCTCCACGCGGTCAACACGCTCCTGATCTTTCTCCTGCTCCGGGGAACGACCGGCGCCACGGCGCGCAGCGGCCTGGTCGCCGCACTCTTTGCGGCGCATCCGCTTCACGTGGAATCGGTGGCCTGGATCTCCGAGCGCAAGGACGTCCTTTTCGCCCTCTTCTGGCTGCTCGCGATGCACGCCTATGTCCGGTACGCGAGGAGACCCTGCTTGTCGCGGTATCTGCTTGTCTGTTTCCTCTTCTCCCTCGGCCTGATGTCCAAACCGATGGTGGTGACCCTCCCCTTCGTGCTGCTCCTCTTCGATTACTGGCCCCTGGGACGGACCGTTCACCCCGAGCCTCCACCCGATGGCGGATCGTCTCTGCTTCGACCGACAGGCGCTGGCGGACTTGTCCTGGAGAAGATCCCGCTGCTCGCGCTCGCCGCGCTCGCCGGCGCGATCACCTTCCTCGCCCAGCAGCATGGCGGCGCCGTTGCCTCGATCGCCCACTTCCCGCTGCCGCTACGTCTTGCCAACGCGGTGGTTGCGTACGGGCGCTACCTCCTCAAGACTCTCTGGCCCAGCGCGCTGGAGGTGTTCTACCCGTACCCCATCCAGGGGATACCGCCGTGGAAGGTCCTGCTCGCGGGAACGGCCCTGGCATTGATCAGCGCCGGATGTCTGCGCACGGCCCGACGCCACCCGTACCTGATCTCCGGATGGCTCTGGTTCCTTGGGACTCTTGTGCCGGTGATCGGGATCGTGCAGGTCGGAACCCAGGCCATGGCCGACCGCTACACCTACATCCCGCACATCGGCCTCTTCGTCGCTGCGGCGTGGCTGGCGACGACGCTCGCCGGACGCGCGCGTGGGCGTGGTCGGATCGCCGCCTTCGTCGCCGCGCTCGCCCTGGTGGCCTTCTTTGCAGTCACGCGAACCCAGATCACGGTCTGGACGACAAACAAAGAGCTTTTCACCCACGCGGCGCAAGTCGATCCGGGCAACTGGGTCGCGCAATCGGAGCTCGGCCTCATCCTGACGGAGGAGGGCGACATCGGCGGGGGCATCGAACGCTACAAGGCTGCCTTGCGGGCCAATCCCGGCAACCCCTATGCGCACTTCAACCTCGGCGTCGCGTTGGACACGCTGGGACGGATGACCGCAGCCGAGACCAGCTACCGGCAGGCCCTGGCGCTCTCGCCCGGCCTCGCCGAGGCGCACCACAACCTGGGAGTGATGCTGTTGCGGCGCGGACGCACCGGCGAGGCGCTCGCGCACTTTTCCGCAGCGGTGCAGGCGAAGCCGGATTTCGCTGCTGCTCATTCCGCCCTGGGAGCGATATCCCTCGAGCAGGGGGACACCGTGGCGGCGGTACGGCATTTCCGCAAAGCGTCCGAGTTGCAGCCCGGGAATGACGAGTTCCGCGACAACCTGGAGCGGGTGCTGCGGCGACGGTGAGAGCGCGCTGAAAAAGGTCCACCTGCCTGTCAGCGACCGAGCGCCCGGCGGGCGCGCTCCAGGCCCTCGCGCGAGTGCAGGCTGCCGGGATCGATCGCGACCGCAGCCTCGAAGGCCTGGATGGCCTCCGGGTACCGGCCCAACTTGCCGTAGCAGCTCCCGAGGTTGCCCTGCGCCTCGGCGAGGTGCGGGTCCAGCCTGACGGCTTGCAGAAAATAGATGATCGCGTGCTGGCAGTGGCCGGCGAGGGCAAGGGCATTCCCCTCCTGGAACCACCCGAGAGCTTCGTTTTCCTCACGCAGGTCATCCGGCTTCAGCGACCGGATGACGCCGGGGGGGACCCGAATCCCGGCCGCTTCCAGCCTTGCGACCGCTCGCTGCGCCTCGCCGTTGGCGGGATCGAGCGCCAGGACCTTGCGGTAGTGCACCAGGGCGGGGACGGGACGCCCCTGCCGCTCCAACTGTGAGGCCATCTTCATCCGGTTGGCGGCCAGCCGCGGTCGATCGAGCCTGAACACGCTGCCGAGCATGTTGACGCCTTCCTCGGTACGCCCCTGCGCCAGGAGCACGACCCCCCTTTCGTGGAGGATCCTCGGGTTGTCGGGGTTCACGGCGAGCAGGTGCCGGTAGACCGCGTCGTCATCCCGCATCGTCTCCAGCTGCTTTCCGGCCAGCACGGCAAGCAGGAGGCAGAGCGCGGCGGCGACCGCGGCAATTGCTTTGCGACGGTGGGGCCTCGGGAGAAAGTCGGGGACCGACCAGACGGCCGCCAGGAAAACCCCGATCAGGGGCAGGTAGGTGTAGCGGTTCGCCATGGCCTGCTCGCCGACCTGGACCAGACCGATGACCGGCACGAGCATCCCCAGATAACAGAGCCAGCCGACGATGAGATAGGGTCGCGAAGCGGCCGTCCGGACGGCCAGAACGCTGATTGCGGCCAGCAGAAGCCCGGCGGCGGCCGCGTGCCTGCCGTCGATCCCCGTCCCGGGATGGGGATAAAGAATCACGATCCCGGTCGGCCAGAATGTTTTCCCGAGGTAGGTGACATAGGACAGGGCCGCGTTCGAGATCCTGACGCCCAGACGGTATTGCTCTGACGCCCGGATGGTGTTGCTCTGGGCGAGCACCGTGATGACCCCGGACGCGACGCTCAGGACCAGCAGTGGCGCCTTCTCGACCACGAGCCTGAGGAAGGTGAGGTTGCCGGGACCGCAAGGGGCGGCGGATCCGCGGCGGAAACACCGCAGCCGGCCCAGAGGCCAATAATCGAGCAGGAGGAGGACGAAAGGAAGGGTGATGATCATCGGCTTCGACAGAAGCCCGAGAACGAATGCCGCGACGACGGCCAGGTAACGGCCGGGGCGCGGCCGTTTCACCCAGTTGTGGTAGGCCAGCAGGCTCAGCATCCAGAAGAATCCGCACAGGAGGTCCTTGCGCTCCGCTACCCATGCGACCGATTCGACGTGCAGGGGGTGGAGCCCGAAAAGGATCGCGACCGCGAGGCACCGTCCGAAGGCCGCGGTCATCCGCCACAGAACCCAGAAGAGCAGCGCCGTGCTCAGCGCGTGGATCAGGACGCTCGTCATGTGGTGGCCGCCGGGGTTCAGACCGAACAGACCGACGTCCAGCATGTGAGAAATCCAGGTCAGGGGGTGCCAGTTGCTCGCATAGGTGACACTGGTGAAGGCCCACCGGACGCTCTCCGCGGTGAGCCCCTGAGCGATACCCTTGTTCCCGAAAACATAGGTCCCGTCGTCCAGGGAGAGGAAACGGTGGCCGCGCACCGGCCAGAAGACAGCTATCGTGGCCAGGAAAAGAGCCGCGGCCGCGAGGAGCTGTCTGCCGATACGGGAGCGGTACGTCTCGGTGAGGCGTTGTCCCGCGCGATTGTTCGTCAAGATGGACAGGATTTTTCAACGGGGCCGGCCATAAGTCAAGGGCGGGCGACGCCCGGGGGTGCGGCTCCCAAGGCGCCGAGCGCCTCCTGCGACTGACGGTACGGCGGATAGATCCTCAGGGCTTCACGGAACTCCGCGATGGCATCCGCCCGGCGCCCCTCCCGCAGCCGGATCAGCCCGGTGCGGTGGTGCAGCTCGGCACGCAAGACGGGATTGACCGCCCCGGCCCGTGCCAGGATTCTCGTCCCCTCCTGGAGGTTGCCCTCGTTGATCAGCGCCACCCCCAGATTGCTCAGGACTAGCGGGTACTCCGGGGCCGTGAGCTGCGCGTGCCGGAAGAGTGCGACATTGGAGCGCCAGTGGGCAAGCTGCTGCCGCGCGGCCACGGTGAGGGTCACGACCAGGGCGAGGGCAACAACGATCGCGAGCACCCGTGCGGGCAGCGATGTCCGGCAGAGGTCGGCAACCGCCCAGACCGCCGCGAGGAACACGCCGATCAGCGGCAGATAGGTGTAGCGGTCGGCCATGGACTGCCCTCCGATCTGAACGAGACCGAGCACGGGGACGAGCATGCCCAGATACCAGAACCAGCCGGCGGCGAAAAATCCGCGGCGCCGCAGCGGGCCGAGAGCGAGCAGCGTGAATCCAAGGACGATCAAGGCCCCGGCGAGCGCGGTCTTCCCCGACACGCCGGCCGCGGGGAAGGGGTAAAAGATCGAAAGCTCGGCGGGCCAGATGGTTTTCGCGAGGTAGCGCGCATAGCTCGCCAGGGCGTTACCCAGGCGGATGGCGGGGCTGAACACCTGGGTTGTCTGGACCGCCCCGCCGGAGGCCTGGGCAAAATAGGTTACGATGGCGGAGGCGGCGGCAAGCGCTAGCAGCGGTGCCTTCTCGATTGTCGCGCCCGATCGCAGGCCCGGGTCGCGCAGGCGGCCGAGGGGCCAATAATCGAGAAGCAGCAGGACGAAAGGCGTCGTCACGAGCATCGGCTTCGCGGCCAGGCCAAGAGCCAGCGCCAGTCCCACGAAAAGATACCTGACCGGAGTGCGGTGGCGCACGTAACGCTCGTAAAGCAGCAGCACGAGCATGAAGAAAAAGGCCGAGAGGACGTCCTTGCGCTCGGCCACCCAGGCCACCGACTCCACGTGCAGGGGGTGGAGGCCGAAGATCGCCGCCACCAGGGCGCCCGGCCAGAGGGCCCCCGTCAGACGTCGCAGGACGAGAAAGAGCAGCGCCGTGTTCAGTGCATGCAACAGGATGCTCGTGAAGTGGTGCCCGTGGGCGTTCACCCCAAAGAGCGAGACGTCGATCATGTGCGAGATCCAGGTCAGCGGATGCCAGTTGGCGGCGTCGAACGAAGTCATCGCCCAGCGGACGCCGGCCGTGGTGACCCCGGCCCGCACCACCGGGTTCTTTTCCACGTATGGGCCGTCGTCGATGGCGATGAACGGGTAGCTGGTGGCCGGCCAGTAGGTCGCAAGCGTCCAGCTCGCCAGGACGACGGCGAGCGCCACCGTCAACCACCCACCCCTCGACAGAACAGCCATCTTTCCGCTGAACCTCCCGCGGCTCGTCAACCCCCCGGTGCACGGCTTGCGTCCGATGCGACCGCGCTCGAGCGCTGGTCCACGATCAGGACAGACAAGCCGCTATGGATTGTAGCAAGTCGATTAATTCTTGACACCTCGGCCCGGGTATCGATAATCGTGAAAAAGTCGCTGTCGATGATCACCGCAGTCCGAGGGCAAGGACGGGAGAGATGGTGGGACCGCTTGCGCGCGCCATGGCCGGGGTCGCGACACGGCTTGACGGCACACCGTCGTTGCTGCAACCGCTCAGGGGGAACGTGAAATGCCGACGCTGATCGTGGTGGGCGCCCAGTGGGGCGACGAGGGCAAGGGGAAGATCGTCGATCTGCTCACCGACCGCGCCGACCTGGTCGTGCGCTACGCCGGCGGGCACAATGCCGGGCACACGATCATCACCGGCGGCGAGAAGTTCGTGCTGCACCTGATACCCTCCGGGATCCTGCACCCGAAGAAGCGCTGCTTCCTCGGCGGCGGCATGGTGCTCGACCCCGAGGCCTTTCTCGAGGAGGTCGAGCACCTGATCGCGCGCGGCGTGAAGATCGGCACGCGGCTGAAGATCGCGCCCGAGACGCACCTGATCATGCCGTACCACAAGACCATCGACCTCGAGAGCGAGAAACTGCGCGGCAAGCGCAAGATCGGCACGACCGGCCGCGGCATCGGGCCCGCCTACGTCGACAAGATCGCGCGCATCGGCATCCGCGTCGCCGACCTGATGGACCCAGAAATCTTCCGCGACAAGCTCGCTCACAACATCGCCGAGAAGAACTACCTCTACAAGGAGATCTACGGGATCGGCACGCTGAAGGCGCCCCCGATCTACAAGCGCTACCTGGAGTTCGGGCGACTGATCGCACCCTTCATCGCCGATGTCTCGCGCATCGCCGACGAAGCGGGGCGCGCCGGGAAAAGCGTGCTCTTCGAGGGGGCGCAGGGGACGATGCTCGACGTCGATCACGGCACCTACCCCTTCGTGACCTCTTCCTCTGCGGTCTCCGGCGGCGCCTGCACCGGCGTCGGCGTCGGCCCGACGGCGATCGACGCCGTCCTCGGGGTGGTCAAGGCGTATACGACGCGCGTCGGCGAGGGGCCGTTCGCTACCGAGTTGAACGACAAGACCGGCGAACGGCTGCGAGACGGCGGCAGCGAGTACGGCGCCACGACCGGCCGGCCGCGCCGCTGCGGCTGGTTCGACGGCGTCGTTGCGCGCTACTCGCGGCGGATCAACGGGCTGACCGGCCTGGCGCTGACGAAGCTCGACGTGCTCGACGGCTTCCCCGAGATCAAGGTCTGCACCGCCTATCGCTACAAGGGGGCGACGCTCAAGGATATGCCCTACGGCCTCGACGAGTGGCGCCAGGCCAAGCCGGTCTACCGCACCGTGAAGGGGTGGACGAAACCGACCGTAGGCGCGCGCAGCCTCGCCGACCTGCCGACGCGGGCGCGCGATTACGTGAAGATCCTCGAGGATCTCGTGGAGTGCCGGTTCAAGATCGTCTCCACCGGCGCCGCGCGCGAGGAGACGATCGAGGTCGGGGACCCCTACAAGAGGTAGCGAAAATTGACACCTGCCGGGGGTTTGGGTATAGTCCGACCCCTATGCGGGCCGCTAGCTCAGTGGTAGAGCATCTGCCTTTTAAGCAGAGGGTCGTTGGTTCGATCCCAACGCGGCTCACCAGGAACCGGGTCCCCATCGTCTAGCCCGGCCCAGGACACCGCCCTTTCACGGCGGTAACGGGGGTTCGAATCCCCCTGGGGACGCCATCCACTCGCGGCGCCAGCGCTGCGCATCTCTTCGTTGTGCTCCTCGCGTTCGCCTGCGATGGGCACCAGCCCATCTCGGCATCCGCTTCATCGCACGCCTCGATCTGCTGTGCCCTGACGCCGCTCCCCTCCGGATCAGCCGAGGGGGAGTTCGACGGTCACCGTGCACCCACTGCCCCTCGACCGCCGCACGCACCGAGATGTGATGCTGGCCATCCCGACGGCGGTATTTGATAGCGTTGTTCACCAGGTTGGAGAAGACGTGCCAGAGCATCTCGTCGTCCCCCACGAGCGTCACCTCCGGCACTTCCAGGGAAAACACGATCCCGTTGTTGTCGAAGGCGTACTGGTAGTCTTCCTGAACGCGGCCCAGGACCGCCGTGAGGCTCAGGGGCTCCTTGCGGTAGACCCGGCCCCCGGCCTCGAGCCGCGCCAGATCAAGGAGGTTGCGCACGACGCTTTGCTGGCGCAGGATGCTCTCTTCCATGACGGCGAAGGCCCGCAGTTCCTGTGACGTCAGATGGTGGTACTTGAGGAGGGGGCGGAGAATCTCGAGCTGCATCGCGTGCTTGGCCACGGGCGTCTTGAGCTCGTGTGCGACGTCCCGCAGCAGGGCGTCCTTCATCCGGTCGACCACGCGCAGGTCCTCGTTCTGCTGCTCCACGTCACGCCGCCGCTGCTCGCCGTGCAGCCCCCATGCGGCAGCGGCGATCAAGGCGAGAAAGAGCGCCGCGACGATGAGATTGTCGCGGGCGTTGGCGGCGATCTGCCCCTGGACTTTCTCGTAGGGAACCGAGGTGCTGACGATCCAGCTCTCATTGAGGACCTTGAAAACGCCGCTCATGCGGTTGAGCGCCGCTCCGAGCGGCGTACGGTAGAAGGCGTGGACCATCTGCCCGCTGGACACCGCCTGGCTGAGGTCGTCGAAGCTCCCGGCTGCGTGGCATTCCTGGCAAGTCTGCTCCGTGGTAAAGACGTTCCCCTGCTCCATGCGTTGCAGATTTGCATGCTCGACGTTCGCGATGAGGTAGATGTTCCCCTTGTAGTCGGCGATGAGCAGACCGATGTCCTTCCCGATCACGGTCTGCAGCGTCGTGAGCATGTAGTGCTTGATGTTCAGCTCTCCCACCACGTAGTACAGATTGCTATCATCGCCGCGCAGGCGGAAGGGGACGAAGATGAAAGCCGTGGGCCGCCCGGCCGGGGTGAAGGCCCGCTCGGAGAGGAAGGGTGTCATGGGATTCTCGAAGTCGCGATTCTCAACGCGGGCGAACGCGAGGGGGCTCCCCCTCTCCGACGGCTGGGAGTCGTAGAGCACCCGCCCGTCCTCGGCGATCACGCTCAGGGAGATGAAGTGGTCGATCCGCCGCGAGGCGATCGAAGCGGCTGCCGAGGTGAAGTCGGCCAGCCCCGCCGCGGCGCTGTCGCGTATCGACTCCTTCACGTGGGAGAGCAGCAGCATGGCCTCGTTGACCTGCTGCTGGACCATGCGCTCGATGAGGCGAACGCCGAGGGCCTGCTGCTGGATGAAGGCCTCCTCGATGCCCCGGCTGAATTGGCGGTGGGAACTCCAGGAGAAGCCGGCGGCCGCGAGCGAGAGAATTGCCCAGGCCAGGACCCAGGCCCGGCGGCGCGGCGCAAAGTAATCCCGCGAAACCGGATCCTATCATACAGACTCGCCCGTTCCAGGGTATCCGGCCCCTTGCAGGAGCCGCGTGGGCACCGAAGGCATCCCCGGCGACATCTCGAAGCATCAGCCGCTCTCCTCCCGGGGCTTTTTCTTGAGGCGCTTGAGCCGGAAGGTCCCCTCCCGCGCGCGCTCTTCAAGCAGGCCCTCGATCGCGGCCGCGTCCCCGAGCAGCCCCGGAATCAGGATCTGCTCAAGGGCGTTCACCCGCGTGCTCGTGCGCCGTATCTCCTCGCCCAACCTGCGCAGGCGCGTCTCCTGGACGGCAATCTTGAGCGCCTGGTTGAGGACCTTTTCAAAGGCCTCGGCCGTCTCTTCAACCAGCACCGGGGTCGTGGCAGGGTTGTAACCGCGGGCGTTGAAGGAGCGCACGAGGTCGCGCGACTCGATTTCCGGAACCGGCACGCCCCAGATGCGCTTGTCCTTCACGTCGAGGGGGAGCGTGCGATACGCGCCCAAGGCCGCCGAATCCAGCGTGAAATCCCCCTCCAGGGCCTTGGCGGTGTTGAGGGTGTTCATCGCGGTGCGGCAGAGCTGCCCCAGCTCCTGGCGCGAGTCGATGACCGTGTGAGCCGCCGAGAGAAATTCC
Organism: uncultured bacterium; assembly: GCA_964513745.1. Taxonomy (GTDB): domain Bacteria; phylum JAUVQV01; class JAUVQV01; order JAUVQV01; family DATDCY01; genus DATDCY01. The sequence goes on from CAZEOK010000001.1 coordinate 11,916, forward strand.
CTCATCAGGGCATCCCGCTTGCCCTTGAGAAGCCGAGCTCCCTCGCCGGCGGTTTTGACCTGTCCCTTGAGCGAGAGCAGGTTCATCCTCGTCGGTTCGATGCGCACCTCGCCTCCTTCGCCGCCGGCACCCGTCAATAGATGCTTTTCCGCGACTCCTCGTGCTCGAGGATCTCTTCCTCCACGGTCCGGTAGTACTTGTGGAGTATCCCCCTCTGGATGCGGACGAGTTCTTCCCTGGGCAGCGCCGAGAGGATCTTCCAGCCGAGGTCGAGGGTCTCCTCGATGCTCCGGCCCTCGCACCCCTGACCGACAAAACAATTCTCGAATTGCGCCGCCACCGCGAGGTACGTACGGTCAAGCGGCGAGAGCCCGCTCTCACCGACAATGGTCTCGAGGCGTTTGATGTCCCGTCCCTGGGCGTAAGCCGAGTAGAGCTGATCCGAGACACCCTTGTGGTCCTCTCTTGTCTTGCCCGGGCCGACGCCGAGGTTCATGAGCCGCGAGAGGGAGGGGAGGATGTCGATCGGCGGGTACACCCCCTTGCGGTGCAGCGCCCGGGAAAGGACGATCTGACCCTCGGTGATGTAGCCGGTCAGGTCCGGTATGGGGTGGGTGACATCATCGTCGGGCATGCTGAGAATCGGGATCTGCGTGATGGACCCCTTCTTTCCCTTCACCCGCCCGGCCCGCTCGTAGATTGTGGCGAGGTCACTGTAGAGGTACCCCGGGTACCCCCGCCGCCCCGGGATCTCCTCCCGTGCCGTGGAGACCTCCCGCACCGCGTCGCAGTAGTTCGTCATGTCGGTGAGGACGACGAGCACGTGCAGATCGCGCTCGAAAGCCAGGTACTCGGCCGCGGTCAGCGCGAATCGCGGCGTGAGAATTCGCTCGATGGTCGGGTCCTCGGCCCGGTTGAGATAGATCACGGTCCGGTCGAGCGCTCCCGAATCCAGGAAGCTCTTCAGGAAGAAAGAGGCGTCGCGGAAGGCGATGCCCATGGCGGCGAAGACGACGGCAAACTCATCGCCCTCGCCGCGCACCCTGGCCTGCCGCACGATCTGTGCGGCGATCTCGTTCGCCGGCAGTCCGGAGCCGGAGAAGATGGGCAGCTTCTGGCCGCGGACGAGCGTATTGAGCCCGTCGATGGTGGAGATGCCTGTCTGGATGAAGTCGCCCGGCTTCTCGCGGGCCGCCGGATTGAGCGGCGCACCGTTGATGTCGGCACGCCGCTCGGGAATGAGGGGCGGGCCGTCATCGACGGGCTCGCCGGCGCCGTTGAAGACGCGCCCGAGCATGTCGGGAGAAAGGTCCGCCCGGGCAAGGTCCCCGGTGAAAAGCACCCGCGTGCGGTCCGTGTCGATCCCGGCGGTCTCCTCGAACACCTGCACCACGACGTGCCGATCCGAAACCTCGAGGACCTGCCCGCGGCGCGACGGTCCCTCGGGGGGGCTGATCCTGACCAGCTCCCCGACGACTGCCTTGCCGACGTTTCCCAGAAAGAGCAGCGGGCCGCTCACGCCGGTGACGGTCCGGTATTCGCGTCGCATCAGTTCCACCGCGCTTCCCCCTCCCCGCCCCTCACCCCGCTGCCTCGCGGGATCTGCTGCGGGCTTCAGCGAGTTCCCGCTCGACGAACTCTTTGAGCGCCTGGGCCGCCTCCGCGAAAGTCTCGTTCGGCAGTTCCTTGGCGCGCGTGAGCTCCTCCCGCGCCTTGAGCCCGAGCAAGGCATCGAGGGGAACCCCGTCGCCCAGCGCCTGCACCACGGCCCGGTGGAAGTGCAGCAGGAGATCGAGCAGCCGATGCTGCTTCGGCAATGAGCAGTACGCGTCGACCTCGTGGAAGGCGTTCTGGGCGAGAAAGGCCTCGCGGATCAGCTTGCCCGTCTCCAGCGCGATCCGGTCGGCTTCCGGGATGGCGTCGAAGCCGACGAGTTGCACGACCTCCTGCAACTCCTCCTCCTTCTGGAGGATGGCCATCGCCTCACGGCGCTGCGCGGCCCAATCCGCCCCGCCTTCGCGCGCGAAAAACTCCCGAAGGACCGGCGTGTAGAGGCTGTAACTCGTTTTCCAGTTGATCGCCGGGAAGTGCCGGCGGTGGGCAAGCGAGGCGTCGAGGCCCCAGAACGCCCCCGCCACCCGCATCGAGGCCTGGGTGACGGGCTCGGAGAAATCCCCCCCCGGCGGGCTGATGGCGGCCACGATGCTCACCGATCCGACCCGCCCCTCGCCGGCGAGCAGCGATGCCCGCCCTGCCCGCTCGAAGAAGGTGCCCAGGCGGGTCGCCAGGTAGGTCGGATACCCCTCCTCCCCCGGCATCTCCTCGAGGCGCGAGGAGATCTCCCGAAGGGCCTCGGCCCAGCGGGAGATGGAGTCGGCCATCAGCGCCACCCGATACCCCATGTCGCGGTAGTACTCGGCCAGCGTGATGCCCGTGTAGATCGAGGCTTCGCGGGCGGCCACGGGCATGTTCGAGGTGTTGGCCACGAGAATCGTGCGGCTCACCAGGGGGAGGCCCGTTGCCGGGTCGATGAGCCGCGGGAAATCGGTCAGCACCTCGGTCATCTCGTTGCCCCGCTCGCCACAACCGACGTAGACGATGATGTCGGCGGCCGCGTATTTGGCCAGGGTCTGCTGGACAATGGTCTTGCCGGTGCCGAAGCCCCCGGGGATGACGGCGGTGCCCCCGGCGGCCGCGGGAAAGAGCGTGTCGAGGACGCGCTGACCGGTGACGAAGGGGACCTCGGGATCGAGCTTCCTTCTCACCGGACGTGGGACGCGAACCGGCCACTCCTGCAGCAGCGTGATCACGCGGCCGTCCTCGAGCACGACCGCGGGATCGGTGACGGTCAGCGCGCCCGCACTCACCTCGGCAACGGTTCCGCTGAAGCCGGGCGGCGTCTGCACGCGGTGCAGCACGGCTGCGGTCTCCTGCACGGTCCCGAGAAGCAGACCGGGAGAGACGACGGCGCCGCGCCCGACCGCCGGCGTGAAGTCCCACCGTGCCTCGCGAGAAAGGGCGGGGAGGTCGAGGCCGCGCGCGAGGAAATCACCACCGCGCGCCCGCAGGGCCTCCAGAGGACGTTGAACCCCGTCGTAGAGCGAGGAGAGCAGGCCGGGACCGAGCTCCGCCATGAACGGCCGGCCCGTGCTGCGCACCTGCTCCCCGAGGCCGAGGCCGCTCGTCTCCTCATAGACCTGCGCGGTGGCCACATCGCCCCGGAGGCGGATGATCTCCCCGATGAGCCCGGACTCGCCGACACGCAGCAGGTCGTACATCCGGGCCCCGGGGAGGCCTCGCACGTCGACCGCCGGCCCCGAGATGCGCACGATCCGCCCTGCCATGCCGCTAGCCTCTCGTGATCTTCATCTGGTAGCCGATGGCCTGCCTGATCAGGCTCAGCACGTAGTCCTGGGCGGGCTCCTCGCGGGACCAGGCGTCAGGGAGGGGAATGGGGATGACCAGGGGGAGACTGAGCTTTTCAATCTTGCGGCGGGTGGCCTCGCTGAAAGCCTCCAGGAGGCTCTGCTTGATCAGGACCAGCGAGACGCTCCCCTCGGCGAGGCACTCCCGCAGGAGCCGCTCGGCATCTGCCGCTGAGCCCGCGGCCACGGCCTCCACCCCCGCGAGGCGGAAGCCAACGACCGAATCCGCGTCGGCGATGACTCGGCAGGTCCGCATCATCGTTCACCCCGCCGCGAACATGAGCGACTCGATCTCTTCCCGGGGCAGCGCCGCGAACTTCCCGCGGGCGATGATCCGCAGGTTGGTGACCTCGTTCACCTTGCGCCAGAGATAGCCGACGGTGAAGGCGATCGAGAGCGGGTCGCGCAGCACCAGACGCGTCATCTCGCGGATGAAGCAGGTGTGCAGGGATCGTTCAAGCGCAAAAAGACGCCGGTACTCCAGGTAGCGGCGGACCTTCTCGGCAAGACAGGCGGTGAATGGGGAGGACGGCATCGCCGCGATGAACTCCGGCAGGGTGCCGGCGGCGCAAAGCCGCTCGAAGACCGGCAGCGTGATGGTCTTCCCCCCGGGAATGAAGATAGCGGCGGGGCGGGTCTCCGTCGTCCCGTGGTGTACGGCGCGCAGCGCGTAGCTGAGCAAGGCGAGATCGATCTCCCGGCGCAGGCAGTCGGCGACCACGGCGTCATTGGACCTGCCACGGTCGAGACCGCGCAGCGCGGTCGTGAAAAAGCTGCGGTCGAGCGCCACTTCGAGCGCATGGAAGTCGCCGCGCTCGCGATAGGCGGGATAGGCCCCGCGCAGCGTCGCGGCATAGGGAATCCGCCACTGCGCGAGCAGGTCGATCGCGGTGCTCACGTCCGCCTGCCGGACCAGCTCCTGGAGGGCCATCTCATCGAGCCTCCCGAAGGGGATCGTGCTCCCCATGACCGCTTCGAGCGCGGCCCCGGCGTGGCGGCCACGGAGCACGGTCTTGAGGTTGAAGGTCTCCCAGCGGCCCAGGAGGATGGTCAACAGCTCCCGGGGCCGGCCGGAGACGATGCGCACGATGTGACCGATGGTTCCCTGGAAGTCGCGCCGCAACCCCTCCTCGACGCCGGCGATCCCTTTCCTGATGGTTAACGAAAGCCCGACTGCGGGGGCGTACGCAGTGGATTCGAGAAAGGACACCAGCTCCTCGAGGGAACCGGACCCCAGTGCCTTCTCGTATTCCCGCTCCGAGATCAACAGCCCCGCAAGGCTGCGCACCCGCGCATTGAGGTACCCGTAGTCGTCGGTCACGACTGCGCACCCGCGTCGTGCAGGCCGAGGAGGATCAGGCCCGCCTCCTGAAGGAGCAGGGGGCGGGCCCACTCCAGCCGGTCGGCGATGCTGTTGCGGCAGACAAAACGCCCTTCCGGTCCCGCTGCGGTTTCCAGGCCGCCGAGCGGCATGTCCGCTTCCTCGATGCGGACATCGCGGTCGAGGCGGCGGGCGTGCTCCTCGACAGCCTGCCGGTCCTCCCGGCGGCAGCGGACGGTGACCGGGTCGGAGGACTCCACGAGGCACTCCGCGAGCAGGAGCCCGAGGATCTCCCGGTACTCCCGCGTTTCCATCAGGCCGCCGAGCCGCACGTCGAGCGCGCACAAGGCAGCTTCGACGACCTGGATCTGCGCAGTCGAGATCTCCCGCCTGGCTTCGATCCTGGCGGCGCTGACGATCCGGGAGGCCTCCCCGGCCGCCGCCTCTGCCCCCCGGGCCCGGGCGCTCCCGAGCAGGCCTTCGCGCTGCGTCTCGGCCGCGCGGATGACGGCTCGCGCTTCCTCGTCGGCATGGGCGAGTATCTCGTCGCACTGCCGGCGGGCCTGTTCCCCGATGGCCTGGATCAGTTCTTCGTAGCCCATTGATGAGGCTGTCCGTTCCCGCGCAGCCTGCGGGGTCCTGTCTTTGCAGACCACGCTCCGCGCCACCCCCTGGCCTGGATGTGTTCCCTCACCCGGCGTGCCCTCCGGCATGTCTCATGTCCCGGTCATTCGCGACGCCTTGCATCCGGACCCTGTTGAGTGCCTGCTCATTTCGAGTTTCCCGACTACCTGACAAGCGCCTGGCAGCACATTTCCAGCGAATCACATGAACAGGATGATCGCCGCGACGACGAAACCCAGGATGACCACGGTCTCGGGCAGGGCCAGCAGGATGATCACCACGCCCAGCGACTCTGGCTTCTCGGCAATCGCGCCCACACCGGCGGCCCCGATCCGCGACTGGGCGATGCCCGTCCCGAGACCCGCAAGGCCGATCGCCAATCCTGCGCCAAGCGCGAGCAAACCCCGATCACCGCGGCTTACCGCGGCCCCAGCCGCCTGACTCCTTTCCGGCTCTTCCGCCAGCGCCCAGCCGGCGGCCAGGACCGCTGTCGCCAGGCTCAATGCCACCACCAGCCTCCGCAGCTTCATGTCAGACTCCCCTCCGTCGTCTCAACGGTTTGTACTCGGCACCCCCGGTCTCGTAGAACTTTGTGAAGAACTCCACCAGGTGCAGGCGCATGGCGTGGATGGTCGGGCTGAAGACGCAGAGGACGATGTTGACAAGGTGGAGAAGAACCGCCGCGACGACCCCCCAGAGGGTCCGGCTGCCGATCTCGTTCGCGACCATGGCGAGAATTACCCCGGCGAGGCCCACGGCCATCAGGCGAGCGTACGAAAGGACATTGCCCACGGTGGAGAGCAGCTCGATGGGGGCCGCGAAACCTCCCCCGGCGATCCAGATGGCGAGACCGGCGAGCAGCAGGATCGCCGCCGGCGCCAGCAGCGAGCGGCTCACCGCCCCCGCCAGGGCGGCGACGATCAGGATCAGCGCGGCGAGCGCCGCCGACTGCCCGACGCGGTGCCGGAGACCGGCTCGGTGACCCGTCCTGATGGCATTGACCATGCCGAGACCGAGACCCAGGAAAACGTGGAGACAGCCGATGCCGACGCCCAGTCCGAGGAAGAACGGCATCGACGTGACGCGGTTGAGGATCGGGTGGAGCGGCCTCATGCCGAACGCCTCGCCTAACGTGCCGAAGAACTCGCCGAAGACCAGGCCGAAAAGCACCGCGGCGCTCGACGAGTAAAGGACGACGGTGGCGAGATCTCGCATCCGGCCCGTGGTGGCGCAATGCCTGCGCAGCAGCAGCGCGAGGACGGCGATGGCGAGCCCGTAGCCGGCGTCGCCGACAATGAGCCCGAAGAACAGCGGGAAAAAGAACGCGAGGAGCCAGGTGGGGTCCACGGTCCGGTAGACCGGCAGCGGCAGGAGCCGGAGGAAGACCTCGAAGGGGCGGATCAGGGACGGATTGAGCAAGTGAACGGGAGCCTGCCGCTCGTCCGCGCGGGAAACGGGGAGCTCTTCGACGACGATCTGTCCCGCGGCGATCTCCCCGATCCCACGATGCAGCTGAGCCAGGGACTTCACGGGAATCCAGCCCGGGATGACGAACGAGTACCGGGTCCTGAAGAAGGAGGAGCGCATGCCAATCTGCTGAAGCCTGGCGGCGAGGTCCTCGTTCAGGGTCTCGAGCCAGGGGCGCCACGTGGCCGACAGGTGCGCCAGCTCGACATCGATGGCCTGCAACTCCTCGGGAAGCTCCCGTCCCTGGTCTGCCATCTCCTCCAGCGCGGCCTTGAGAGGGAGCTCCCGGATCTCGGCCGGGAGCTTCAGCTCGCTCAGGTTCCGGTCCCAGAGAAGCGCGCGGACCTTCGCGGCGTCGCTGCGGCCGTAGAGGACGAGGGCGGCAAGGGTGTGCTCGTCCACTGCCGCGGAAAAGACCTGGACGTGCCCGCCGGTCGCGCGCTTGAGCTCCTCTTCGAGGAGGCCGACAGCCTCCTCGTGCGCCCGCGAGATGGTCAGGCCGACCATCTCGAGGTGCGCGGCATCCCCGGCACGCTCCACGAGGGGCAGGATGGCGCTGACCATCTTCTGGTACTTGGCCAGGAGAGAGAGCCGGTCGGCAGCCACCTTCCTCCGGCCTGAGAGTGACTCGATGCGCTGGAAGAGTTCTCCCGCGATCCGCGGCGCCTCCCCGGCCGCAGGGTCGACGTCGGGGGCGCGCGGGCCGGACGCCGTATCCCCGTTTTTTCGGGGAGGCAGCAGGGTCAGGCTCCTGCGGACCTTTTCGTAGAGCCCTTCGAGCTCCGTCCGCTTGTTGATTGCCTCGCGATCCTCGGCCCTGCGGTCGCGCACCTGCACCCGGGACACGAGGGCGGGGGGGAGCGGCTCGAGGTGAAACACCCCCATCTCGCAGAGAAAACGCGTCACCTCGTCGAGGAGTTCTGTAGGCCCGTAGAGGCGCACCCTCGCCATCGGGACGATCATGGCCCGTGCCCCTCCTGCCGAACGGGGAGAATCAGGGACTGCAGGTGCCGTGCGGCCAGATCGACGCGCTCGCGGGGCACAGCGCGGATCGCGGCCGCCCTCCCCGTCCCCTCCGACAGGATCTCTTCGGCTGCCCGGCGGGCCTGGTCGAGAATGTCCGCGCTCGCCAGGGCGTACACCCTGTCAGCCTCCGCGCGGTAGCCCGCGACGATTTCATCGCCGCGGCGATGTGCCTCACGGAGTTTTTCGGCGGCAGCCTCCCGCGCAGCGCGAAGCATGCCCTCGATCTCCTGCTCGCGCCTGTTGATGCGGGCAAGGATTTCAAATTCTGCCTCGGCGCGGGGGGAACTCTCCGCTCCAGGGACGGCTTTCGGGACCACGGGACCTCCTTCCTTTTTTCAGTCGGGAGTCCTGGCGTCATTTAATTCCTGTAGGGCGAAGATGTAAAGTAATTTACGCCAACTCGACCGCCGGCCGCCGGGAGCGGGATGCCTTCATTCTCCGGGGGAAAGGGGTACAATACCGCCATGGAACCGAGGGGTGAGAAGAGAGTGCCGCGGTGCTCCTCGTGCGGCGGGCGGCTCGAGCTCGGTTACGGCTGACGGGGGGTGATCCTCCGCTGCCGTGACTGCAGCCGGGAAGAGACCGTGGGCGCGCACCTGGACGAGATCGACGAGCAGACCTGGGAGCGAATCGCCTCCCGGCGTTGCGACCGCGCCTGACAAGCCGGGCGCTGTGCAGGGGGCTGCCCCCGGATGTGGGGTCGAGTGCACAGACGGGCTGAATGGTCGACGAACAACGAAAAGGGAGCGTCATGGGCGTGAAGAAGATCGGCGAACAGTACCGGTGCAGCATCTGCGGCAATGAAGTCGAGGTCACGAAGGTCGGCGGCGGCGAACTCGTCTGCTGCGGCAAGCCGATGGGGAAGACTGCGGGTTGACGGCAGCGCCGCACGCCTGCGATTCTGGAGGAGCAACCGGACCATGAAATCTGCTTTTCGAAACCGTCTGGCCGCCGTTGCCACCGGCTGCTGCATCCTGTCCTTGGCGGTCACCGCGCCGTCCGGCGCCTTCGCGACCGGCGACCCGATCCGCCTCGGCGTCGCTGGACCGCAGTCCGGGGACCTGGCCTCCTACGGCATTCCGTCGTCGCGCGCGGCCGAACTCGTCGTCAAGGAGGTCAATGCCAAGGGCGGCATTCTCGGCCGACAGGTGCAGTTGCTTGTCGAGGACGATGTCTGCAAGCCGGAGATCGCGGCCAACACCGCGGGCAAGCTGGTCTCCGACCGGGCCGACGCGGTGCTCGGCCATATCTGCAGCGGCGCCGCGAAAGCCGCGCTCGGGATTTACCGCGACGCCGGGGTCATCGCGATGTCGCCGTCCGCGACGAATCCCGAGCTGACCCAGAGCGGCCAGTACCCGAACTTCTACCGCACGATCGCCCCCGACGACGCGCAGGCCCGGATCGAGGTGGACTTCGCGCTCGACACCCTCAAGATCAGGAAGATCGCCGTTCTGCACGACAAGCAGGACTATGGGCGCGGCCTCGCCGAGTTCGCGAGAAAATTCATCGAGGCCTCGGGAGGCAGGGGAACGGTGGTCCTCTTCGAGGGGATCACGCCCGGCGCGGTGGACTACTCCGCGATCGTGCAGAAGGTCCGCCAGTCCGGAGCCGAGGCGGTGATCTACGGCGGCTACCACCCGGAGGCCTCCAAGCTCGTCTCGGGGATGCGCAAGAAAAAGATCATGCTCCCGTTCATCTCGGACGACGGCGTCAAGGATGACACCTTCATCAAGGTCGCCGGCGCGTTTGCCGAGGGTGTCTACGCGTCCGGCCCGCGCGACACCTCGACCAACCCGCTCGCGATCAAGGCCTTCGCCGCCCACCGCGCGGCCTACGGGGGCGACCCCGGAGCGTTCTACCTCAACGCCTGGGCAGCGACCCAGGCACTGTTGAACGCGATCGCCAAGGCCGGGTCGACCGACGCCGCGGCGGTCGCCAGGGCGCTGCGCAGCGAGTACGTCGAGACGCCGCTCGGCAGGATCCGGTTTGACCAGCGGGGGGACGCCGAGGGCGTCGGCTTTGCGATGTACCGGGTGGAGAAGGGCGTCTACGTCGAGGTGAAGTGACCTCGCGCGGGTCCCGTCGCGCCGTCGCATGGACTATTTCCTCGAGTTGTTCGTCAGCGGGCTGACCCGCGGGAGCATCTACGCCCTGATCGCTCTCGGTTACACGATGGTCTACGGGATCCTGGAGTTGATCAACTTCGCCCACGGCGAGATATACATGATCGGCGCCTTCACGGGACTGATCGCCGCGACGCTGCTCTCCTGGACGGGGCTGCCGCCGCTGGCGATCCTGCTGCTCGCGGCGATCGCCGCGGCGGCCTGGGCGGCGGCCTGGGGGCTTGCGGTGGAGCGCATCGCCTACCGGCCGCTGCGCGGCGCGCCGCGACTGGCGCCGCTGATCAGCGCCATCGGCATGTCGATCCTGCTGCAGAATTTCGTGCTGCTCGCGCAGACGTCCGACTTCGTCTCGTTCGCCAACCTTGTCCCGGACATCCCCCTGCTGGCGCCGCACGCCGCGATCATCGGCTCAACCGAAGTCGTGATCCTGCTGGTCACCGCCGCCGCGATGCTCTGCCTGACGCTTTTCGTGCGCTGGACCGCCACCGGCCGGGCGATGCGCGCAGTGGCCCAGGACCGGACGATGGCTCTGCTCTGCGGCGTTGACGTCGATCGGGTCATCGCCGTGACGTTCGCCGTCGGCTCGGCGCTGGCGGCCCTCGGCGGCGTGCTGATCGGCTCGCACGTCGGGCAGATCAACTTCGCCATCGGCTTTCTCGCCGGGATCAAGGCTTTCACGGCGGCGGTGCTCGGCGGGATCGGGAGCATCCCCGGCGCCGTCATCGGCGGGTTCATCCTCGGCTGGACCGAGAGCTTCGGCGCGGGCTACGTCTCGAGCGCCTACGAGGACGCCTTCGCGTTCTGCCTGCTCGTGGCCATCCTGATCGTCCGGCCTTCCGGGCTCCTCGGCAAAGCCCCAACGGGACGTTCATGAACGCTAAAAACATCCGGCTGCGCGCCGAACTCTGGGCCTCGCTGCTCACCGGCGCCGCCAGCGCGCTGTTGCTCCTCCCGCTGGTTGCCCTCCGCGTCGACGCTGTCGAAAGGACGGTCGCCTGGCGCTGGGGAAGCCTCGGTTGGGCCGCAACAGCCGCCTTTTTCCTCTCATTCGCCTGGAGACGATGGCTGCGCGCGGGCCCCGCGCGGCACGCGCTCCGGCCCGGCGCAACGCCAACCGCAGCAGTCCACGGCGGGCTGATTACCGACCTCGTAGCGAGCCCGGTCGGCCGCCGGGTTGCACTCGGCCTGGGCCTGGCGTTCGCGGTGGCGCTGCCGCTTCTGAGTTCCACCTACCAGGTGAGCGTCCTGACGTCCGCCCTGATATCCGTCATCCTCGGCCTCGGGCTGAATATCATCGTCGGCCTCGCCGGCATGCTCAACCTCGGGTACGCGGCCTTTTCTGCGGTGGGGGCTTACGGCTATGCGCTGCTGAACCGGCACTACGGCCTGGGTTTCTGGGGCGCACTCCCCGCCGCCGGCCTGATTGCCGCCGGCTCCGGGCTGGCGCTCGGCTTCCCGGTGTTGCGGCTGCGCGGGGATTACCTGGCGATCGTCACGCTCGGCTTCGGCGAGATCATCCGGCTGGTGCTCGAGAACTGGAGCGCGCTGTCGAACGGGCCGAGCGGCATCGCCAACATCCCCCGTCCCGGGATCTTCGGCATAGAACTGGGCCTGCGCGGCGCGACGATCTATCTCTATTTCATCGCGCTGGCGCTGGCTGCAGCCACCGCGGTCGCCGTCGCCAGGCTGCGCTTTTCGCGGATCGGCCGCGCCTGGGTGGCGCTGCGCGAGGACGAGACGGCGGCGACCGCGATGGGAATCGACCGGACCCGCACGAAGCTCACCGCGCTCGCGCTCGGGGGGTTTCTTGCCGGCGTGGCCGGCGTGCTGTTCGCGGCGCGAACCACCTACGTCAATCCGGCGAGTTTCACCTTTCTCGAGTCGGCAATGGTTCTGGCAATCGTCGTGCTCGGCGGTCCGGGCTCCGTCGGCGGCGTCGTGATCGCCGCTCTCGTGCTGGTTCTTCTGCCGGAGTATCTGCGGCCCTTTGCGCAGTACCGGATGCTGGTCTTCGGATCGGCACTCGTGCTGCTGATGATTCAGCGGGCCCGGCGACCGGGCAGCCGGCCCGCCGCGCGGGGGGAGGCGTGACGGCGGCGGCGAGAAGCGCTCCGGGAAGCGCGGAGCGGCGGGTCCTGCTCGAGGCCTGCGGCCTCAGCGTGGCCTTCGGTGGTCTGAAGGCCCTCGACGGCGTCGATCTCCAGGTAATCGATGGTGAGATCGCCGCCCTGATCGGCCCGAACGGCGCCGGCAAGACGACGTTGTTCAACTGCCTCACGGGCCTGTGCGTGCCCACCGCCGGCGAGGTGCACATGCTACCCGCGGTCGGGGGCCGCCGACGACTCGACGGGCTCTCGCCGAACCGGATAGCCTCGCTGGGCGTCGCGCGCACCTTTCAGAACATCCGGCTCTTCCCGGCGATGACCGCGCTCGAGAACGTGATGGTCGGCCGCCACGTCCGCACCAGGGCCGGCTTCCTCGGGGCGGTGCTGCGCGACGCCGGAACGCGCGCCGAGGAGCGACAGATCGCCGCGACCTCCCGGGACCTGCTCGCATGGGTCGGGCTCGCTGCCGTCGCGGACGAGCCCGCCGCGAGCCTCCCGTACGGTCTGCAGCGGCGCCTCGAGATTGCCCGCGCCCTTGCGACGCAGCCGCGGCTGCTGCTGCTCGACGAGCCGGCGGCGGGGATGAACCCGCGCGAGACGACGGAACTGGACGACCTGATCCGGCGGCTGCGCGACTCGATGAGCCTCACGGTCCTGCTGATCGAGCACGACATGCGGCTCGTGATGGGGCTTGCGCAACGGATTGTCGTCCTCGACTACGGGCGGCTGATCGCGGTCGGGACGCCCGATCAGGTGCGGGCCGACCCCGAAGTCGTCCGGGCCTACCTCGGGGGACAGCATTGAAGCGTCCCCCGCTGCTCGAACTGCGCGGGGTCGCGGCCGGGTACGGGGCGATCGCCGCGCTTGCCGACGTCAGCATCGCGGTCGGCGAGGGCGAGATCGTCACGCTCATCGGCGCCAACGGCGCGGGCAAGTCCACGACGCTGATGGCGATCTGCGGAGTCGTCCCCGCGAGCAGCGGCGAGATCCTCTTCGCCGGTCGCCCGATCCACCGGCTGCCGGCGTCGGAGATCGTCCGTCGCGGCGTCGTCCAGGTTCCGGAGGGGCGGCGAATCTTCCCGCGCCTCTCGGTCGCCGAGAACCTGCAGATGGGCGCCTACTGCCGTCGCGACCCGGACGGCACGCGGCGCGACCGCAACGGCGTCTACGGCCTCTGCCCGGTGCGTGCCCAGCGTCGCCACCAGTTGGGCGGAACGCTCAGCGGCGGGGAGCAGCAGATGCTCGCGCTCGGCCGCGCGCTGATGGCCGCGCCGCGACTGCTGTTGCTCGACGAGCCCTCGCTCGGGTTGGCGCCGCTGGTGGTGCGGCAGATCTTCGACACGATCGGCCGGATGAACCGCGAGCGGGAAACGACCATCCTGCTGGTCGAGCAAAACGCCCATCTCGCGCTGCAGACCGCTCATCGGGGGTACGTGCTGGAGAATGGGCGCGTGGTATTGGCCGGCGCCGGGGCGGCCCTGCTCGAAAACCCCGCGGTGCGGAGCGCATATCTGGGCCTCTGACGGCTCGGCAGGGCAGGCTCGCGCTTCCGGATGAGGGTCCACGCGCAGCGTCAGACTCCGCAGCGCTGCCGGGAACGCACTGCTCCCACGAACACGCCAACACCGGGTTCTTGACGAACGAACCTGTCTGGAGGAGACTGATCCGGTGATAGGCGCCCCCATCGGCACGCGTGACCGCCGTCCCCTGACGGTGCGCAGAGGAGGAACCCCATGAGGATGCGGTGGATCATCGCGACGTTCCTCATCGCCGGCCTGTCCGCCGCGCCCGCCTTCGCAGAAGTCTCAGGTGCCGCCACCACGCCGCGCACTCTGGCCGTCATCCCCTTCTACGCGCCGGAGCGCATCTGGCAGTTCTACACCCCGTTCATCGAGTACCTCCGGCGCGAGACCGGCGAGCCGTGGGAGCTCAAACTCTACCCCAACCATGACACGATGATCGAGGGCGTCTGCGCCGGCGAGGTCGATGTCGCGCTGCTCGGACCGGTACCGCTGGCCCGGGTCAACAGCAAGTGCGGGGTCGTCCCCTTCCTGGTCCCGAACGGCAAGGACGGCAAGCCGACGTACCGCTCGATGGTGATCACGAGCGAGACCGGGATCACGACGCTCGCCGGGCTGCGCGGCAAGAAGATCGGCTTTTTCAAAGGCTCCACCGCGGCTCACATCGTCCCGACGAAGATGCTTCGCGACGCCGGCCTCGAACCGGGATCGTTCGAGCCGGTCTTCCTCGAGAGCCAGGACCGGATCATGACCGGGCTGCTGACGCACGAGGTCTCCGGGGCGGGGGTCAAGGAAACACTCTACCGCAGGTTCGAGAAGGAACCGGTGCACCTGCTCCAGGCTTCGGAGGACCTGCCGAACTTCTCCTTCTCCGCTCTGCCCGCCCAGCCGCCGGAGCGGCGCGAGCGCTTCGTCGCAGCGCTGCTCAAGCTGAAGCCGCTTGAAAAACCGGCCGATGCCGCGACCGTGAAGGGCTGGGACGACGAGATCAAGAACGGCTTCGCGCCCCCCACGCCCGATTTCCTCCCCGCCGTCCTCAAGACCCTCGCGATCTATGAGGCGGTCATGCATGAGACGCCTTAACAGCAGCATCGAAAACCGGATCCTGCTGCCGATTTTCGCGCTGGTCGCGGTGCTGACCTCGGCGCTGCTGCTGCTGGCGTACACGGTCTCGAACAACGTCAGGGAGGACTACCAGCGCTTCACGGTCACCGCGTCGGCGAGCCATGTCACGACGATCCTGGAAATGGCGGCCGCCGATCTCACCGCGGCCAGGCTCGGTGACAACCCCGTGGTGGTGGAGGCGAAACAGGGCGCGGTCCGCGAGGCGATCTCCCTGTTCTGGTCGCGCAACGGGCTCCAGGGCATCATCGCGGCCGCCGACGGCACGGTCCTGAACTCCACGCTGGAGCCGGAGGAGATCACCGACGTCCTCGCGCGGCTCCGCCCCGGGTATTTTACCGTCCCGGGCCCCGGGGGGAAGCTGCACTGCCTGGCGCAGACGTTCCCGCTCTGGGGGTGGACCGTGACATCGGTGATGCGGCACTCCATCTACCAGGTCATGCGCAAGGAGTTGACGTACCTGCTCCCGCTGGTGCTGCTCGGGGCCCTGGTGCTGCTCTGGGGTCTCCACCGCATCCTGCATCGCAACCTCCAGCGCCCCGTGGCCGAGATGATCGCGGCCGTCGAGACACAGCGTGATGTGCCCCCGACCGGCATCGCTGAGTTCGACGGCATCGGGTCCGCGGTGAACCAGGCGCTCGCGCGCGTCCGGGAGCGCTCGACGCAGCTCGCCGGAGAGCTGGAGCAACGGCGCCGGGCGGAGGCCGCGTTGCGCGACAAGGAGGAGCGCATCCGACTGCTGCTGAACTCGACGGCGGAGGGAATCTACGGCGTCGACACCGCCGGCATCTGCACCTTCTGCAACCCGGCCTGCCTCCGGATGCTCGGCTACGACCGCGAGGAGGATCTTCTCGGGCGCAACATCCACGAGATCGTGCACCACACCCGCCGCGACGGGACGGTCTATCCCGAGGCGGAGTGCCGGATACTCCTGGCCTATCGTGAACGGCGCGGGGTGCACGCCGAGGACGAAGTCTTCTGGCGCAAGGACGGGAGCAGCTTCCCGGTCGAGTACTGGTCGCACCCGGTGATCGACGACGAGGGCGTCACCGGGGCGGTGGTGGCCTTCTTCGACACCACGCAGCATACCGTGCTCGAGCAGCAGCTGCGGCAATCGCAGAAGATGGAGGCCGTCGGGCGGCTGGCGGGCGGGATCGCGCACGACTTCAACAACATGCTGATGGCCATCGTCGGCTACGCCAGCATGGCCCGCGAGCTGTCCCCCGCGGGCAGCAAACCGCGCCACTACAGCGAACAGGTCCTGTCCGCTGCGGAAAAGGCCACCGACCTCACGCGCCAGATCCTGGCCTTCAGCCGCAAGCAGATGATGTCTCCGGCGCCGGTCGACCTGAACGGCGTCATCCTCGGCATGGGCAAGATCATCGCGCGGGTGCTCGGCGAGGATATCCAGATCGGCCTGGATCTTTCCGGCACCAAGCTCGTGGCGATGGCCGACCGCGGCCAGATCGAGCAGGTGCTGATGAACCTGTTCACGAACGCCCGCGATGCGATGCCGGCCGGCGGGCGGCTGGCGATCGGCACCAAGGCCATCCCCTGCAACCGGGAAAGCGCCGAGATCCACGGGCTCGAAGTCGAGGGCTGGTACGCGCTGATCACGGTCTCGGACACCGGCACGGGCATGGATCCGAAGACCAGGGAGAAGATCTTCGAGCCGTTCTTCACGACCAAGGAGCTCGGCAAGGGGACCGGCCTCGGCCTGTCCATCGTCTACGGCATCATCAAGCAGCACCACGGGCAGATCAGCGTCTACAGCGAGCTCGGGCGGGGCACCACCTTCCGGATCTACCTGCCGCTGACCTCGGACGAAGAGTTCACCGAGACCGCGCAGCCGCCGATCGCGGTGCGGGGAGGCGCGGAGACGGTGCTGCTGGCGGAGGACAACGAGGACGTGCGGAACCTGGCGCGACAAGTGCTCGAAGATGCCGGCTATCGGGTCCTCACGGCCGGCGACGGCGAAGAAGCGGTCCGGCTCTTCGCCGCGAACCCGAACGGGATCGGGCTTTGTCTCATCGATGTCGTGATGCCCCGCAAGACTGGCAAGCAGGCGCTGGACGAAATCCGGGCCCTGCGACCCGGGGCACGCGCCCTCTTCATGAGCGGCTACGCGGCGGACATCCTCGGTGACGCCAAGCGCGCCGGCCCGGACGTCGTGATCCTCGCAAAGCCGCTGCTGCCGCAGGAGCTGCTGCGCAAGGTGCGCGAGACGCTCGACGCCTGAGCGGGATTTCGATCGTCGATGACCGCCCGCATCGGCTGCCTCGGGCCGCCACCGGCATCATCGCCCGTCGCGCTGCGCGGGCTGCTGCCGCACGATGTCCACGCCAGGTTTGCCGCCTCCGGCATCGACGAGGGCGAGGCGCGCCGGATCTTCTCCGCCGTCGTCAACCGCTTCGCCGACGATCTGTCGGGAGTGCGTGGTCTGCGGCGTTCGGTGCGCGAGGCGGTGCTGCGGGACTCCCGCCTCGACGCGCCGCAGGTGCTCGAACGGCGCGAGGCGGCTGACGGTTTCGTTAAGTACCTGCTCGCCCTGCGCGACGGCCTGCGAGTGGAGGCCGTGCGCATTCCGCTCGAGCGCCCGCGCGCATCGGTCTGCCTTTCGTCGATGGTCGGCTGCGTGTTGCGCTGCGCGTTTTGCGCGACCGGGCGCCTCGGTTTCACGCGCGCCCTCGACGCCGACGAGATGGTCGGCCAGTTCCTGCGCGTGCGCGCGGAGAGCCCGCGGCCGGTGACCGGCGCGGTCTTCATGGGGATGGGCGAGCCGCTGCTGAACTACGACGCCGTCATCCGCGCGGCCTACATCCTCTCCCAGCCCGGGGGGGGCGGCATATCCTCCAAGGCGATCAGCGTCGGCACTGCCGGCGTGATCCCGGCCATCCGGCGCTTCACGGCGGAGCGCCACCCCTTCCGCCTCTTCATCTCGCTGACGGCGGCTGCGAGCGCCAAGCGCCGCGCCTTTCTTCCCCACGAATCCGCCTGGCCGGTCGAGGATCTGGCCACGGCGATCCGCGAGCGGGCGCACGCCACCCGCGGGCGGGTGAACGTCGCCTGGGTCATGATCAGCGGCGTCAACACCGGCGTCGAGGACGCCGACGACCTGGCGCGCCTCCTCGCCGGCGTCCCGCTGATCATCAACCTGATCGACGTCCAGGACCCGAGCGGGAGGTATCGCCCGCCCGGGGAGGCCGAGCGGAAATCATTCCGCGACGCGCTGACCGCGCGGCTCGGCCAGCCGACCGTCTGGCGCTACAGCGGCGGCGCCGAGATCGGCGCGGCCTGCGGGATGCTCGCGGGGCGGTGACGCCGCCGGCCAGTCAGCTCCACGCTATCTCAGCCTCTTGAAGAACTCCTCCGACTCGATGATGGACTCCACGACGTCGGATCGGCTCTGGCCCCGTTGCAGCCCGCGCGTGAACGTGGTCATGCCGGAGGGGTCCGGCTCCCGGCCGAGCAAGCCGCGGTAGGTCTGCCGCACGAAGTACTCGTCCGAATCCATGAAGTCCCGGACGAGCTCCGTCGGGCTGGCGCCGCGGCTCATCCTCGCGCTCCAGCTGCGCACCTCCTCGGCGGTCGGGTTGCGGTTGAGAAATCCCTGGTAAAGGTGGCGGATGAACCTCTCTTCGCCGTAGCTGATGCGATTTTTCTGCTGCGCGGACCTGCCCGGCTTGCCCGGCCCGGGGCCGCCCGGATTGAACCACGGCGCCGCCGCGCCGGCGCTGTACGCCGCGGCCAGCACGAGCGCCAACAGGCAGACCGTCATCAACGATGTCTGTTTCGTCGTCCATCGGTTCATGTCACATCTCCTTGTTCTTGTGCGAGGCTTCTCTCCCCCGCGATCGGATATGAATTCCTTCAAGGATTTTTCCCATCCGGCACCTCCCAAGGGTACGTGGCCGATGTCTGCCAGGATTCTCCGGCCTCTGAACGGCACTGTCAAGACGGGGGGAACGGTTTGACCGGGAGCGGCGATCCGTCCTATCATTCCCCGCGCAATGGCACGACTGCCAGTCTGAATCCGCGGATGAATACCTTCGTGGAGTCTTTTCGCCTTCGCGCCCGGACACCTGCCGCATACGCCCTCGTCCTGACGTTGCTTGCCATGGCGACCTGGTGGCACGGTCTCGACAGCCAGTTCATCGGGGACGACTCGCGCATCACCTCGATGGAGGGGTTCCTGCGCAAAGGCTACCAGGAGAGCCTCGCCGTCATTCTCCCCGATCGGCCGCTCCTGGTCATGACGATCCTGCTCAATTACAGCCTCGGCGGCCTGGACCCCTGGGGATACAAGGCGCTCTCCCTGGCCTTTCACATCGCCGTCGGGCTGGTTTTTTTTATTTTTCTGCTGACGATGCAGAAACGATTCTCCACCTCGACGCACCCCCTCGCCCCGGCGCTCACGGCGGCAATTTTTCTTGTCCACCCTCTCAACTCGCAGGCCCTTCTCTCCTCGATCCAGCGGGGGGTCATCATGGCGGCGCTGGGCGGGATCGCTTCGCTCCTGGCATTCGTCGCCTACCTTTCGTCGCGGAGGAAGGTGTTCATCCTGCTCTCCCTGCTCTTCTACGTCCTCGGCATCCTCTCAAAATCCTTCCTGATCACGCTGCCGTGCATGTTCCTGCTCTACCTCTTCCTCGTGGAAAGAAAAGTCCGCCCCAACGCCCTGACCCTGGCGCCATTTTTCGCGGCCAGCCTGCTGCCCGTGATCCCCTATGTCCTCTTCGGCGTGAACCGCCAGAGCGGCGACCTGCTCTGGCACGAGTACCTCTTTGTGCAAACGCGGGTTGTCTGGACCTACTTCAGGCTGTTCGTAGCCCCGGCGAACCTGCACTTCTTCTACGAATTCGCTGCCGACCCGGCCATCCTTGCCAACTTCACCTGGCTGGCGATCGCCGGGCACCTGACGATCCTGGGGACGGGCGTCTTCCTGAGCCGGCGCAAGCCGTTCGTCGCCTTCGGCATCTTCGCCATGTACCTCGCCTTCGTACCCGAATCGAGTGTTTTCGCGATCGACCACCCGGCTTTCGAGCATCGCACCTACTTCCCGATGCTTTTTTTCCTGTTCACGCTCTTCGCGGCGGCGCGCTCCCTGCCGACCTTGCCGGCAAGTCTCGCCGCCGTCCCGGTCGCGGTGATCGCCCTCTTCGCCGTGCAGACCAACGTCAGGATCGGCGAGATCGACACCCACGAGAAGTGGGTGCTCAACACCTATCGCTATCAGACCCACAATCGCTGGAACAATATCTGGCTTCTCGACGAGCTGTGCGGCATGGATCTGAACGCGCGCGGCCTCGGGATCAGCCGGGGGATGATCGCCCGGGATCCGGGCTTCCCCCCCTATCAGCTCTACCAGCGACTCTTCCAGTTCCCGACGGCCAGCTTGCCGCAGCAGCGCGAGACCGTGGAGCTCGTCTCGCTCGCCCTGCTCAACCCGGCGCCGTGGCTCCGCGACGACAAGGCCATGGTCAGCAGATTTCTCGGCTTCATCGTCGACAACTCCAGGAGATTCTCCGACAGCCCCCTCGCCTACCGGAAGAATCTCGAGCGGGTCTTCCGGAACCATGTCCCGTTGTTCTTCCGCTCACCCAATTCCTTCACGATCATCATGAACGTGCACAAGACGATCCTGACGGAGCTCGGCGGCCACTACGAGCGGGAACTCCGCGGCAAAGGCATCGAGGACGCCGAATTCGTCCAGTACCTGAACATCCTCGGACAGTGGGCGCTCTACGAGCCGCGCAGCCCCGCGGGGCTGGAGGCCGTCGCGGAACGGCTTGCCAGAGACTACCCCCAGCGCTCCGGGTTGATCGGCATCGCGCGGGCGTACTACCGCGACCTCCAGACCGTGCTGAAACGCTGACAGCGCGGTCAGGGAATGTCGGGACGGGACGGCGCTTTTTCGAACCCCCGGGTGAACCAGTATCCGAGGAATGAACTCTTCGCGAGCGTCCACGCACTGCGCGCGTCCCTGATCTTCGTGACCTGCCCAAGCAGAACTCGGGGGCGCCGGTAGAACCTGCGGTAGAATTCCGCCTGTTTCTGCAGCATCAGCTCCCGGGTGAGGTTCCTCGGGACGAACACCGGGGTCCAGTAGTTCAGGGAGGTCCAGTCGTCCTCCCGGTACTCCCCGTACTGCCGCGCGCTGCCGTAGGACTCCGTGCCGGGGATCGGCGTGTTTATGGTGGCGACCATGTCGCTCAGGGGCAGCGTGAGCGCGAACTCGATGGTCTCGTCGATGGTTGCGGGGGTGTCGATGTGGTGGCCGATCATGAAGAAACCCGTCGTCCGGATCCCGAGGTCCCGGCACCACGCGGTCACGTCCCTGACTTGCCCCAGCGTGATGCCCTTCCTGATGAAATCCAACACCTCCTGATTGCCGCTCTCGATGCCGAAGCGAATTTGCCAGCATCCGTTGGCCTTCATGAACGCCAGCGTCTCGCGATCAAGGTTGTTCACGCGAGTCATGCAGGTCCAGGGAAACGAAATGCCGTCGCTGCGCAGCAGTTCGAAGATCCGCCGCAGGCGGGCCTTGTCGATGACGAAGGTGTCGTCCAGAAAGGCGATCTCCCGGACGCCGTGGCCCCGGACAAGCGTCCGTATCTCCTCGGCCACGTATTCGGCCGAGAAGAGCCGCAAGGTGCGCCCGAACGTGTTGTTGTCGCAGAAGATGCAACGGTAGGGACACCCCCGGCTCGTCATGACGCTGGCGACGGGCTTTTCGCGAAAAGAGCCGACCGGGGGCTGGTAGACCGTCATGTCGGGCGAGAGTCCCCGCGCCGGGAAGGGGATGTCGTCGAGCCCGGAGATGAACTCGTGCCCAACGTTCTGGACGACCTCGCCATCCCGCATGGACAGGAGACCCGGTATCTCCTCGAGTCGCCCCTCGCCCCGGAGCAGCAGCGAGCAGAGCCTCAGAAAGGGCGCCTCCCCCTCTTTCACAATCCCGTAGTCGAAAAGGCCGGTCTTCATGGTCTGGGCCGGCATGGCCGTCAGGTGCGGTCCGCCGATGACCAGGGGAACACCCTCAAGACGCTGCCGCAACAGTGCCGCCAGATGGCCGGCATTCCTGAAGGCGACCGTGGTCGAGGTGATCCCCACGATCCGGGCCCCGCTCCCGCGCAGCATCTCGGCAACCCGCTCGTGGGGGATTCCCTCGGCCTCGGCGTCGATGACCCGGACGGGGAACCCGTACTTGAGGAGATACGCTGCCAGGTAGAAGATCCCGAGCGGCATCTGGTGTCCCCCGATGGCACCGACGTCTTTCCCGTAGCGCTCCCGGCTGGAGATGTAGGGGTTGACGAGGACGATCATCGCGGTGCCCCGGAGAAGGTGCGGCGCAGAAAGTAAAACCCGTTCCAGGGCGGCAGAATCAGGGGTACTCTATCATGGCCAATGCATCCCATATGATCCAGTATGGCACGGTTTCAAGCATTTATCCCGCTCTCTGTCCGCACCGGCCGAGGGTTTTACCGGCAGGTCGCGGCCGCGCGCTCGAGCAGGGGGACCGTCGCCGGACATCGTGCTGTGGCCTTGACAAGCTTCCGTCCTGACGGGAGAATCGCCGACGTCACGAGCGGAATCACCTCCGGAAGGGCTGCTCGCGGGAGCGAGGGCGCTCGGGGCTGCGGAAGGGACGTCCCATGATTCTCTGGCATCGACACGCAGACAGCCGTGGCACCCGCCGGGAGAAAACTTGAGCCCCCCCGATCCCGACCACCGGCCGACCACGGACTGGGACCGCTACTATCGCCATCCGTACAAGACCGCGGCGATCACGCGGCGGCATACGACATCGGTTCTGATCAAGCTGATCGAGAGGCACGCCGACACGACCGCCAACCTCTCGATTGTCGAACTGGGCGGTGCCAACAGCTGTTTCTACCAGAAGCTGGAGGAGCGGTTTTCCCCGCGGCGCTACGCGATCATCGACAACAATGCGCCCGGTCTCTCCCTGCTCAGGGAACGGATCGGGGAGAATCCGTCCGTGGCGCTCCACAACGAGGATGTCCTCGATCTCACTTCGGCACCGGAGGGGGATCTCTGCTTCAGCGTCGGGCTCATCGAGCATTTTTCACCTGAAGACACGAAACGCGCCATCGTTTCGCACTTCCGCGTCCTCAGAAAAGGGGGCCTTCTTGTCCTGGGCTTTCCCACGCCGACATTTCTCTACCGGATCACGAGGAAGGTGTCGGAATTGCTCGGCCTCTGGATTTTTCACGACGAACGCCCCCTCGGCATGGAAGAGGTCTTGAAAGAGGTTCGCGAGCACGGTTGCGTTCTGGAGAAAAAAATCATCTGGCCGATCTTCCTGACCCAGGGCGTAATCGTGGCGAGAAAGAGCTGAACTGCTTCATCCGCAGCCGGGTCCCTCACGCAGCCTCACCCCTTCGTTTCGGGAAGACGAAGTCCCTCTGGATAGTGAAGCTCGCCATGAAGAGCAGGGTCTCCGTCAGGAACTTTGCCGCGATGACGTTGACGCCGGCATCGGACAGGGTCGTGATCGAGACGTACACGACCGCTCCGAGAACGCCGAGCAGCGTGCAGTACTTGACGACGGCAACAGGAATGCTGCCGCGGCTGAGGAACACCAGGCGACGATTGACGATGAAGTTGACGCTCCCGGCGACGAACCGACCGACAACCACGCTCGTGAGGATGCTCCCGCTCAGGGTGAACGCCAGGGAGAAGACCAGGAAATCCAACACGCTCGAAACCGACGAGGAGAGGAAGAAGCGAAGCAGGAGGAAGTAGATTTTCATCGAGTCGTAGAGCGGATTGAAATGAGAGGATCTGTTGTTCTCGAGGTACACCGTCGCGATACCAACTGCCACGAGCGGCGTCGAGCCCTGGAGAGCGAGGAGCATGTTCATTTCGTACTCGTACCGCTCCCCCTCGAGCCGCAACAACTGTGGGACGAGCGCCCTCGCGAAGCAGCGCAGCCCCGACTGCGTATCCGGGATCCTCCTGCCGATCAGGAACCGGAAGACGGCGCGGGTGACGACATTTCCGACGCGGCTGCGCAGCGGGGTGTCCCTGCCAAAGACCCGCGCTCCGAGCACCAGGGCACCGGGCTGCCTGCGGAAGGCGGCAACGACCCTGGCAACGTCCCCGGGCAGGTGTTGGCCATCCGCGTCAACCGTGACCACCCCTTCGGCGTCAGGGTGCGTCAGGTAGATGTGGTTCAGCCCCGTCTTGAGGGACCGGCCCTTGCCCAGGTTCACGGCGTGGGTCAGCACGGTGCACGCGGGACGCGCGCGAATCCGATCGAAGATGGCGAGCGTGGCGGGCGCACTGCCGTCGTTGACCACAACGATGTTCTGAAATCCCTCGGCAATGAGCGAGTCGACTAGACCGACGAAATCCTCGTCGGGGTTATACGCGGGCACGAGTACAACCACGCTCATGACGACCTGTGCGCTCCCGGAGGCTGTCCGCCGGAGCAGGGCCCCGTTCCCTGGTCGAATCCCCGGTCGCTCCGCTCCCCTTGAGCGAGCAGAGCAGCCGGAACCTGTACCCCTCTTCTCATTGCAGGTACTCCCGGGCCGCACCCCGGTACCAGGCTGTCGACGGGAAGATCTTCAGGCCGCAAGAGGTCGAAGTCAAGGATTGCCGAGCGGCCCTTCCCCGGTCGGCCGGCCTGGTGATTGACAAAGAGCACCGGGAGGCGACAATGCCGGGCACGCACGGGTCGGCGCGGTGCCGTGCAGAGAAGGAGGCCGGCGATGACTTCCCTGGGCAGAACCTACAAGGTGGCCGTGGAAGCGATCTGCCGCTCGGCCTTTCGTCGGCCGGCACTCTGGCTCGCCGCGTCGCTGCTCCTCTGCGTCCCCGCCGCCTTCCAGGTCGGGAAGATCCACATCGACGCGAACCTGGTCCGCCTGCTCCCGCAGCACAGCCGCGCGGCGAAGTGGACCAGGCAGCTCGGGACGGTGGTCGGCGACGGCGGCTACTTCACGGTCCTGATCGAGGGCGACCCGGGGAGCGGCCTGAGCCAGGCCGCCGCGGACATCGCCGCCCGCGCCTCATCGTTCGAGGGCGTGGAGTCGGTGAACCGGGAGCACCCGGTGGAATTCCTCACCCGCTACCGCTACCTCTTGATCCCGCCCAGACAGCTTCGCCGCATCCAGGACTACCTCGTCGAACTGCAGGCGCGAGCGAGCCCCTTCACGGAGGACCTCGTGGGCGACCAGGACAAGGTCGGCGCGGACGACCCGGCAGACAAGGCCCGGCGCGACGCGGAATTCCGCAGGCTTCTCTGGCGCTACGGGAAAGTCAGCGCATTTCACGAGAGCGACGATGGCCGCATCATGGGCGTGTTCATCCGGCCCTCCAAGGGGTTCACGGACATGGCGTCCTCCCGGCTGCTCCTGCGCCGACTCGAGGAAACGGCGATGGACGTCCAGAAGCGGTATGGCGTCAGCGCCAGCGTCGGAGGCGCCCAGGTCAGGAACCTCCGCGAGTACGAGACCATCATCGCGGACGTTCGGCGCGCCGGGACGATTTCCCTGGCGGCGATCGTCGGGCTTCTCGTGGTCAGCTTCGTCTCAGTGCGCATCCTCCCCGTCCTGCTCTACCCGCTTGGAGCAGGCCTGGTCTGGGCCTACGGCCTCGTCCCGTCCATAGTGGGTGACCTCAACCTGATTACCTCCTTCTTGCTCATGGTCATTTTCGGGGTCGGGATCGAGTTCTCGATCCACCTCGTGAAGCGGTTCCAGCGCCAGTTGCTTTCGCATCCACCCGAGGAAGCGCTCGTGGAGTCCTACGCATCGACCGGGCTGTCGGTGATCAGCTCGGGCCTGACCACGTCACTGCCCATGTTCATCCTGGCTTTCCTGGACTTCAAGGGCTTCTCCGAATTCGGGATCGTCGGGGGAGGTTCGATACTGGTGGTGCTCGCGGCGATCTTTCTCGTCCTGCCGCCGGCAATCGCCCTCGGACACCGCGTGGGAGCGGTGCGCCCGGCCGCGGCCAGCGACGGCCGGGCCTGGCTGCCCCCGGGGGCCCTCACCGGTTTCCTGGTCATGCTCATCATGGTTTCCGTGGCGCTGGCGGCAACCCGTCTCGAGTTCGATTACGATTTCAACAACCTGAGCGTGAAGGTGCCAGCGGCCGCAGACCATGATCGGCGGCACCGCGAGGTCTACGGTGGCTCCTACTCAGCGTCGGCTGTCTTCGTCACCCCCGACATGGAGACGCTGGATTCGACCCGTCGCGTCTTCTCGGAGGAGATGAGCCGCGATGGCTCCCCCTACGACAGGACCGGCAGCGTCCGGGACTACGCGCTCCTGCCCGACGAGTTTGCCGAGCGGCTCGCGATCCTCGAGGAGATACGGGAGGAGGTCCGGGGCGGGTGGGTCGACCGGGTCAAGGACGAGCAGATGCGGGCCCGCATCAGGGAATTTCTCGCCTGGACCCCGCCTCCGGCACCCCCGCGGCTGGAGGAGATTCCGGGTTCAGTGCGGCGGGGCCTCTTCACGCGCGACGACTCGGATCGCCCGGTTCTCGGCGTCTGGCCCAGCGGCTCCGGCAGGAACGGCCGCGACGCGATGGCGTTCACCGAACGCCTCTACGGGCTTTCCCTCCCCCCCTCGGTGCTCGGGCCTCTCGGCGAGATGCCGGTGTTCGCGGAGATCCTCTGGCTCGTCAAGCGGGAGGGGCCCCGGGTCGTCGCGATCACGCTTTTCGGGATCATGGCGCTGGTCTACCTGAGCTGCGCATCGTTCCGCGGCACCATCCTGGTGATGTTCCCGCTTGTCGGCGGCATTCTCCTCGCCCTTGGGGTGATGACGCTCCTGCGGCTGAAACTCAATTTCTTCAACGTCGTGGCGATCCCCGCGCTGCTCGGCATGGCGGTGGACAACGGCGTGCACTACCATCACCGCTGGGTCGAGCTCGAGCGGGACACGCGTGCGGTGCAGGGGGAGCTGTTCGGCCCGGTGAGTGTCTGCACCTTCACCAACATGCTCGGTTACGCTGGCCTGATGTTCACGAACCACCCGGGGCTGCGCTCCATCGGACAGGTGGCCTGCCTCGGGATGGCGTGCCTCTGGGTGACTTCTGGCCTGTTGCTGCCGGCGCTGCTGGACCTTCGCAGCTCATCGTCGAAATAGACTGCAGGCAGCCAGCCGCGAGAACCGTCAGCCTGCGCTGCGGGCACCCCGTCCGATCGCGGCGAGACGCCGCTCCATGAACTCGACGAGCCGCAGCGCACGGGCGTCCCAGGTGTAGCGCGCGGCGTCGCAGGCCGCTCTGGCACCAAGCCTCCCGGCCAGATCCTGTTCCCGGACGAGCCGCGCCAGCGCCGCGGCCGCGGCTACCCGATCATCGGGGGGGATCCGCAGGCTGTTTACCTCGTGCACCAGGATTCCGGCCGTGTCCGGCAGATCCGGTGCAAGCACCGGGCGCCCGGCGGCCAGATACGTGAACGTCTTCATGGGCAGCACTGTGCGGGCGGCCGCGAGTAAGGGCCCTGCGGTCGGGGGGAGCACGAGCACATCCGCCGCAGAGAGATACCATGGCACGCGCGCCACCGGCACGTGGCCCACGAGCATCACATTGCCGAGGCCGCGAGCCCGCACGACGGAACCGAGCCTCGCAACTTCGGGCCAAGACCCGCCCACGATCACGAGCCGCACTTCCGGCCGAGCCTCGGCCAGATCCACCAGGCTCCCCACGCCCTTGTCGGGTCTGATGTGCCCGGTGTAGACAGCGACCGGCAAGTCTCCCGGAATGCCAAGCGAGCGGCGCGCCTCGTCCCGCGGCGGCACCTTTGCGAAGTCCCGCGGATCGTACCCGTTCGGAATCGCGGCCACCGTATCGGGCGCCGCGCCGGCCGCGACCATTGCACCTCGCGAGTATTCCGAGTGCGTGCATACGCCGAGAAAGCTGCGCACCCGCGCGGCTGCGGCGACAATCCGCCACGAGCGTGGGTTGCTGCGGGGCAGCGCGCGGTACGTCTCGAACAGCACCGGCAGGCCAAGCGCGACGCCGAGACTCAAGGGCAGGAGGTTGCGGGTGTATACCACGTCGTACCCTCGGAATACGGCTGCGCACGGCGCGGCGAGCCCGTGGAACACCTTCTCCACTCTCAGGTCGGAGCCCGGCCACAGCAAGAGGTCGCGCACGGTAAAACGGCCCGCCACGTTGAAGGCGCGGCAGATCTCCGCCGTGCGTCGCGCGTGCGACGCGAGCAGGTGGCGCGCGAGCCGCGGCTGGATCAGATCTACGGCGCAGCCCTGGCCGCCGAGCGCGTCAGCGGTTTTTACGATCTGCTGGCAATCGGTGTGGACCGACGGGAACCGTTCGTCCGTGATGTACCCGATGCGCAGCGGCATGGCGGTCAACCCTACAGGCGCCCGAGGCGCCGGGCGATGGTCAACCCGACCCGGCCGAGATGCGTCAGCGGGAGCCGCCAGCGCAGGCAGTCCTCGAATGACCCGCCGAAGTGCTGTTTGAACCGGAAGATGCCTGCCAGCCGGGCGTCTTTCGTGATGCGCCGCGCGCCGCCGAGATCGTACTCGCCGACGCCCGCGGCCCTCAGCCGTCCCATGGCTGCGAAGTGGGCCGCCACGGTTGCGCCGGGGGTCGCCCGCGTGCGGCTCGCTCCGTGCAGGAAGTAGCCGCGGCGGGCGTCGTGCGGCACGATGATCGCTGCCTCGAGCGTACCCCCGAGCCAGGCGGACGAGATGATCCGATCGAATCCCGGCGCCACGATGATCCGCTCGAGATAGCGCGAGTCGAAGGGCCGTGCCCTGCCGCCGCGGCCGTAGGTTTCATCCATCAGGCGCATAAAATCGGCCGGCGGCACCGAGTCTCGAACCTCGACGCCCGCAGCCTCTGCCTTGAGCAGGAGCCGGCGGTGATGCGAATGCATGGACTCCCGGATCCGCCGCATTTCGCGGGTGAGATCGACCACGTAGGTGCCGAAGTGCTCGATCTCGCCCTTCGCAAGCAGGCCTTTGAGCTCCGGGTCCGTCCAGCGAGCCATGTTGGAGAACGAGTCGAGGAGATCAACGCGGTTGAGACGGGCCAGGCGGATGAGAGCCTCCAGGGCGGTCGCCTGGCCGAGCACGGAGCCGTCAATCGCCGGCTCGGCGAGGATTTCCCAGCGGCGGAAGATGCCGGCGCGGATCTCGGTGCTCACGGCGATGCTGCCGGCGGGACGCCCGGCATCCGCGAGTTGGAGCGGGAGGTGATCTCCCCCCGGCCGCCTGGCGAGGACCCACCCCCTGGTCAGGAAAATTCGTCCCGGGGCGAATTCGTCCGGACTGGCGGGGATCCACGTCGGCCCGCCCCCCGGGGACGCGGTCCTGATGCGCGCCGTGGCCATGGTCACCCCTCCACCGCGCTGAGCCGGGCGGCGAACGCGTTGAGCAGCCACCCCAGATGGTAGGGGCGGCAGGTGGCGTTGACGGTCAGGAACCACGGGAGTTCACCGCCCCCCTGAAGCCCGGCCCGGGCCGCGAGGCGACCGCTCGCATTGAAGAAGTGGTTCGCCGGGAACACGCGGCGAATTCCGCGGTAGACGACCCTGCGCTCCTCGTCGACCATGCGGGCCTCCAGCTGATTGCGCCAGAGCCACGCAAGGCTCTCGCGAACAACGGGCCGGACATCCCGACCGTCGGCCTCCGACAGTCTGAATATCGCCATCGGAGCCATGGCATCCTGGTGCACCTAGTAGACCGGGAAGCGTTCCGTGACTCTGCCGGTTCGGGCGTCGAAGCGCCAGGGCCAGCCGCCGAATGGGTCCCTGAGCCCGATGAGCGTGTCCGCGCACCGGCCCGCGATGCGCACCGACTCGGCGTCCCCGAAGACACGACCGTGGAACGCCAGCGCGTGGACCCAGTAGATCTGCGTTGAGAACAGGGCCTGGTGCCTGTCGAATCCTCCCTCGCCGCCGTGGCTGCAGAACAGCCCGCCGGGCTCGCACCAGCAGCGCCTCACGGCGAAGTCCCTGAGCCGCCTGGCGGCATCCCGCACACCGGCGTCCGCCGGGTCCTTCGCTGCGTGGGCGGTGAGTCCGGTGAGGGCCCAGGCCAGCTCCCGGCCGATGGATCCACGCACGAGACGGTCGTCCGCGAGCGATCGCAGCAGCCGGGGAAGAATGCGACCCTCGAGGCCGGCTTCCAGGACCGCGTTCGACCACAGGGCCATGGCCAGGTGGTCGATGTCCTCGCCATCGAACCGGGCGAGACCGCTCTCGAGCAGCCGCCTCGGATCGAGCCTCGTCGCGAAACCCGCCATCTTCGCCTCGTGAATCCCCAGGCTCGACATGACCGTGTACCGCAGCGAGAGGTGCTCGCACCGCTCCCGCGGCCGGTCGAAGCGACGCGTGAAGAGCGTCTCCGTCGCCGGGTCGTGCATGCGCTCGAGCCCCTCGAGCGAGAGGCGCACGAGGCCCTCGACCAGGTTCCGGTCCACGCGGGGCCCCGGCGACCGGGGCGCCGCGAGCCCGCGCCGCCCGCAGTGCCTGTCGAACGCCGTCATCTTCCGCGGGTTCAAGGCCCCCCCCTACTCCAGATCGATTCTCGCGAGCAGCCACTTAAAGCGGCTGCGGCGGGGATTCACGATCGCGTTCAAGCCGGCGAACAGCAGGTAGAGGGGCCTGCGCTCCAGATTCGGGATGCGCTGGTTGCCGCACCTCGGGCAGACCGTGTGGCGCGTGTACTTCCATACCCCGAAGAAGGAGGTCCGCACGCGCAGCAGCCCGCGGTCGAAGGATCGCACTTTCCAGGAGCCGCGGACCTCGATCCCGTCCGCTCCGGGAAACAGGCGCGCTACGTCGGCCGGGCTGAACGAGTTCTGGTGCCCGTGGATGTGGAAGACCATGCCGCACTCCGGGCACCGGTGGGACGAGAACAGCAGGTCCTCCTCCCAGGGCACGGTGACGATCACGTGGCGCCTGGCAACCCGGCGAAGCTCGGCCGCTGCGGCGGGCAGATCCGCGGGGTCGAGGTGCTCGAGGGTTTCGGCGCACAGCACCGCGTCAACGCTGCGATCCTTGAACGGCAGGGCCAGGATCGACGAGACGGCCACCGGACGGCGCGCGCGCACCAGCCCCCTGCGCACGACGTCCGTGCCGAACGCCAGGGTCGTCTCCAGCCGGTTCAGGATGTCGCCCGAGCCGCACCCGACCTCGAGCACGGACGTGCACTCCCGCGGGATCATTCCCAGGGTGTCCGCAATGCGGACTGCCTCCGAGGGCGTGAGGTCCGACGGGTCCTCGTGGATTGGAGTGAGCTCGAACACGAGGCCGCTCTCCCGGCGCCGGTCCCCGGCGTCATTCATGACGGCCCGGCCCCTTTCGCCACTGACGCGTTCTTGAACACGCGCAGCGACGCGAGATCGGCGAGGTAGCCGATGTCCGTTCGGCTTACGACGCCGGTGACCCTCCCAAGCAGAAAGTAGCCGCAGAGGAACAGGGGGATGCCGACGCCCACCCTGGTCGCATCCCCGGGCAGGAACCGCTCGACCCCAATCAGGGGCAGCGCTGAGAGCCCGGCGACCAGGAGAGCCTTGCCCACGCCCGGGAACGGGAAAACCTGAAACCACCGCACCCCCAGCCGACGCTTCACGGCGGAGAGCAGCACGACGATCGCCGCCAGTTGGCTCGAGACGGCGGCGATCGCCGGGCCGGGGAGCCCGAAAGCAGCATAGAGCGGGTAGAGCAGCGCCGCGTTGACGACAAGCCCCGCAAGGGAAGCGTAGAATATGACCTTGGTTTCGCCCAGGGCCCGGACCACGGCGCCGTACTGGCACAGGCGCAAGGGCAGCAGGCACAGGTAGACCCTGAATGGGACCTGGGCACCCGAGTACGCTTCGGAGAAGACGAGGCGGACGATGGGCCCGGCCAGCACGAAGAACAGGAAGAACACTGGCATCATGATTGCCGCCACCTTGACGACAGATCCGTGCCAGTAGGAAAGAAAGCCGGGTACGTCCCGCTTCCCGTGCAACGCGATCAGCGTGGGCATCAGGGCCATGGTGACGGAATAGGCCACGCTCGACACGAGCGGGATCTCGGTGGCGCCCACCAAGTAGACGGCGAAAACCTCGGCCGAGCAGAGGACGGCGATCAGATATTTATCAAGCTGTACGTCGAGCTTGCCGGCGATCGTGGACAGTGACAGGGGGATCGCGTACCCGAACAGGTCGCGGATCGCCCACCCTTCCCGCCGCAACCCGCCCGTTTCGAAGAATGCCAGGTACGCCACGAATGCTGCGGACCTCAGCACCGCCGCCGTCGCGAACCAGAACAGGATCTGTTCGAGCGAGGCGCCGGCGGCCGCGGGCACCACCAGTGACGCGAAACGGCTGCCGGAGAAGACAAGCGTCACGGCAAGGTAGCCCGTGTAGGATCTGCGGCCGAGCAGATAACCCGGCATGGCCTGACCCGGGAAGTCGGCGAGGACAGAGAGGGCGAGGTAGCCGAAAGCCGCGTCGAGCCCCGGCTGGCCGAGCGCCTGCGCGATGAGCGGGCCGCCCAGCCAGAGCGCGAGAGAGAAAGGCACGGCCAGCAGGAAGAGCAGGCCCGCGGTCCACGAGCCAAGGGCCCGGGCGGTGCGATCGCCGAGTTTCGGCACATAGTAGAAGAGGGCCGACGACAGGTCGAGGGAGCCGACGGCAACCAGCGTCTCCTGGAGCAGGTAGGCGATGGCGAACAGCGCAAAGACCTGCTGCTCGAGTAGACGGGCCAGGACCGCGACGATGAACAGATTGAGGACCCCGCCGAGGAGGCGCGCGACGGAGACGAGGCCAGCCCCGGCGGCGACCCGCGCCTTCTCGCCCCCGTCAGGACACTGAGCCCGGACGGTCATCCGGCCGTGACCTCGTCGAGAATGCGGGCGAAGCTCCTCGCCTGCTCCCGGGCGCTGAAGCGCTCCACGGCGGCCGGATCCACGGTCGCGCGGCCGCCCCGGCGCGATGCGGCGTACATGGCGGAGAGACTGGCGGCCACGGCGTCCGGATCCCCCCACGCCGCGTGCCTCCCGGCGCCGGTCCGCTCGAGGAGTTCGTTGACCTCCCTGTTGGCGGACACGGCGAGCACCGGCCGGCCGGACGCAAGATAATCGTAGAGCTTCCCCGGGATCTGGAGCCGGCAGTCGGGTTCGATGACGATCAAAAGGACATCCGCGCCCCGGAGCAGCGGCAGGCTGTCCGTGAATGGCACGGGCGGCACCACCTCGACAAACGCACCCACCCCGGCCTCGCGGACCAGATTCCGATCCTCGTCGCGCAAGCCGCCGACGAAGCGGAGAACCGCGTCTTTCGGCGCGAGGCCAGCGCGCTGCACGAACCGGCCAAACCCGGTGAGCAGCTGTTCGGGGCCGACGAACAGGCGGAACGTGCCGAAATAGAGCACGGTGAAGCGGCTGTCGCCCGCGGCCGGTCCGTCGCGAAAGAGACCCGGGTCGAACGCGTTGCGGACGGTGGTGAAACGGCACTCAGGGAGGCGGCCCGCATAGGCCTCGGCGTACGCCAGGCGGCAGGCCTCGGTGTTGAGCACGACCTTCGACGACTCCGAGAAGAGCCCTGCCTCGAATGCCCGCAGCATGCGCCTCGCGAGCGCGGGCCTCATGCCCATCTTTCCCTCGTGCAGCGACCACGGGTCCCGGAAGTCCACGATGAGCGGCAACCCGGTCCGCCGCCGGATCCGCCGCGCGGCGATGAGGCCGGACCAGGGGTCGGCCATCACGTGTATGGCTTCAAGCCCGTGCTCCCGGACGAGTCTCGTCCCCTCGCGAATTCCGGCCGGGGTGTCCAACAAGAAGCGATCGAACGGGCTGAGGAACGCCAGGTCCTGTCCGAAGACCTTGTGACGCCTGCCGGCCGAGCCCGCGCGCTTCGCGGGGCGGGTGCCCTTCGATCTGAGGTGGAGCCAGGAGCGGAGCCTTCCCGTGTATCCGTAGGAAACGATCAGCGACCCGGGCACCTTGTCCAGCAGCGATTCGTCGACGACCTCACCCCCGGCGCGACTCGCGAGTACCACCGGCTCCCATCCGAAACCGGGCAGGTTCCGGGACAGGTGGAGCGGGCGCTTGGCTCCGCTCACCCCCATCGGGGGGAAGTAGGGGGAGACGAGCAGGAACCGCTTCATCGATCTTCCGCCCCGATTTGCAGGGTTTCAGCGGGCGAGAACCGCAGCTATGCGCTCCGCCGCCCTGCCGTCCCAGAGGGGGGGGATGCCTCCCGGGGCGCGCCTCCCCTCCAGGGCGTCCCTGAGCGCGGCCACGATCCGTCCCGGCTCCATCCCCACGAGCCGGTTGGTGCCCACGGAGCAGGTCACGGGACGCTCGGTGTTCTCCCGGAGCGTGATGCAGGGCACCCCGAGGATCGTCGTCTCCTCCTGCACGCCGCCGGAGTCCGTGAGCACGGCCCGCGAGTCGGCCAGGAGCCTGAGGAAATCCAGGTACCCGAGAGGCTCGATGACCCTGAGTCCCGGGAGGCCCGAGAGTCGGTCGCCGAGGCCCGACTCCTGCATGCGCCGCACGGTCCTCGGATGCGCGGGGAACACCACGTCCACCTCCCGAGCCGCCTGGTGAACGGAATCGAGGATGCCCGTCAGGACCCG
Source organism: uncultured bacterium (assembly GCA_964513745.1). Taxonomy (GTDB): domain Bacteria; phylum JAUVQV01; class JAUVQV01; order JAUVQV01; family DATDCY01; genus DATDCY01. Next base: position 46,234 of record CAZEOK010000001.1, read on the forward strand.
CGGATCGTCGACGTTGGAGGGACGGTGCAGGGTCAGGGTCACGAACGGCCGCGCGTCGAGACCCAGGCGCCGCAGGACGTCCGACTTCTCGGCCCGCTTTCGGTTTGCGAGAAGCGTGTCGATCATCACATTCCCGACAAAGTGCACCTTGGAGCCGTCCACGCCCTCACGCTTCAGGTTGTCGAGTCCGCTCTCCTCGCTCACGAAGAGGAAGTCGGCGATCGCATCCGTGAGCAGCCGGTTAACCTCCTCGGGCATGGTACGGTCGAACGACCGGAGGCCGGCTTCGACGTGCGCGACGACGATGCCGAGCTTGGCCGCGACAAGCGCGCAGGCGATGGTCGAGTTCACGTCGCCGACGACAACCACGATGTCGGGCCGGCTGGCCGCGCAGTACTCCTCGAATGCCACCATGATCCGCGCCGTCTGGGTGGCGTGCGTCCCGCTGCCCACCTCCAGGTTCACGTCGGGCGGCGGAATCCCGAGTTCTTCGAAAAAGCGCCGGCTCATCTGCTGATCGTAGTGCTGGCCGGTGTGCACCAGGGTGGGAGTGATGCCCGGGTGCGCCCGGTAGGCGGCCATCAGCGGCGCGATCTTGATGAAGTTCGGACGGGCGCCCACCACGTTGACGATGCGTTTGCGGCGCGGCGAGATCATGCGGTGTTTCCCCGGCTGGCTCCCGCACCCTCCCCGGCGAGACCGCCCTCGATCCCGGCAGCCGCCCACCGCGGCCGCCAGACAAGAAACGTGAGGGCGGTGTCGACGACACCGGCGAGCATCGCCAGCGTCAGCCCGAGGAGGGCGACGGGGACGAAGCCGGCGAATACGCATACCATGACAAAATACGGCAGAAAGTCGTTGCGGACGACGGTTTGCTTGAAACGGTACGCGAATCCCCCGAGCCCGGATCCGCCTCCCGGCCGCGCGATGAGCGCGAGCCGCTGGTGATCGCCCGCGCGCGGGTCCCGCGCGAAGAGATACCAGCGCGGCGGGTAGGTGAGGCAGAAACCAGTGAGACCGAGCAAACCGCAGGCGATCCAGAATCCCTGTCCGCTCGCGCGGGCGAGCCCTGCTGCAAGACCAGCGATGCACGCGGCGAGCGAGAGATCGTCGACGATGGTGTCCATCCAGGCTCCGAGCGGCGTGCCGAGGTACTTGAGCCGGGCGAGCTCTCCGTCGCAGCCGTCGAATATTGCCGCGGCCCACCAGCAGGCGGCGGCCAGCGCGAATCCCGGGCGCGTGCCGCGCGAGGCAAGGGTGGCGGCGGCAATGCCGAGGGCGCAGACGAGCGCGGTGACGTGGTTCGGCAGCACGGCGGTGCGGGCCAGACGGGCGGTGATTGCCAGAGACACCGGACGGCTCAGCAGTTTCGAGAATACACCATCCGCCGGTTTGCGCAGGGCACGCAACAAGACTCGCTCCGCGGCGGGTACATCTGCGGGCCCCAGCACCGGGCACACCCGGTCGCCATCGAGATCTTCGCAGAGCGCCCCTCCGACGTTGGCCGATCCGGGGCTCTCGAGGAACTGGTCGAGGGCTCCGGCACGCACCCGGGCAAACGCGATCTGTCCCCGGCGGGGATCGTTCCACGACTTGGCTGGGCACCCGGAAGGCAAGGCGACCAACGCCTTCGCGGTAAGAGCGCGGTCCCACACGGTGGTGCCGAAAAAAACAACAACCTCCCGTTCACGAAACCGGGAGAGAGCAGCAGCGGGAGAACCATCGGGAAGAAGCTTGACCCCGGCCAGGCGCCGGTCGACGGCGAGCAGGTGCTCAACGTTCAGGGCGTCATCGATCCCGACCGCCACGAAGACCGGACCATACCCGCCGGACTCCGCCTCCCGACAGGCCCGAACGAGGAGGGGCAATCCGGCCACCCGCGCCAGTCCCAAGCCGGCGGGAGCATGCCGCAGCCAGACGAGGCAGGGCGTCAACTCCAGGCACCCGCCTTCGACACCGCCTGAGCCTGACCCCGGGGCGATCAGGCTCGTTTCCCCGGCCAACCGGCTCATGGACGGAGGGTCAGCTGAGCGAAGTGAAGCTCAGCCTGCGCAAGCGCGTTCTCGTCGTCCACATCGAGCCAGAAGGCGTCGCCGATATCCATGGTCCTGGCGAGGTTTTTCGCGGCAAGGCACCGCATCCCGCCGCTCAACGTCGAGTCGCCGGAATGCGCGCTTTCCTGAAGGGCATCGAACAGCGCATGAGTGCAGAGGAAGAGACCGGTGTCGAAGGCGTTGAATTTTTCCAGAGTTTTCCCGATGGCCCTGAGCCGCCCCCCCTCCTCCAGGACCCTGGTGACGTCATCCATGTCCACGAGGGGGTGATTGTCGACCCGGCGGTCCACGGCAAGGACGGTCTCCCCCGCCCCGACCGGGAACTCGATGAGGCGGCGCATGATCCCCTCATCGAAGAGGTGATCGGCCATCGCAAGCAGGAACGGCTCGCGGACGAGCCCCCTGGCCCGCAGGACGGAGAGTCCGTTCTCCAGGTCCCACCGCTCGTTGTGGACGAGAGCCAGGGGAACCTGCAGCCTGCAGGACAACCCCTCCAGGAAGGTCTCGATCCTGTCGGCATTGAAACCGGTGACAACGACAAAACCGGTCGCCCCGGCGCCCCGGGCGGTGTCGATGACCCTCTCGAGAAGGGGAACGTCGACCACCGGCGTCAGCGGCTTGGAGTCGGACACCGACGAGAGCCTCCTGCCCTGCCCCGCGGCGATGATGACGACCTGCATTCGGCTATCCTTTCCCCTGGCAGTCCTCACCTCTTCGGGTGCACTGCTTCTTTCCGGAGTGCCTAGCCCGAGCGTTGTCTGTCAGGACCGGGGTGATTCTTCGATCAAGGACCGGGATTGTCAACACCAAAGTCCAGGCGGGAGCCACCGCCGCAGGGAACCGGGACCCCGGCGAGTTCTCTCCGGCGCACGACGATGAAACGAGACCGGCGTGGGGCAGGGTCAGCCGGCCTCGATTTCCCGGAGGAGCCCCAGCGAATCCATCTCCTCGCGGTTGAGCAGCGCGTCGACGCCGCGGCGCGAGTGGTCGTGAGGCGCCGCAGCGCCCGGGGCGGTGGCCGGCGGCGCGGCGGCAGCGGTTTTCGCCTCTGGCGCGCGCGGTGGCGGGGCAGCGCCGGCCTTGAGGCCCAGGTCGGCGACAACGCCCTCGACGACGGAGGCGTCGACGTGGTCCTTGCGGACGAGATAGGCCTCGAAGAGGCAATTGTCGCAGATCACGTTGATCAGGCGGGGGATGCCCCGCGAGTACCGGTGTATCAGCTCCAGCGCCTCGGGCCGGAAGATTTCCCGGTCACCGCCGCCGGCGACCCGGAGCCGGTGGAGGATGTAAGCCGACGTGGAATCGAGCCCCATGGCGCTGAGGCGATAGCGCAGCGCCACCCGCTGTTGGAGCGGCTCGTCGAGCGCGAGCGTCTGATCCAGACTCTGCAACCCGAAGAAGATGAACGTCACCAGCTTGTGCGCCGGCAGCTCGAGATTGAGCAACCCGCGGAACTCTTCCATCAGCTCGCGCGACTGCAGCATCTGGGCCTCATCGATGAGGACCACCGCCTTGCGCCCCTCCTCCTTGATCCTGAGGAGCCGGTGATAGATGGCGGCGACGGTCTCGATCCTTCCCTCCGGGATCTCCTCCACGCCGATCTGGGCCGCGATCTTGCGCAACAGCCACTCCGCGGAGATCGCTGAGTGGACGACGACGAGCAACGCGGACTCGAATTCCCGCTCGTCGAGCTCGTCGAGGAGGTGCCGGGCCAGGGTTGTCTTGCCGGCGCCGATATCGCCGACCAGAACCGCGAGTCCGACATTCGAACTGGCCGCGTGCTTGAGCCGCAGGAGCGCCTGGCTGTGCTGGCTGCTGTTGAAGTAGTAGCGCGCGTCGGGGGCGTTGGAAAAAGGCTGCTCATGTAGCTGGAAAAATCCCTCGTAACTCATGGATAAAAGTATACACCCTCAATCCCGGCCGATGGAAGTGGGGGGATCAGAGGTAGGAGACTTTGGGTTTCCTGCGCGGAGGGGTGTCCGGCGGGGGCGCCGGGACGACGCGGGAGGCCACGTCACGATAGCCGGGATCGAGGGCCAGGAGGCGCTGCAGCGTCTCCTGCGCCTCGGCGGCCCGACCGGCCTGCTCGTGCAGGGCGGCGAGGTCGTAGAGAAACCCTTTCTGATCCTCGCTGCCCTCGACAGCAAGCGAGATGCCGGTGCGTAACTTGAGTGCCGACTCGTCGAACCGTCCCATCTCGCGCAAACACAGGGCTATCATGCTGATGGCGTTCAAGCTGCGGATCGGGCTTTTTTCGGCGAGCGTGAACTCCACGATGGCCTCGTCCATGAGGCCCATCTCCTTGTAGGCAATCCCGAGGTTGTAGTGCGTCTCGAAGTCCTCGTCGCCGAGCTGCTCCTTCACCGAGCGCTGAAACTCGTTGAAGATCTCCGTGAGCCCGTCCTCCCCCAACTGCTGCGGCTGGGACGGGGTCAGATCCGGGACGGGCTGAGTCCCGAGTTCCTGACCCAGCCCGCTGAGATACTCGGAAAAGTCCGCGGCCTCGACATCGGGTGTCGGGACCGGGGGGTGCCGGGGCGCTGCTTCCCCGGGTTGCGGGGATGTCGCGCTTTCGACCCGATCGGGTGCCCCCACGGCACCTGAGACGCTGCCGGCGCCGGGCGTTGCCGACGCCGGGGGACGCATCTCCCCGATCTTTTGCAACTGTGAGGTGATGAGCGGATGGCCGGGGGCAAGGCGCAGGAGTTTGCTGTAGAGAAATTCCGCTTCGTCGACAAGGCCCTGCTGCAGGTAAAAGTCGGCCTCAGCGAGGAACTCCTCGAACTCGCCCATGCCCGTGCCGGTGTCGCTGATCGAGATTTTCTCCTGGGGTGCCGTGGCGGCCGGAGACGGCTGTGCGATCTGGACACCGAATCCGGGCGCTTCACCGCCGAAGCCTTCGAAGGTGAACTCCTCGAACTCGGATTTGCCGGGCGACTGCGGTTCGGGAAGGCCGGCAGGGGGGGGAGTACCTTCAGCAACCGTCTCGACCACGACTTCAGGCACCATTTCAGGAACTGGGACAGGCGTCACTTCAGGCACCGGTTCAGGCACCGGTTCAGGCACCGGTTCGTGCACCAGTTCAGGCACCGGTTCGTGGATTGGTTCGTGGATTGGTTCGGGCATTGGGACAAGCGGAGGTTCCTGCAGGGGCTCAGCTTCAGGAGTGGGCGCGGGTTCGGACACGACCTGCGGCGCTTCCACTGCCTCTTCCAGCAGATCGATGCCGAACTCCTCCTCGGCTGCAGGAGGTTCGATCGTTGACGAGGAATCGGCCGCCTCTTCGAGCATCAGATCGGCCAGTCCGCGCGCCGCTGCCGGGTTCCGCGGATCGATGTCGAGCGCCGCCTTGTAGGCCGTTCGTGCCTCCTCGAATTGCGCCCCTCGCCGCTGCAGGTCGGCCAGCCGCAGCAAGCCGTCCCGCACTGCGGTGCGGTCACCCAGGTGCCGGCGGGCCTCGATGAGCGCCTGCCACGCCTCGATGTCGCCCGGGTTTTTTCCGAGGTGCTCCTCGAGAAATGCCGAAGCCTTCTCGGGGGCCCCCTGCCCGATGATGGTCCGCGCATCCTCGACGCTCGCCGGCTCGAGCGCCAAGACGGCTACGGTCTCGTCCTCGAGAGCCAATTCCTCTTCCTCGCCGATCCCGGCGACGAAGTCGTCCTCCTCCAGGTCGATCTCGACGACTTCCTCCTCCTCCGTTTCGGGAGCCGGCGGCTGCGACGGGACGGCTGCGGGCGGGGTAGGCGGGGCCTCGACTTTCGGGGCCGGCGTCAGGGATCTGAGACTTTCCAGCTGCTGGTCGACAACCGCATCTCCCGGGTTGATCTCGAGATATCTCTCGAGGGCACCGATGGCGCTGCGCACCAGTCCCTTTTTCTCATAGACCACGGCAAGCTGGAGATAGGCGCTTGCGATCGCCCCCTTTTCACCCCGTTTCTGAGCGACCTCGAGGATACGCTGGAAGATCTTGTCGTCCTCGGGGGAGGCGTCAGCCATCTCCCGGAGCAGAGACTCGGCCGGCGCGAGCTGGTTTTCGGCCAGATGCACGCTCACGCAGCGGTTGATCGCGGCGGTCCCCTTGTCGATCTCGCCGGCCTTGAGGTAGGCCCGCCCGAGCGCGAGGTTCACCGGCACCGAGTTCGGTTCCCGCTCCAGGACGGTCTCGAGCGCTTTCACGGCCTCCCGCGGGTGGTTCACCCTGGTGATGGCCTCGGCGTAGAGCACCAGCAGGTCGATGTCGCGCGAACCTTTCGCAACGGGCGTTTCCAGGAGGCCGACCACGACCGGCCAGTCCTGGCGCTGGGCGTAGAATTCGGCCAGCCGACGCCGGGCCTCGCTGTTGGCCGGGTGGAGCTTGAAAGCCCGCACGTAGAGCTGGGCCGCGGCGTCCATTTCCTTCTTTTCGCGATAGCCGTTGGCGGCGCGAACGTACTCCTCGGCCGCCTTCTCGGGGAACTTCTGCCTCTCGAACATCCCCGCGAGCTTCACGCGCACCGGGAGGTTGGCGGGATCGAGGTTGGCGATCTTGCGGAAGATGTCGAGGGCGGCGGAGACATCCCCCTTCTTGTCGTACTGATCGGCCACATGGAGGTACTGCGTCCGCGCCTCTGCCGGGAGCCTCTGGCTGGCGTAGAGGTCGCCGAGCTTCAGGCGCACGCCCAGCTGTTCGGGGTCGAGATTGACCACCTTTTGGCAGATGGCGATGGAGCGCAGCGCGAAACCGTCCTTCTCGTAGAGCGCGGAAGCCTCCAGGTACTCCGCGATCGCGTCTTTCTTCTTCCCCTGCTTGATGTAGATATCGCCGAGGGTGTTATGGACGTTCGCGTCGCGGGGATCGACCTTGACGACCGATTTGTAGGTCTCGATGGCCTTTTCGATCTTGCCGGCCTGGACCTGCTTGAGCGCGTCGCGGAGAAGCGTTTTCTTGTCGACAGCCATACCGTCCTGCACCCCCGCTGATGGGGGCGGTGCACGTGATGTTCATTGCCCCATGGTGTGCGGGCAAAATCCGGACCCCGCACTCACCGTGCATGGTAGGACCGCGTCGTTCGCGTGTCAACGCACTCTGCCGTTCCAGCACTCCGACCGATAGCGGTCCGTCTCCAACTCCCGGGAATCAAGCTCCTCCGCGCCGCTGGGCTCCCCGGGGACGAAGCGGACCCCCCAGGCGGCGGCGCACCCGTCGACGACCGCGGCGGCAAGCGCCTCTGGAGTCGGGCAGGGGTGCAGGACCTCTGCCAATCCGGTCATGCCTGCCACGCTGTCTTTGCCGTTGCAGCCGCGCAGTACCGTCTCGAGAAGCGCTCCGTGACTCTCGAGGAGAATCGAGCCGTGCTGGAGAAACGCGTCCTTCTCGCGGCGCTGGGCGCTGCCGACAAGCTTGCGGCCGTCGATTTCGATCTCGCTGCGGGCAGTGGTCGCGAAGCAACCCGGATGGCGTGACGGTCGCGGCGATTCGCGCGCCCCCGGAGACGACATCGCGGCCCCGAGACCGAGCCGTCGCAGACCATCGAGAAGCCCCGCCGCGATTCGCCGGTACGCCTGCTCGAGCCCCGTACCGAAACCGGGTTGCCCCGCGGGCGCCGAGACGCTGTAGGTCACCTCGGCATCATGTAGCACCGCCCGCCCGCCCGTGACGCGGCGGATGACATCGATACCGCGTACCCGGCAGGCGGTGCGATCCACGTCGCGCTCCCGATTCTGCGTGTAGCCGATCGTGAGCGTGGGCGACGACCAGCGGTAGAGCCGCAGGGTCGGCGGGCTGCGCCGCGCGCGGACGGACCGGAAGATCGCCTCGTCGAGGGCGAGGTTCCGGTGGCCGGGACCGGCCCCGCTGACGATGAGCCTCCACTCGCCCACGCGCGACCCTAGGTGCCGACCTCTCCGACGTACGCCTCGTACTGCTCTGCGCTGAGCAGCGCCGCCAACTCCTCCGGTTTCCCGAGAGCGACCGCGATCATCCACCCCTCGCCGTAAGGATCCTTGTTGACGATCTCCGGTGTCGTCGCCAGGGTCTCGTTGACCCGGGCCACCAGGCCGCTCACCGGCGAGTGAAGATCCGAGACGGACTTGACCGACTCGACGACCCCGAAGGGCCTGTCCCGCGACAGCGCCGCGCCGACTCGCGGCGTCTCGACGAAGACGATGTCGCCAAGCTCTTTCTGCGCGTGGTCGGTGATGCCGACGAGCGCCTCGGCGCCCGCGCTGCGGACCCAGAGGTGCTCTTTCGTGTACTTGAGTTCGGTTGGAAACCGCATCGTCGCCTCCTCCGCCATCGAGCATCCCAGTTCCGGACGCGGGGCAATCCCGCTCCGCGTCGCCACCGCGGCAGGGGAGGATTTCAATCCCTCCCGCTGCGCTCGGCAGGACATGCTTCAGCCCCCCCTGCGTCCATTGCGAAGCGCGGATCGGGGATGACGATCGGCCGGGGGACCGCCGGGAGGTTCACTTTCGCAGGAAAGAGTCGAGGAACTGGGTGGAGAAGCGCCCTTCAATGAAATCCATGTCGCGCAGCACCCGCTGGTGCAGCGGGATCGTTGTCTTGATCCCGCCGATCCGGTACTCGTCGAGCGCACGGAGCATTCGCAGGATCGCCTCCTCCCGAGTGTGCCCGTGGGCCAACAGCTTCGAGACCAGCGAGTCGTAGTGCGGGAGCACCTTCCAGCCGGCGTACGCCGCGCTGTCGACGCGGATTCCCGGGCCGCCGGGCGCGTGGTACTCGGTGATCGTCCCCGGGCACGGCGTGAAGCGCTCCGGGTCCTCCGCGTTGATCCGGCACTCGATCGTGTGCCCCTCCGTCGGCTGGGTCTTCGGGTCGTAGCGCAAGCTCGCGCCGGCGGCGATCCGGATCTGCTCCTTCACCAGGTCGATGCCGGTCTGCATCTCGGTCACCGAGTGCTCGACCTGGATCCTGGTGTTCATCTCCATGAAGTAGTAGTTGCCCTTGCGGTCGACGAGAAACTCGATGGTCCCCGCGCCGGTGTAGCCGACGCGCTCGGCGATGCGCACCGCCGTGCGCCCCATCTCGCGGCGCAGCCGCGGGGTCATCACCGTGGAGGGCGACTCCTCGATCAGCTTCTGGTGGCGCCGCTGGATGGAGCAGTCGCGCTCGCCCAGGTGCACGGCATTGCCGTTGGCGTCGGCGAGGATCTGGAACTCGATGTGGCGCGGGTCCTCGAGGTACTTCTCGACGTAGATGTCGGGGATGCCGAACGCCGCCTGCGCCTCGGTGCGCGCCTGCAGGAAAAGCGTGCCGAACTCCTCCTCGTGGTGCACCAGGCGCATCCCCTTGCCGCCGCCGCCGGCGCTGGCCTTGATCATCACCGGCAGGCCGATCGCGCGGATGGTCTCCAGCCCCTCGGCCTCGGTCTGGATCACCGCCTTGCTCCCCGGGATCAGCGGCAGGCCCGCGCGGCGCACCATGTCGCGCGCCGAGGACTTGTCGCCCATGAGCTTCATCGCGCGCGAGGAGGGCCCGATGAAGCCGATGCGGCAGCTCTCGCAGACCTCGGCGAAGTGGACGTTCTCGGCGAGGAAGCCGTAGCCAGGGTGGATGGCCTCGGCGCCGGTGATCTCCGCCGCGCTGATGATGGCCGGGATCGACAGGTAGCTCTTCGCGCTCTCGGCCGGACCGACGCAGACCGACTCGTCGGCGAGGCGCACGTGCAGGCTCGACGCATCCACGTCCGAGTAGATCGCAACGGTGCGTATGCCCATCTCGCGGCAGGCGCGGATGACCCGGACGGCGATCTCGCCCCGGTTGGCGATCAGGATCTTGCGGTACATTGCGCGCGCCGGGGAGACTAGTCGGCCTTTTCGATCTCGAAGAGAGGCTCGCCGAACTCCACCGGGCGCCCGTCCTCGACGAGCACGGCCCGCACGATCCCCGGCTGCTCGGCCTCGATCTGGTTCATCAGCTTCATGGCCTCGATGATGCACAGCACCTGGCCCTTGCGAACGCGGGCGCCAACTTCGACGAAGGGGGCGGCGTCGGGCCCCGGCGCCCGGTAGAAGCGTCCGACGAGCGGTGCGCGCAGGAGCGTCACATTCTCCGGCAACTGTGGCTCGACCTTCGCGGTCGCGGCTGGAGCAAGCGCCGACGCAGGCAGAGATACTGCGGCCGCCGGCACCAGGGGCACCGGGGGGGCTGAGGCGTTAACTCCTCCTTCCCGACGCACGCGAATACGGGCGCCAGCTCGCTCGACTTCGACCTCGACCACATCCGTTCCGGCGATCAGTTCGATCAGGTCTTTTACATCCTTGATGTTCATCATCGTCATGCCCTCGTGCTGACCTCTCCCCTAGCGATCCAGGAGCTTGGGAACCCCGCGGCTCATGATCTCCCGCCCGGTTGCTGTCACCAATACCATATCCTCGATCCTCACTCCACCGAATTTTTCGATATAGATTCCTGGCTCTACGGTGACAACCATGCCGGGGCGCAAGATATCCCCACTTCGGGGCGACAGTGTCGGCTGTTCATGGACCTCCAACCCCACCCCATGCCCCGTCCCGTGACCGAAGTTCTTGCCGTGGCCGGCTCGCTCAATGACTCCCCTGGCTGCAGCATCGACATCGCTCGCCTTCACACCCGGACTGATCGCAGATATCGCTGCGCGCTGTGCTTCAACCACGGTCCGATACATTTCTGCTGACGACGTCCCCCACTTACGCGGCGAAAAAGTCCGGGTTATGTCGCAACAATACCCATTTAATCGTACTCCAAAGTCAATTACAACAAGTTCGCCCCCACCAATGACTTTCCTGGTTGGTAAACCGTGAGGCAGAGCTGCCCGCGGTCCGGAAGCAACGATCGTCGGGAATGACTCGTCGTCACCGCCCTCTGCCCGGATTGCCGCCTGGAACCGGGCGGCGACCGCGACTTCTTGTTTCCCGGCCAGTCTGTGCGTGTTTCCGGAAAGTGCTCGTGCGGCAATCGCGAGGGCCCGTCGAATGACGGCGATTTCGCCCGGATCCTTGATGGCGCGCAGTCCCTCGATCGCACCGCGCAACGGGAAGAACTCCACCCCTGGCATGGCGGCCACAAGGTCGGTGTGGGCCGCAACGGTCATCTTGTCGGACTCGAAACCAAGTCGGGAGACCCGGGCGTGCCGCACCGCCGCGGCAATCGCCTCTACGGGCCCCCCCGAGTACTCGAAAAGCCGTGCACAGCGCACTTCCTGACGGCTCTGGGCCCGATAACGGAAGTCGGAGAAAAAAACCGCATCGCGGGCCGAGACCAGCAGCGAGCCCGCCGATCCGCTGAAGCCGCAGAGCCAGCGAACGTTCGGCAGGTGCGTGACCAGAATGGCGGAGGGGCCCCGACGCCCGAGGGACGAGCGCAGACGGGAGATACGCCCCGGGTAAGGGCCGGGGTTGCTCACGAGGCCAGGAGCGAGGCCACGGCCCTCAGGGCGAGCAGGTAGCCCTCGGCTCCGAATCCGGCGATGACCCCGCGGCAGGAGGGCGCAGTGAGCGAGATGTGCCGAAACTCCTCACGGGCGTGGATGTTCGAGAGGTGCACCTCGACCGCGGGCAGGCCGACTGCCGCAAGCGCGTCGCGCAGGGCGATACTGGTGTGCGTGTAGGCCGCCGGATTGATGACGAGCGCCGCCGCCCGACCCGCAGCCGACTGCACGGCATCGACGAGCACACCCTCGCTGTTGGATTGCACGCACTCGACATCCAGCCCGAGCTCGCGGCCGAGCACCTTCATCCGGGCCTCGATCTCGGCCAGCGTCGTGTGGCCGTAAACCCCCGGCTCGCGCTTGCCCAGGAGGTTGAGGTTGGGCCCATTGATGAGCAGGACTTTCATTGCCGTCGCCGTTGCTAGGCGAACTCGTTCGCCAGCGCGTGTGCCGCCCGGCGCAACTCGTACCGCCCACGGCCGACGAGCGCTGTCGGCGCCATGAACAGGAGCAGGTAGTAGCCCGGCCCGATCAATCGCAGCAGCGCCAGGCGTCCGCGGTTGGCGACCAGCATCTCCTCGAGCTCGTCGGCGCCCACCGCCATCGTCCCACGGCGCATCTCGCGTGCCGCACCGGCGAACTCGGCGCTCGCCAGCTCCAGATCAACGGCAGGATCGACGGCGTGGCGCTCGACGATAATCCCGTCTTCCGCGAGGATCACGGCCCCGAGGGCCCCGTCGGTGCGGGCACAGATCCTCTCCAGCTCCTCCCGAAAATTCATTGCGGACGTCCTCCCTTGAAGGCTTCGAGCAGAGCCTGCAGTTTATTGATCCTCTCGTCCGGGCTCGCGGTCCCCGCCGCTTCCAGCGCTCTCTCTTGCGCCGCGGCCACTTCAGCGACCACCTCCGGGGACGTCGCCGGGGCCGGCGGCGGCGCAGCCGGTCGCTCTTCCGCAATCCCGGCCCGCTCGAGAGCAGTCACCCGCTCGAGCTTCCTGCGCAGCTCCTCGTCGTCGGGACGTTGTGCGATCAGCCGCTGGTAGATCTCCGCCGCGCGCCCGTAGAAGCCCTGATCGACGTAGATCGTAGCCAGCGTTTCGGTGTCGAAGACACCTCGTCCGGGCGGCTCACCGGCCGGGGACGCCTCCGCCGGCGCTATTTCCTCGATTTCTTCCCCGACGAGATCGTGCGCCATCTCCTGTGCCAGATCGAGCGGCGGAATCTCGTCGTCGAGGCTCACCGTCTGCTCGACCTCACCCCACGAGGTGACGGCCTGCGAAGCTGCCTCGGCCATGGGGGCGGCCTCCGTCCCGGGCGGGGCGGTCGATCCGGAGGGCGGCGGCTCATACTCCTCCTGCGGCCCAAACTCCAGCTCCCGGGTCAGATCGATCCGCGGCAACTCCTCGTCCAGATTCAGGAGGGGAGCCTCGGCGACCTCCGGGACGGACACGTCGGAAGGGGTGAAGGCGGTGGTTTCTATTTCGAGCTCCCTCGGACCTGCGCTTTCACCGCGACCCGCCCTTGCCGGAACAGGGGCGGCGCGAATGCCTGGCGCGCGGGTGAACATCTCGAATGGCGATTCGAGGACCGGCTCCGCCGCGGTCTGTACCGGCTCCGCCGCCGCGGACTCGAGATCTATTTCTCCAAACGCGACCTGCTCCCCCTTGATCGACTGAGGCGGAACGCCGCGTTTTGGCCGCCCGAAGACTTCGAACGGCGACTCCTCCTCGGGCGTCGCAACTTCACCTGGCGTCGGGGTCGGAGTCGTCGGGGTCTGGGTCGCTCCCCACGGGACGCGAGTGAAAACCTCTAGCTCCAAACCGCCGTCAGACGCCGGAGACGTGGCAGACGGGGATAGTTCAGCTGGCGACGTGGCGATAGGTTGGGCAGGCTCCCCGGGGGGAGGGGCTACCGCTTCCGGGGTCACCAGCTGCGCCACCGGTTCACCGAGATCCAACGGTTCTTCGATGACAAACCCGGCGGTCGACAAATCCGCGGGAAGGCCGGCTGGCTGAGATGGCGGGAAGTGAGGCGTCAACTCGCCGGGCAGATCCCCGGATTGCATTTCGAGGTCTTCCAGCGGCTGGATCTCGTCGATCGGGAGTGGTTCGAACGAAAGGGCTGGTGGCGCCACGGATTGCGAGACAGGTGGCAGTGCCACCGCGACCTGGGGAACGAGTCCCGGCTGCGCACTCGGCGGCGTGGGCGCGGGAGCAGCCGCGGGTGTTGGCGCCCTCGGGGATTCCCCGCCGACCCGTGCGACGAACTGTTGCGCCTCCTGGTCCCGGGGATCCAGGAGCAGCACCATCTTGAAGGCCTTCTCGGCCATCGGCAGATCGTTCTGATTGTAGGCGATCTGGCCAAGTACCTTGTGGGCGACGATGTTGTCGGGAGCGGACTTGACGACCTTCTGCATCTCGGCAGCCGCTTCGGCAAACTGCCGCTTGTCGAAATAGGCGCGGCCAAGCGCAACACGGCCCCCGAGGTAGGTTGGGTGGACCTTCAAGCCCTCGAGAGCCGTCTCGATGGCGTCATCGAGGAGGCCCGCCTTGCGGTAGGCCTCGGCGAGCGGAGCGAAGACCCGCGAGTTCGGATCCTTGGCGAGGATATTGAGATACTTCTCTATCTCCGCCGAGGCCGATCCGGGCCCCCGCTCCTTGTCGGCCGCCATTTCGCGAAATTGCCGTTACGGCGGGCAGGTGTGGTTCACCGTCACCTTGAGCGCGGGTGAAGTCAACGACACGTATTCGGTGTGTTCAAGGCATCGGGCCTTGGTCGTAATCTCGTAGGTTGCGGTCACCTGCGTGCCACCCATACCTGAAGAGCAGAGACTGCTGATGTCGAACGTGTGATCAACAGCCGCCTCGTTGGCTGTGTCGGCATAAATCCACTCATCCGTGGAACCATCGCCCCAGGAGAAGGAATACTGGAGCGAGTGCCCGACATTGCTTTCCGCGCCCTTTGCGAGATAGGTCGTCGCCACACCGGAGGTCGGAGTCGAGTTCCCGGTCGGGGCGGTCGGCGTCGAGATCATCTCGCTTCCCGTCCCCTGCACCTTGAGATGGAGGTAGGTCGTCGTGCTCGGGCCGCTCCAGGCGGGCGAAGTCGCAACGACCAGCGTGTAGCTCTCGGCCGGGGTGAAATTGTCGACGTTGACATCGATGGAGAAACTCCCGTCGGCGCCCGTCAGCGTGGGATTGGTAACGAAGGTGAAGTACGGGATCACATTCCCCTCGGTATCGAGGTAGCTCACGTCTCCTTCGGACGAGGCGAGGATTTGCACCCCTTCCACGGAGTCACCGTTCGCATCGCGATAATAACCCACGATCGCCGTCTGGCCGCCCGGTTCCGTGTTGCCGACCGTCGCCGTGATGCTCGATTCGCCGGTATCGCCGTTCTGCCCGCCATCTCCGGGGCCGGCTGGGGAGTCGCCGGCGTCGGAGCACCCCCACACCGGCAGGACGATAAGCGCCATTGCCGCCAGCAGCCACCTGAACCGGATGATTCGTGCCGTCTTCCTGTTTCTCATGGTCATCGTCTCCTTGCCCGTCGCACTGCTAGCAGCGGTCGTAATCGTCGACGACGAGTGTGATCTCGGCCTCGGTGCTGACCGACACCTGGAATGCGTCCTCGCCCCAGATGGTGATGGTGGCGCGCAGCGTCAGGCTCTCGCCGTTGCCGATGGTCGAGTAGTGCTCGCGAATGTACTCGAGCGTATCCAGATCCATGACCAGCACCGTCATGGTCCCGCTCGCATCCGCCGCAATGCCGACTGATTGGCCGCTCCCGTCGATCGAGGGAATGGACACATCCT
This sequence comes from uncultured bacterium, assembly GCA_964513745.1. Lineage (GTDB taxonomy): Bacteria > JAUVQV01 > JAUVQV01 > JAUVQV01 > DATDCY01 > DATDCY01. Next base: position 61,508 of record CAZEOK010000001.1, read on the forward strand.
TGTTCACGCCGGAGAAGTCGATGCGGTAGCGGCTCATCGTGACATAGGAGTTCGTGCTGGAGCCGGCCGGCGTGTTCGGCGCCGATTCGTTGATCATCGTCACCGTGGCGTACGTGTTGGTGAGACCGGACTCATAGTCGTACGTGGTCACACCAGTCTCCGTGTCAGTGGAGGACGAACAGATCGAGAGAAAGAGGTCCGGCTCGTAGGAATCCGCACTGGCGCTCTGCACGCGGATGTACGACCCCGACGGGTTGCTCCCCCCCTCGAGGGCATTGCCGCAACCGGAAAGCGGCAGAGCCGACAGAAGGATTGCCGATGCCAGAAGTGTTCCACGATATGGTTTCATCCTTCCACCCCCTTGCAGGTAAAGGCACCCTCGATACGTTGCGCTCAACACAGCACCCCCCGCAGGATCTCCCGGGGGATCTCGTTGTAAAGGTTGGCACTTCCAATCTTTTCTGTCAAGACGAATCTCACCTTTCCGCCGGCGGCTTTTTTATCGTGGCCCATCGCGGCGATCATGGCGTCCACATCGGGTGAAGGATCGTCCACGGGTAGCCCGGCCCGGCGCAGCAGCGCCTCCTGCCGCGCGGCGTCCTGCTCGCTGCAGATGCCGAGCCTCAGCGCAAGACGGGCCGCCCGCGCTATCCCCCAACCCACTGCTTCTCCATGGCGATACCTGGTGTACCCGGTCAAGGTCTCAAGTGCGTGGGCAAAGGTGTGCCCGAGATTGAGCAGACTTCGCCGCCCGCCGGTCTCCCGCTCGTCCTCGGCGACGATTTCGCCCTTGATACGGCAGCAGGTTGCAACCGCGCGGTGCAGCGCGTCGGCATCGAGCGCGAGCAATCTTTCGATGTTCGCCTCGAGAAAAGAGAAGAAGTTCTCGTCGAAGGCGATCCCGGAGCGGATCACCTCGGCCGTGCCCGCGACCAGCTCGCGGCGGGGCAGCGTGCGCAGTGTCGCGAGATCGATGCAGACCGCCGACGGCTGGTGAAAAGAACCGATCAGGTTCTTGCCCGCCGGATGATCTATGGCGACCTTGCCACCGACGCTGGAGTCAACTTGAGCCAACAGCGTCGTCGGGCACTGCACGAAGGGTATCCCGCGTTTGAACGTCGCGGCAGCGAAGCCGGCCAGATCCCCGACGACGCCGCCGCCGAGGGCCACCACCGGCGATGAGCGCTCGAGGCGATGCTCGACGAACCGATCCCAGAGGCCGGCAAGCTCCGTGACTGATTTCGAGGACTCGCCGTCGGGGATGACCTCCTGGCGGACGTCGAATCCGGCCGCGGCGAGACTCTCGCGGGCCACGGCCCCGTAGCGATCGAAAACCGGCGGCACCGAGACCAGGGCAACCCGCCCCGACAGCCCGATCGAACGCAGTCTCGCGCCGAGCGCAGGCAGAATGCCGCAGCCGATCCAGAGCGGATATGCGCGGTCACCGAGCGCAACAGTGACCGTCTCGACAGCTTGGCCGTTCACCGGCAGGTCCCTCCGTGTCGCGATGCCATGTTTCTGGCTCGCACGGCCTGCGCGCGCCGTCCGGCATCCTCGAGCACCTGAATCGCCGCTTCCGCAGCGCCTGCCGGGGTGAGATCCGCGGTATCGACCCGCAGGCGATAGCGCCGGTAGTCCCGCGCGCGTCTGGCGAGAAGCGCCCTGATCGTGGCCGGCGCCTCCGGTCCGACCAGCAGCGGACGTGCCGCCGATCGTCCCACGCGCCTGAGGATCACCGCCATTGGAGCCGTCAGCAGCACGACCGGTCCCGTGCCACGCAGCAGCGAGCGATTGCGCTCGAAGCAGACGACGCCCCCGCCGAGAGCAACCACCCGGCCGCCGTCGGTGACCATGCTCCTGAGAGCGCGGTGCTCGGCATTGCGAAAGCTGCGCTCGCCTCGCTCCGCGAAGATCGCCGCGACGCTCTGCCCCTGCTCCTTCACGATCGCCTCGTCAAGATCGACCCACGGGACACCGAGAATGCGCGCCATGGCCTTCGCGGTCGAGGTTTTGCCGGTTCCCATGAACCCGGCAAGGTAGATGTTCTTTCCGGCCGCGATCAGTCGTTCAGCGTTTGCTCGCGAGGCGCTTTTTAAACGCCTGCCAGTGCTCACGCACCTCACGGATGCTGTCCCCCCCGAATTTTTCTCTCAACGCCCCCGCCAGTTCCAGGGCGACAGCCGCCTCGGCAACAACCCCGAGGGCCGGGACGGCGCAGACATCCGCGCGCACAACCACGGCCTTCCCGGCGGCGCCACTGCGCAGGCTGGCGCTCGCAAGCGGCTTCTTCAATGTCGGTATCGGCTTCATCGCAACGCGAAACGTCACCAGTTCGCCGTTGGTGATGCCGCCTTCGATGCCCCCGGCCCTGTTGGTCTTCCGATACCAGCCCCAGGATGCGCCCTGCGAGCGATAGATCGCGTCATGGACTTTCGAACCTGGTTCTCGCGCTGCCGCGAAGCCGAGCCCGTTCTCGACGCCTTTGACGCCCGGCAATGCCATCAGCGCCGCGGCGATCTTTCCTTCGATGCGCTGGTCCCATTGCGTGTAGCTACCCAGACCCGGCGGGACGCCCTCCGCGTCGATGCGGACGATCCCGCCCAGGGAGTCGCCGCGCGCTGCGGCCTGATCGATCGCGCGCACCATCGCCGCCGAGAGCCTGGCATTCGGACAGCGCACCGGCGAGCGCTCGGTCCTGCGGCGCGCGGCCTCGGAGATGCGCTCCGGGAATATACCGCCAGCCTCGCCGATCCGCTCGACGACGGAGTGCACGCGAATGCCGAACTCGGCGAGAAACTTTTTGGCGCAGGCTCCGACCGCGACCCGTGCCGCCGTCTCGCGGGCGCTTGCCCGCTCCAGTACGTCCCTGATGTCCCCGAGATCGTACTTGATGGCGGCTGGCAGGTCAGCGTGCCCGGGACGGGGGAAAAGCAGCGGCTTGTAGTCGGCCGGCCGCACGGTGAGCTGCTCGGTCCCCCGGTTCTTGACGAGCAACGCGACCGGGGCCCCGGTCGTGCTGCCAAAGCGCACACCGCCGATGAATTCGGCGTGGTCTTTCTCGATCGCCATCCGCGCCCCGCGTCCGTGGCCGGCCTGGCGGCGGGCAAGCTCGGGATCGATGTCATTCGGTCCGAGGACAAGCCCGGCCGGCAATCCCTCGAGGAACGCCAGCAACGCCGGGCCATGAGACTCGCCAGCCGTGTAATGCCTCCAGACCATCGGCACCCTCCCTAGAAAAAGGAAATGCACCCGCCCGAAGGGGGGTGCACTCCCGCGGTCAATGCTGCCGGCCGCGTCGTCTTAATTCGGAACGAGCCGCGGGGTCAGGAAGATCATCAACTCCGACTTGCGCTGGGTGTCGCTCTTGCTTTTGAAGAGCCAGCCGACAAGCGGCAACTTCGAGAGCCCGGGGACCGAGCTTTCGTCCTTGATGGTCTCCTGCACGAAGAGCCCGCCGATGACCGTCGTCTCCCCGTCCGCGATCAGGACCTTGGTGTCGGCCCGGCTCGTGTTGATCGAGAACATCGTGCCGTCGGTCGTGTCCACGTTCTCGCCCTGGGAGGACTTCTCGACCTTGATCTCCAGGAACACCCGCTTGTCGTTGGTCACCTGGGGCTTGACTTCGAGCAGGATGCCGACGTCCTTCCACTCCACGGTGCGGTCGCCTTCGGAGCTCGTCTTCGTCACCGGCAACTGCTGGCCGACGTTGATGACCGCCTTCTGGTTCTGGATCACCAGGACCTTCGGGTTGGAGAGGATCTTGGTCTGGCCCAGCTGCTCCATTGCCGACAGGCGCATATCGAGGCTCAGCGTGTTTGCGATATGGCCGAAGGTGAAGCCGATCCCCGACGTTGCAGAGGCGGCGGGAAGGTTGACCAGATAGCTGCCGGCATCTGTGCTCTGCGTGCCGCCGACGCTCATCGAGTTCGGGAACGCGTAGTCCGTGGCGTTGCCGTGGGCGGCGTCCGCGACGCCGGCCATGTTCCACTGGATGCCGAGCTGCTGTTCGTAACCGCTCGAAACCTCCACGATGCGGGCCTCGACGAGAACCGCCGGCGTCTGAGCATCGAGGGCCTGGATGATCCCGTCAATCTGGGCGAGGATCGATTTCGCGTCGTAGACGATCAGGGTGTTGGTGCGCTCGTCGACCTGCCGTTTCCCATTCTTCGAGCTGTAGCCGTTCGCAATGACCTTCTCGATATCGGCCGCCTTCGCGTACGAGATGGCGTAACGCTTCGTCTCGAAATCCTCCAGCTTGTTTTCCATGCGCCGCTCGTTGGCGACCTTCTGCCGTTCGGTCTCGATCTTTTCGGCTTCGACCATTGCCTGAATGGCCTTTTTATTTTCGTCGGCCATCTTCTGGACCGTCGTGATCCGACGAATATTTTCGGCCTCGGTGACCTGCGTCAGCTGCGGCGAGTTGGTCTTGAGGATGATGTCGAGAGCCTGATCCCAAGGCACGTCGGCAAGCTTGATGGTAACTTTCCCGACGACTTCAGGGCCAGCCACGAAGTTCAGGCCGGAAACCTCGGAGATCAGGCGCAGGATGTCGTTGACCTCGGCATCCTTGAAGTCAAGCGAAAGGCGCCGGCCGCTGAACGCCGGGGAGCCGGCAGCGGCTGGGACGGGAGCGGCCGCAGGCGCTGCTTGCGACACTGGCGCGGGGGCTGGCGGCGGTGCGGGGGCTGGCGACGACGAGGACTCGCCTGCAACAACTGTCGCCGGGGGTTTCTCGAAATCGATCAGTATCCGGTCGCCCTCGGCCACTACGCGGAATGGAACCGGCCGGCGTAGCTGGGCGACGACGCGGACGAGCTTGGCGTCACCCTTGGTGTACGGAAATGCGCTCACACCCACCACTTCCCGACCGATGGCGGAGAGATCAAGGGTCTTGCGGTCCTTCTCCGCGATCTGCGCGTTGGCGATCTCCACGACCACCTTTGCCTGGTCACCGGAGTCGACAACAGTAAAGTTTGCCTTGGCAGACGTGCGGATCTCCAACCGAGTCGACGCGTCCAGCGGGCGGCAGATGACTTCGCCGACCGCGATCAACGCGTTAGCGGCAGCCTCACGCTCGCCGGTGGCAGCGGCGGCTGCGGCCAGCGCCGGGGCACCGAATGCAACGGTGATGCCGTCGCCTGCTGACGCGACACGGTACTCCCCGACTTTCTTCAGGTCGAACACGACTCGTGTGACCTTCTTCGGCTGGGCGTGTTCGCCAATTCTGATCTGCGAAACCCAGGCGTCGTCAATCTTCTTCTTCAAGGGCGAAACCTTGTTGCCCGCGTCGGCGATGTCAACGACCAGGCTCCTGCCTTCGACGAGGAAATACTCATGCTGGAGCGGTCCATCACCCTGTAACGTCACTACCAGGCCATCGGCCTGCTTCTTCACGTCGACGGCAATCAGAGAACGCGGGCCAGCCGGCACGACTGCGGTGGCGGCCGGGGCTGTCACGGTGGGTGCCTGCGCGCTCACATCGGCCGCCACAGTGACAATAGGAGCTGATTGCTCGGATTGAGCCATCTCCACCGGCGCCGGGGATTCCGCTGCTGGGCTGACCGCCGTCCCGCCCGATTTTGGCGATACGTTCAAAACAATGCTGGTATCGCGTCCCTCAACCTCATACGCGGCCGCGCCTGACAGAAAAACCTCGATGCTGCTGTCTGACCCCGAAGACGAGGACTTGACCACCGTTACCACGCCGCGGTTCACTTCGATGGCCTTCACCTGCCCGCCGACCGAAACACCCTCAAGTGCAAGAGCCAGCCGCGGCGGGTCGGACTGGCGAACCAGGCTGTAGGCCGCCTTGGCGCTGGTGGTAAGGGTAATCTGCACAGCGTCGCCCGCCCCCGAAACACTGACATCGGTGAGTTCAAGGGGTTTCGCGACCGGCGCTGCCGGCGCTGCCGCCGGATTCGGGGCTTGCGCCAGAGGGCCGCTGCAACCTGCGAGCAGCCACACCGCCAAGGCCCCACAGGAGGCCTGTCTCACCCATCTCCCGGTAGCCATTATCAGCCGTCCTCCTTGCAATACCGCGGTTACTTCCCCGCAGCGGGGTGGGATTTCAGGAAGGTTTCCTTCCTCGTCTCCCGGTTCATGAAGTCCAGAAACTTCTCGACGATGCGAATCCCCTGCAGCGTGATCTCGATGACCTCGCCCTCGTTCTTCCCCATGATGGTGCCTTGTCGAACCACGAAGGTCTGACCGCTCGGCGCGCGAATCATCGCCTGGGCGCCGCGGGCGGGATCGATGACTATGCCGACCACCTTGGCCGTCTCAACGTCGAACTGCTGGATCGGCGGAAGCTGGCTGATATCGCGCTGCTTGTTCTCAAGCTGAAGGAGCGACTTGAACGGATCGCGGCGCCCCGTCGGATCGTAGCGAAAATCGCTGCCGGGAACCAGGAGCCCTCCGGGGGACGGCGGCTGTTGCTCCACAGCAACCTCTCCCGCGGAAAGCGTGGCGGCTTCAGGCGCAGCGCCCCCCTGGGTTGTCGGCTTGGCCGTGGCGGCCGTCCCCGGCTTCGCGGCTTCCCGAGCCGCGTCCTTGAAGTTGTTAGCGGCTGAGACGGGCACGGGGCCAAACCACCCGGCCGACCAGACCGCCAGCGCGCAGACGAGGGAGACGCGGCTACTTGGCCTGTACATAGCGGTATGTCGTCGCGGTGCAGGTGGACGTCAGCATGAGGTAGCCCTCCTTCTCCGTCGGACTGCCCATGGCAAGGTTCGATACGCTGATGATCCGCGGGTAGTGGCTGATCTTGTCGAGGAAAAGACCGATGTTGTGGAAGGGGCCGCGAATCGCCAAGGCCATGGGTACCTCGTTGTAAAAGTCCTTCTTGATCTCGGCCGTGGGGCGGAACGAAATGAACTCGATCCCCGCCTCTTTGCCGAAGTGGGCGATCTGCTCGAGCAAAATGGGGATCTCCCGTTCACCGGGGAGCTGCTGGCGCGCCTGGTCGAGCTGTCCACTCAGCTCGCCGATCATCTGCTTGAACTTGATGTTCTGGGCCTCGATCGTCTGGAGGTTCTTCACTTCGCTCGAGAGGGTTGCGAGGCGGCTCTGCTCGCCCTTGATCAGCTTGGCCTTCGGCTGATAGAGCAGGTACCAGAAAGCGACCGTGATCATGACGAGAACGGCCCCGAGCGCGATTCCCCGCTGCTTGAGCGGTATTTTCTCGAACTGTTCGATGACCGATGCCATGTGCCCCGCTGCCTCCCGCGCTAGTCCGGCTGCTGCACGCCGGCCTTGATACTGAAGCGAAACACCTCGCGGCCCTGGAGGTTGCTGCGCTCGGAGTAGAGCAGTTCGACGCCCTGGTAGTACGCGGACTTCTCGAGACTGTCGACCAGCGGCCGCAGCGCCTCGTGGCTGAGCGAATAGCCGTCGAGCGTCACGCCGGCGGCGGTGTAAGCGTAGTTGGTAACCCAGACCGGCGTCGAGACGTCGACGGCCCGGGTGAGCTCATCAAGCAGATGTACAGGCACGATGCGCTGTTTCTGGAGCTTGGTGATGATGCCCAGCTTGCGCTCGAGCTCGGCCTTCTCTTTCTCGAAACGCACCTTCTCCTCGTTGACGTTCTTGAGCCGGTCCTTCTCCGCCTGCTGCTTCGCGACCTGGGCGTGCAAGGTGGCAAGCTTGCCGCTCTGATCGACCCAGACCCAGCCGAGCCCCAAGGCGAGGAGCGCCACGGCGCCCGCGCCGATGGCCAGGTGCTGGATCGCGCCCGCCTTCTTCTTGGAAACCTTCTTGACGAGGAGATTGATCTTGATCATCGGTCGCCCGCCTTCCGCAGCGCCAGCCCAACCGCGACCGCAGCGGCAGGGGCGTTCGCCCTGAGGTACTCGGCGTCGAACTTCTTGGAGTTGATCTTGATGTTCTGGAAGGGATCGTTCACCTGAACCTCGATCTTGAGCCGCTGATTCAGGAAATTATCGAGGTGCTTGACCCGGGCGCTGCCGCCGGAGAGAAGAATCTGGTGAATGTCCTGATCTGCGCTGGTGGCCCGGAAGAAGTCGAAGGAGCGCTGGATCTCGACGGCGATGTTCTCGCTCACCGCATCCATGAGCCGGCGCACGGCCTCGGGGTCTGCGCCCCCCTCCTGGCCCGTCTTGACCCGCTCGGCCTGTTCGGCGCTCATGCCGAACTCCTTCTGGATGGCGTCGGTGTAGTGGTTGCCGCCGATGGAGATGTCGCGGGTGAAAGCCGTCATGCCGTTGCGCAGCACGCCGATGTTCGTAAAGCCCGCGCCGATGTTCACGAGCGCCACGTTGCGCCCGGGGACCACCTCGTAGCTGATCTCCCAGGCGTTCTGGAGGGCGAAAGCGTCAAGGTCGACCACGGCGGGCTGGAGGCCGGCCTGGATGAGCAGGTCGGTGTAGTCGTCGATCTTGTCTTTCTTGGCGGCCACGAGGAGCACGTCCATCTTGCCTTCCTCGGCGGCGGAGCCCTCGATGATCTGGAAATCCAGGTTCACATCGTCGATGTCGAAGGGTATGTACTGCTCCGCCTCCCAGTGAATCGACTCGTCGAGCTCGACCTCGGTCATCTCCGGGAGGCTGATCTTCTTGACGATCACCGAGTGCCCCGAGAGCCCCATCGCAGCCTGCTTGCGTTTGATCTTTTGCCCGCGCAGCAGGCTCTGCAGGCTCTCGACGATCGCCCCCTTGTCGAGTATTGCGCCGTCCACGATCGCCTGCGGCGGCACGGGGGCGACGCCAAAACTCTGAAGGTGGATTGATTTGCCGGACAACCTCAGCTCCACCAGCTTGATGGAATGGGTGCCGACATCTACCCCGACCACTTCCTTGGACTTAAACAACCACATGGCCCAAGTCCATCCTCATGTTGGCGTTCAGGGTGACCACACACAGGAGCCTAACTCACCCTGTGTGACTCAGACTCTAACAACCGACCACAAGGCTGTCAATATATAAAATGGGGCTTGAAAAATAAATATTTACGCGTCGGTGACGCGTTATCGGCCTCGGGAGAAAGAGGATTCTTCGTGATGCCATCCGATCACCGAGACAGCGACGGCATGCCAGCCACGCACGCGGACCGCGCGTGCTTTGGCGCGAAACCCGGCCGCGGCATAGACCTCCGCGAGATTGAAAAGATATGCGGCCTCCCGCGGCCCGCGCTCGATCGCGTACCTTCCGTGGCGGACGGCCTCGTGCAGGCTTCCTCCCGTTCTGACCAGAGCCAGGGCGAGATAACTCCGGGCGCCGGGGTCCTCGGGACTGCGGGATACGGCGTGAGCAAGAAGCAGCCGCGCCCGCTCCGCCCTCCCGCGCTCAAGCTCGCGCAGCGCTCGGCGGAGGCAGCGCCGGACGACGCGGTCCCGCCCGACAGTCCATGCGGGATGCTGAGCCAGACCGAGCTGACGGTCGTGGCAGGCGCGAGCGCCGGGAGCGGCAAGAACATGGTAGGCGATCTCAGCTCTGCGGTAGGCCTCTGTGCTTTCCGTCCCGGCAGACAGCCGCTCGCTCCAGGCGCGAAACGCCAACTCGATCTGCCGCGGCGTGGCGGCTGGCGGGACGCCAAGCGCCCCGTAGTGGCCCAACCTGCGCGCGTGATCGGCATGCATGGCCACAGCGCAAGCAAGTCCAGTGCCTGGCGGAAAAACCGGCTTTGCCCTCATCACCCCTTGCGATCGCACTCCCCGCAGATCAAGACCGCCAGGCTCGAAAGCAGACGGTGCACCCCGCCGGCACAACCTCGCCGACCCCCGTTCCTCACGGCCACAGGCGGTCGCGCACGCACTCTGGATTTCACGGCTTGCGCCACAGTGTGCAAGGGCTTATAGTCCGACACTGGCAGGAGGACTGGAATCAGGACCTATGGGACAGACCCGGATAATCTACTCCGACGCGACGACCGCCGAGGCGGCCTCGATCCTGAAGACCTGCGGCTTTCTCGAGTCGAACCAGGGGGGGCTCTTTACGAGCCCGAGCATCCCGGTCAAGGTCTACGTGGTCTGGGGGAAGAGTACCTACTTCCCGGAGATATTTTCACGACTGGATTTCACACCACGCATCCAAATCCACCTCAAGTCCCGCGAAAACTGCCCTGAATTGGCGGAGGTCACGCTTGCTGCCGCAAACGGTTTGCGCGGAAACTCCCCCGGGACGCGCGTGCGGGTGTTCAACGCCGATGAACAGTCCGACATGGACTGCTGACTCGGATTTTCCTGGCTGACAGGCCCGCCCAGCGCCGGTTACAGTTCCGACGGCCCTTCGAGCATCAGGCGGTCGGCAGCCTCCTTGAGCACCTCGACGAGGTCCATGAAATCGTCCCGGTAGAAGTTGAGGTCCACGAAATCGCACTGCATCACGACCGTGTCCTCCTGGGCGTCATACCAAACTGCGACGTGACCGCCCTGCTGCTCAAGCCCGCCCTCAGCTAGTTCCTTCATGCGTGTCTCCTTGCGCTCGGATGTCTGTCCGCGACCACTGCGGGGAGTGCAGAGATTAATCCCGCCGACCGCAGCCGTCAAGTGCAGGGGCGGACCACGGGACTGACATCACCCCGACATGCACGGCTCCGGCCGGGATCAGCCGAGGAAAAATTGCGCGGCGAATGCGACGATGAGCGTGCCTGAGAGGCAGATCCCGAGGTAGAGCCAGAAGACCCGCGGCTTGAAGAGCGAGAGGAAGACCGCCATCGCCGGCAAGGCCGTCACCGGACCGCCGATCAGAAAGGCCATGCCGCTGCCCCAGGAGACGGTGCTCCCCATCTTCTCGAGGAGGTTCACCGGCCCGTAGAGGATGCCGGCCGCCGTGAACTGGTTGACGTGGAGCGGCGCCGAGGCGAGGGCCACGAGCACCGTGGTGTACCAGCGGGTGCTCGCGAAGACCGAACTGATCCACTCCGGGTCGATGTAGCGCGTCGCCAGGACCTCGATCAACAGACCAACCAGGATGAAACGGCCAACCTTCCAGCCGGTCTCCGCGGACTTTGCCAGAAAGATGACCAGCTTGTTCGGGTGGCGCCGCGCGATGCGGTTCGACCAGCGGTCCGGGCAGTTGCAGGCGATGCGGGGGTCGCAGTCGTGGTCGTGCATGTCCCCCTGCGGGATGGGGCCGCGAAAGATCTCCCCGACGGCGAAACCCCGACGCGCCACCAGGTGGGTGACGAGCCCGGCCCAGAGCCCCATGAAGACCGCCGCGGCCAGTTTGGCGTTGGCCCAGGTCCCACCGAGGAGACCCGCGGTGACGGCGTAGCCCTCGACGCAAATCAGCGGCGAGGCCACGAGCAGCGCCATGCAGGGGGTGAGCGGCATCCCGGCCGTGAGGAGCGAGACCATGATCGGCAGGACCCCGCAGGCGCACAACGGGCTGACGATGGCGACGCCGACCGCCACGAAAACCGCGTAGGCGCCGAACTCCGGCAGCCGCTTGCGCAGGCGGACGTGAAACTTGTAGGTTCTGATCCAGCCGGCGAGCATGATGCCGACCAGGAAGTACCAGAAGATGTGCCTGATCCCTTCCCGGAAATCGAGGCCGAGGGCGGTCAGTTCGCGAGAGACGGTGTTCCAGTCCATCACGCAGGTCCTGCCGGAGTCCATCCCGATGGCGGTGACGGGGTGGCGCGGAGGGGAGGTCTCCGTCGCGCGGACCGCAGGAAGCGCGGCGGAGGTCCACAGCGACAGGACCCCGGAGCCTTCACGGAGACGGTTGTCATCCGATTTTGCCCGGTCAAGAATTGCCGGCCGGTTTCTTCACGGTTCTCCCGGCCTTGAGCACCTTCGCTCCCGAACCGGCCCGCTTCCCGGACGCGTCGCCGGCGCAGCAGCGGCCCCCGCGCTTTTTCGGCGCTCTCTCGTGCCTCTCGCGCAGTACCTCGCGCAGGTGGCCGCGTACGGCGACCGGGACGTCGACCACCGGGCGCTCGCGATAGAGCAGGATCGTCCTTTCGATCGTATTGACATAGCAGCGGCAGGGTGGGCAGGCCGCCAGGTGGGCCTCCAGACTCCGGGAGGTGCGCCAGTGCAGCGTGTGGTCGAGAAAATCCGAGAGCAGCGCGCGCATCCGGCGGCACTCCGGCGTGTTGCAGAGCTTCTCGCGTCTAGTTGTCATGGCGGTCTTTCGCGAAGTAGGTCGCCAGTTCGTTGCGCAGAAAGATCCGAGCCCGGTGAATCCGCGACTTGACGGCCGGGACCGAGAGCTTCATGGCCTTGGCGATTTGCTCGTTCGAGAGCCCTTCGACGTCCCGCAGCAGGAATGCCCCGCGGTAATCCTCGGGCAGCAGCGCGATGGCGCGGTCGAGTTCGCCGCCCAGCTCCCGGGTCAGCGCGCGCTCGACCGGGCGCGGCTTCCAGTCCTCGACGTCGATCTCGCGGCGCTCGCCATCCTCGTCGACGACCTCGAGCGAGCGCGGGCGGTGCTTGTCCTTGCGGATGCGCATCAGGGCCTCGTTCATCGCGATGCGGTAGATCCAGGTCGACATCTGCGCTTCGCCGCGGAATTTCTCGAGGTTGTCGTACACCTTGAGGAACGTCTCCTGGAGGATCTCGCGGGCGTCGTCCGGGTCGCGGAGCATTCTCAGCGCGAGGTTGTAGATCTTCTTCTCGTAGCGCGCCATGAGCCGCTCGAAGCAGTCGAAGTCGCCACGGCGGCAGCCCTCGACGAGCTGACGCTCCTCGCGCTGAGCCACCGTCGTTTCATTCGCCTGCGTCATCGTCGACATTTCCGTTGTTGAACGCGGGGGGCCACCCCCGGCTTCTCCTGCGGCCGGGGGGCGAGATCGTCGGCCCTCAATCCTCAAGCACCGCCCCGGTGCCCGCCGAGCGCACCATGCGCGCGTAGCGGGCGAGGTAGCCGGTGGTGATCTTCGGCTTCGGAGGCTTCCAGGCAGCGCGGCGCTTGCCGAGCTCGGCCTCGGGGACGAGCAGGTCGAGGCGCCGGCCGGGGATGTCGATCTCGATGCGGTCGCCGTTCTTCACCAGCGCGATCGGCCCACCCTCGGCGGCCTCGGGGGAGATGTGACCGACCGCGGCACCGCGGGTGCCGCCGGAGAAACGACCGTCGGTGATCAGGGCCACGTCGTGGTCGAGTCCCATGCCGACCACGGCGGAGGTCGGCGCGAGCATCTCGCGCATGCCGGGCCCGCCGCGCGGGCCTTCAAAGCGGATGACGATGACCTCGCCCTTCTTGATCTTCCCGCCGAGGATCGCCGCCGACCCGTCCTCCTCCGAATCGAAGACGTGGGCGGTCAGCGTGCGCCGCATCATGTCGGGAGCGACGCCGGACTGTTTGACGACCGCCCCGCCGGGGGCAAGCGACCCGAAGAGGATCGCGAGGCCGCCCTCTTTCGCGAAGGGGTTGTCCCAGGGGCGAATCACCTCGGGGTTGCGCAGTCGCGCCGTCTTGAGCACTTCGCCGGTGCGCTTGCCGCTCGCCGTCAGTGTCGAGCGGTTGATCTGGCCGCCCTTTGCCAGCTCGGCCATCACGGCCGGAATGCCGCCCGCCGCATCGATGTCTTCGAGGTGCCAGGGACCGGCGGGTGAGACGTGGCAAAGGCGGCGCACCGTGCGGCTGACCTTGTTGAAGGTCTCCAGCTCCAGCGCGAAGCCCGCCTCCTTGGCAATGGCCGGCAGGTGCAGCACCGTGTTCGAGGAGGCGCCGAGCGCCATGTCGACCGCTATGGCGTTGGCCATCGCCTTCCTGGTCACGATGTCGCGCGGGCGGATGTCCCTGCGCAGCAGTTCCATGACCTGCATCCCGGCGTGCTTGGCCAGCCGGCGGCGCGCGGCGGTCACCGCGGGGATCGTGCCGTTGCCGGGCAGCCCGAGGCCGATCGCCTCGGTGAGGCAGTTCATCGAGTTGGCCGTGAACATCCCGGAGCAGGAGCCGCAGGTCGGGCAGGCGCCATCCTCCATCTCGGCGAGTTCCTTCACGCTCATCCTCTTGGCCTTCACCGCGCCGACGCCCTCGAAGACCGAGATCAGGTCGATCGCCTTGCCCCCGTGGCGCCCGGCGAGCATCGGCCCGCCGCTGACGACGATGGCCGGGATGTTCAGCCGCAGCGCCGCCATGATCATCCCGGGGATGATCTTGTCGCAGTTCGGGACCAGCACGAGCGCGTCGAACGGCTGCGCCGTGACCATGACCTCGATCGAGTCGGCGATCAGCTCGCGACTCGCGAGCGAGTACTTCATGCCGGGGTGATTCATCGCAAGGCCGTCGCAGGCGCCGATGACGCCGAACTCCAGCGGCGTCCCGCCCGCAATGCGCACGCCGGCCTTGACCGCGTCGACGATGTCGCGCAGGTGGGTGTGCCCCGGGACGATCTCGTTCCACGAGTTGGCGATGCCCACCAGCGGGCGGGCGATCTCCTCGTCGGTGAGGCCGACGGCCTTCATCAGGGAGCGGTGCGGGGCCTTCTCGAGGCCCTTTTTCATCAGGTCGCTGCGCATGGGGTCACCTTTCTTCTTCTGTAAGTTCGGCATTATAACCCATTTTCCCGCCGGCGCCACCCGCCGCGAACAGGAAAACGGCGGGAAAGGGCGAGGAAAAATCAAACTGTTCCCCTGCTCCTTTGCCGAGGCGATTCCCGCAGCAACAGCGACAGGACCGCCGCGATGCCGGCCAGCGCCGCCGCGGTCGCGAAGCTCGTCGAGAAGCGCCCGGAAGCCTCGGCGAGCGCCCCCGCCGCGACCGGCCCCGCCATCTGCCCCAGACCGAAGATGAAGGTGATGAAGCCGAAGGCCGCGGCCGCGTTGTGCGGACCGGCGAGATCCGCCGCGACCGCCGTCATGATCGAGGGGACGCTCCAGACGGTGAGGCCGTAGCAGCCGACGGCCACCACCAGCGACCAGCCCGGCAGCCCCGAGGCGAAAAGCGCGTACGCCAGCGACTGGAGCCCGAAGACGATCGCAAGCCCGCCGCGGCGCCCGATGCGGTCGGAGAGCGTGCCGAAGACCGGCCCCGAAAGCAGGCTGAGGGCCCCGACGGCCGACCAGAAGGTGCCGGCGACCGACTCGGGGAAGCCCCGGTCGCGCACCAGGGACGTGACCATGAAGGTCGCCGCGATGACGTAGGTGAAGCCGAAGAGAAAATAGAGCAGCCCGAGGTACCAGAGCACGCCGCGCCGCAGCACGGCGCGGATCCCGCGCGGGTGGTGCGCCGGCGGCGCGTACTGCGACGCCTCGCCACCGTGGGGCGCGAGACCGAGATCGGCCGGGCGGTCGCGCAGGATCCCTGCGTTGATGGCCGCAACCGCCAGGACGATCGCGGCGAGCACAAGCCAGCTCGTCCGCCACCCCCCGGCACCCTGCCGCAGGTTGACGAGCGGGATGATCCATCCGGAGAGCAGGATTGCGAAACCGCTGCCGCTGACGATGAAGCCCGCCGCGCGCCCCCGCACCCGGCTGCCGAACCAGGCGGCGACTAGCGACATCATCGGCACGTTGGCTGCACCACTGCCGAGTCCGGTGAGAAAGTACAGCACGAGGAGGGCCCCGAGAGACCCGGCGCGGCTGACCCCGACGAGCGAGAGCCCGGCAAGCAGCAGCGACCCGGCGATCATCCGCCGCGGGCCAACCCGTCCTGCGACGATCCCGCTGGCGAGCACGGCAATGAGATACCCCACGAAGTTGGCCGTGCCGATCAGCCCCATGCGCGCATAGCCGAGGCCGAGGTCGGCGGCCATCGAAGGCAGAAGCATTCCGAGCGCGAACCTTCCCAACCCGAGCGCGGCAAACGTAGTCAGCGTGCCAGCGGCGACGATGACCCAGGCGTAGTGAAACGGCATCCTAGCGCGACAGGTGGTGGTCGGCCAGCGTGGCGGCCAGTGCGCCTTCCCCCACCGCCGTCGAGATCTGGCGCAGTACCTTGGCGCGCACGTCGCCGGCGGCGAAGACCCCGGGGACCGTTGTCTCCAGGTTCGGCGTCGTCTCGATGAAACCATTCGGGTCGAGCGGCAGGAACCCCCGCAGGAACTCCGTGTTCGGCGTCGTGCCGACGAAGATGAAGGCGCCCTCCACCGCAATCCGGCTCGCGGCGCCGCTTCTCACGTTCTTGAGGGCCAAACCCGTCACGCCGTCCCGGCCCTCGATCCGCTCCACGATCGCGTCGAGCACCGGCTCGATCTTCGGCTGCGCCGCGATGCGCTCCTGGA
>CAZEOK010000002.1:0-371 GCA_964513745.1 uncultured bacterium
AGCACGGAAGGCGCGGCCACCGATCCGAAAAACCGCAGGTCGTCCCCGACCTCGGCGCTCGACGCGAACAGCCCCGCGATGTTGCCGGCGATCGTCGCGCCGCGGAAGGGGCGGCGCCGGTCGCCCTCGCAGATGAAGCCGGAGGCGCCAACGGAAAAGTCCCCCGAGACCGGATTCATGGTGTGCGCTCCCAGAATGTCGTCGACGAGAGCGAGGCGGCCGAACGAACGTGTCCACGCCTCAGGCGGACGCGTCCCCGGCTGCAGTACGAGGTTGCCCGGCCGCGGTTGGGGGAGCGACTCGAAGTCGCGACGGAAGCCGTTGCCCGTGGGTTTAACGCCCATCCGGTGCGCGGTCTCCAGCGTGTGCAG
>CAZEOK010000002.1:381-76350 GCA_964513745.1 uncultured bacterium
CCAGGACAAATCTTCTGGGGAGATAGAGAAAATCGCCAGAGATTGCTTTACCTTTATGGCTAAAAGCGGAGTGGAGCTTCTGTTTCTTATGGAGAGGCCTTCTCTTTTAAAGGAGCGTGTGCAGATAGCCGGCAAGCACCCCTGCCTCGATCAGCACCTTTCGGCGTGTCGCCTGGCCCTCGTCGTCGCAGGGGGCGGAACCGACCGCCCCGGGAAGCGTCGGGTCGTCGATGACGGTGACCGTGCCGGCGGCCACGGCCGTCCCCTCCTTTCCGGCCCAGAGCGAACGGCCCTTGAGGACCGCGTCCGCGGAGAGCGTCGCGCCGAGCAGGGAGAGGAACTGCGCCGCCACCTCGCGATCGAGGATTACCGGTTGCCTTCCCGGATCCGGGCGCACGGCACCGAGCCGGGACACCGCCCGGGTGGCGGCTACCGTGCCGATGCGCCCCCACGGGAGGGAGCCGCGGGCAATGGCGATCTCCGACTCCCAGCCGAGCTCGGAAGTACCGTCACGCTCTGCGACGACGCCGGCAACCAGCGAGAACGAACTGCGGGAATATGCGACATCGGTCCCCGTGCTGGAGCGCAGGATCGTGTCGCGGCGCCCGGAGCGCAGGCTCACCGTCTTGATGCGGCGAACCGCGGGGTCGGTCGCCCGCGCCTGCTCGACGATCTGCTCCAGCTGCGCTCGGTCGTCGGCGACGGATGCAGCGAGCCCGGTCTGGTCGAGAAGTCTCAGATCCTCCCCCAGGGCGCGGCCTCGCGGCGCGGGAAATGCCGGGAGGTCGGCAATGATCGCGGAGTCGACCGCGCGCGCGGCGAGCCGCTCCAGGCCGCTGGCAGTGAAGTCCTGGCCATAGGCGAAACCCGCCTTCCGGCCGACGAACGCCCGTAGCCCGATGCCGGCGGCAACCGCGCCGCGATACGACTCGAGACCGCGATCGGAATATTCGACTGACCTGCCGTCGCCAGCAACGTGGAAGGCCTCCGCGCACCGCGCGCCTTTGCTGCGAGCCTGACGCAGCACCTCGCCGAGCACCGCGAGCCCACGCTTCACCCCATGCCCTCCTGCCCGTCGCTTGACAGCCTTTCGAACCGGATGATAAGGAAGTATATCATTTCGCCTGGGAGGGCCCTCGCGCATGCCGATCCTGGAGTGTCCACAACGAACCGCCGTCCTCGGTGCAGGCAGCTGGGGCACAACGCTTGCCAACCACCGCGCCGTGCGTGGCCTCGCCGTGCGCCTTTGGGCTTTCGAATCCGAGGTCGTCGAATCGATTGTACGCGACCGGGAAAACACTCACTTCCTGCCGGGAGTGCGGCTGCACCCTGCGCTCGACGCAAGCGGGTCGTTGGCCGAAACGCTCCGGGCGGCAGACCTTGCGCTGTTCGTCACCCCGTCGCACGTGGCCCGGGGGATTCTGCGCGACGCGCGCCGGCACCTCCCGTCGCGTGTGCCGGTTGTCGTGGCGTCCAAGGGCATCGAGACCGACACGCTCGAAACCATGGCCGGGGTCTTCGCGCAAGGCCTCGACCCCGCCGACCACCGCCTCGCATTCCTGTCGGGTCCGAGTTTTGCCCGTGAAGTCGCCGCCGGGCTGCCCACGGCGGTCACCGCAGCCAGCCGCGATACGGCGACCGCGCACTTGGTGCAGCGGACGTTCAGCACGGAGACCTTCCGTGTCTACACCACCGATGACGTCATAGGGGTGGAGATCGGCGGAGCGCTCAAGAACGTGATAGCGATCGCGGCCGGGATTTGCGACGGCCTCGGCCTCGGGCACAACGCCCGTTCCGCCCTCATTACGCGCGGCCTGGCGGAGATGACCCGTCTCGGCGTCGCCCTCGGAGCCAGAGCCTCGACCTTCGCCGGCCTGGCAGGTCTCGGGGACCTCGTTCTCACCTGCACGGGAGATCTCTCGCGCAACCGATCTCTCGGCATGGCACTCGCGGCCGGGCGCTCACTGCGCGAGATCGAGGCGGGTACTCGCACGGTCGCCGAGGGTGTGCGCACGACTGCCGCCGCCGTCAAGCTGGCGGCGCGCACAGGCATCGAGTTGCCCATTGCAGCCCAGGTGCACCGGGTGCTTTTCGATGGCGCCCCCCCCCGGGTGGCGCTCCACGAACTGATGACCCGCAACCTGCGGGACGAGACCGATTAGTTCCTGCGCCGCTGGAGACCTCCCCTTCACGCCACCCCTTGCCCAGCCCGGGCACGCCGTGTTGCTGTCCCGGCAAAGCGAGGGACAACGTGCACGACGAACCAGCGCTCGGGCACGGGATCTTGTAACGTGCTGCCCGAGTCAGTCGGGAGCGTCATGATTCGTCGCACCAAGGCAACGGGCATGTGCGCGCGGAGGCGTAACGGTGTACGCCGCACCTCCCCCCCACTCGCTGTGCTCGCAGGGGGCAAGATCAGCACCGCCACCGGGGCGGATCAGGGCCTCCTGAGTTACCCGGGCTCTTTGGCGAAGAATTCGAGGAGGCGGGAGAGCGTGTCCCGCAGTTTCGCCCTCTCCGCGATCAGGTCGATCAGACCATGGGAGAGAAGGAACTCCGAGCGCTGAAAACCCTCGGGGAGTTTCCCGCCGATCGTCTGCTCGATGACTCGCGGCCCGGCAAACCCGATCAGGGCCCGGGGCTCAGCGATGATGACGTCACCGAGCATCGCGAAACTCGCGCTCACCCCGCCGGTGGTCGGGTCGGCAAGAACCGACAGATAGGGCAGTCCGGCCTTCCCCAGGCGCGCGAGAGCGGTCGCGGTCTTTGCCATCTGCATCAGCGAAAGGAGCCCTTCCTGCATCCGGGCGCCCCCCGAACAGGAGACGATGATCAGAGGTGTGCGCCGTTGCAGGGCGCGCTCCGCTGCACGCGCGATGCGCTCGCCGACGACGCTGCCCATGCTGCCGCCCATGAAGTCGAACTCGAATGCGCACACCTGGAGGGGACGCCCGAGGATCGTGGCCTCACCGCAGAGGACGGCCTCGCTCCGGCCACTTTTCCGTGTCGCGTCGCGCACGCGGTCCGCGTACCGCCGAGCATCCCTGAAGCGCAGGGGGTCCTCAGGGATTATCCCTTCGTCCCGGGGGGTGAAACTCCCGTCGTCGACCAGAAGGCGAATCCGGTCCAGAGCGCCTATCCTGAAGTGGTGCGAGCACTTCGGGCAGACCCGGTGATTGCGCTCAACCTCCTTGCGATAAATAATGTCACGGCAGGCCGGGCAGATGATCCAGAGCCCCTCGGGCATGCGCGGCTGCCGGCCCGCGCCCTCGCCACCACGGTGGGCGCGCGCCTCCCGGCCCCCTGCCTCGCGCGCTGGCTTGCCTTCCGGAACCGCGTTGCGCCCGCTTTCCTCCTGTGCCACGTGTCCTCCATCAAGAAAACGTATAGGTTCGCGCCAGGTCGGGCTTCTCCGCCCGGCGACCGGCTCCCTCGAACCCCCCTGCGATGACGGCCGGCTCCAGCTGTTTCACGCAGGAAAGGTAGACTGAGCCCGCTGTAGCGAAACAGCCAGCATTGCTGGCGTTCACGCTCGCTCTCCTGCCGAGACGAGGCCGTCGATTACCCGCTGCAGCAGGACAGCGTCGGCCATGCGGTACCCTGTCCCCTCGCGGACCAGGCAGTTGCGCCGCTGGAGTTCCTCGAGCGCCAGGGCAACCTCGTTTTCCACCAGTCCCGAGCGTTCCGCGATGTCCGCGGGCACAACCACGTCGCCGACAGCCGCCCTCAGGTGTGGCGCGATGCGTCGCAGGACCTGCCCTGTTGTCCAGGCCGTCAATTCTTTTCTCGCACTGCTCGTGAGCGAGACGAGCTGCTCGGCGATTCGCAGCGCCGTCTGCGGCCCGTGCCGCACGACAGCATCGAGCGTGCGGTCATTGACCTGCACGAGCCGCGCATCCTTCATCACCTCGGCGCGGGCCGCGCGCGGGGTCCGGCCGAAGAACGACTCCTCCCCGAGGAGATCGCCTGGCCCGAGTTGCCCGGCCGTGCCACCGGCAGCCCTGACCGATCCGATCCGCACGGCACCGCTCTGGATCACGTAAAGCTCCTCGCCCGGCGATCCCTCCGTATAGAGGATCGTCCCCTCGGGGCAGTACTTCCCGAAGAGCCGGAAGAGAACCTGCTCGCGGTCCACGGACGTCGCTCGGCTAGACGCCGACCTTCGGCAGGTTCTTGAGCGCTTCGTCGATAGCGGACTGCGGCAGCTCGAAGTCCTCCAGCTTCTTGGCGAAATAGTTATCGTAGGCCGCCATGTCAAAGTGCCCGTGCCCGCTGAGATTGAAGACGATGACGCGCGTCTCCCCGGCCTCGCGTGCCCGGATCGCCTCGTCGATGGCCCCCTTGATTGCGTGCGCCGACTCCGGCGCCGGGATGATCCCCTCCGAGCGCGCGAAGGTCACGGCTGCGTCGAAGACCGGATTCTGGTGGTAGGCGACTGCCTCGACGACACCCTCGTGCACCAACTGGCTGACCAGCGGGGAATCGCCGTGATAGCGCAGTCCGCCGGCGTGAATGGCGGCGGGCATGAAATCGTGGCCGAGGGTGTACATGAGCATCATCGGCGTCAGCTGCGCCGTGTCGCCGAAGTCGTAGGAGAAGGAGCCGCGGGTGAGCGTCGGGCAGGCCTTGGGCTCGACGGCGATTATGCGAACCTTGTCGCCATGGGCCTTGTCGCGGACAAAGGGGAAGGTGAAGCCGCCGAAGTTACTGCCGCCGCCGACGCAGGCGACGAGCACGTCGGCCTTCTCCCCGACCTTCGCAAGCTGGATCTTGGTCTCGAGCCCGATCACGGTCTGGTGCAGGAGCACATGGTTGAGCACGCTGCCGAGGGCGTAGTTCGTGTCGGGTTTCGTCGCCGCGTCCTCGACGGCCTCGCTGATCGCGGCACCCAGGCTGCCGGTGGAGTCGGGGTGCGCCGCGAGGATCGCGCGCCCGGCGTTGGTGCGATTGCTCGGGCTGGCGATGACTTCGGCGCCCCAGGTGGCCATCATCGATCGGCGATACGGTTTTTGCTCGTAGCTGACCTTGACCATGTACACGGTGCACTCGAGGCCGAACATCTGGCAGGCGAGCGACATCGCGCTGCCCCACTGGCCGGCGCCGGTTTCGGTGGCGATCCTGCGGATCCCGGCGTCCTTGTTGTAGTAGGCCTGCGGGACCGCGGTGTTCGGCTTGTGGCTGCCGGCAGGGCTGTTGCCTTCGTACTTGTAGTAGATGCGCGCCGGGGTCTTGAGGGCTCGCTCAAGCCGCTTGGCGCGGAACAACGGGCTCGGGCGCCAGAGCGCGTAGATCTCCCGCACCTCGTCGGGGATGGGGATCTCGCGCTTGGGGCTCATCTCCTGCTCGATGAGCGACATCGGGAAGATCGCCTTGAGATCGTCGGGGCCGACGGGTTTGCCGGTCCCCGGGTGCAGTGGCGGCGCGGGGGGCGTGGGCATGTCGGGGAGGATATTGTACCAGTGCTTCGGTATCTCTTGCTCGCTCAGGATGATCTTCGTCTCGCTCACGTCTATCCTCCCGTGACAGGGTCGTCGCACGACGACGCCGGCGTTGATGGCGAATCTCCAGTCGACTAGAAGACGACTTTGACTCCGCCGGTGAAGAGCCAGGTGTTGAGATCCAGGGAGCCGTCGATCGGGTTGCCGGTGGGCTCGGTCCCGCGGGCTTGCGGCGAAAGGAAAAGGTAGCGCCCCTCGGCCGTCACGCTGAAGCGCTCGGTGAGGGCGTACTCAAGGCCGGCACCGCAATGAAATCCCCAGGCGTCATCAACGGTCTGGTCGGGGAGTCCCGAGATGGCGCCCGATTCGAAGACCGCGCTCGGCGTGTCGGCCATGGCGTAATCGATGAAATAGTAGCCGACCCCGGCCAGCAGCGTGAGCGTGGAGAGCATTTCCGGCAGCGGGGTGCGGTACTGCGCGGTGAGGCAGACCGGCCGCACGTCGAGTTGGCCCGAGGCAATGGTGTGGCTGGAGATCCCGCCGACGTCCGGCTGGGAGACTCCGGTCGCGAAACGACCCAGCTCGAAATCGATCTCGAGCTGTGGCATCGGACTGTACCCCGCACTGAGGCGCCAGGCGGCGACGTTGTCGTATTCGTCGGTGTCGGGGATCGCATAGCCAAGACCGGCAAAGGCCGTCCAGGTGCCGATGTAGTCGCCCTTCCCCGACTGGGCATGGGTTGGCTCGGCGGTGAGGAGCAGCGCGAGCCCCGCCAGCGCGACCACCAAGCGCCGCACCGCTCGCTCACGCAATGGCAACCGATCTCCCCTGTCCACGCTGGCCATTCTAGCAGAGCAGTGACGCAGGCTGTCAACTCCACGAGTTTCATTGACATTCTCCCGCCGATCGGCTATTTTTTTGCCGCTTTTTTCAGGGCGTCCGCGGTGGCCGGCGGGGGCGTCGCCCAGGAGTGCCGGCCTTCGCTGCCAGGAGGTGACAGGGCCGTGCACGAGATGAAGCTCTTTGCGGGAAATGCCAATCCGGTCCTCGCCCGGGAGATTTGCGCCTACCTCGGTGTCGAGCTCGGGGCCGCTGAGGTCGGCCGGTTTTCCGACGGCGAGATCATGATCCGCATCCGGGAGAACACCCGCGGCAGCGACGTTTTCGTGATCCAATCGACCTGCCCCCCCGTCAACGACAACCTCATGGAGCTGCTGATCATGGTCGACGCCCTGCGGCGGGCTTCGGCGGACCGGATCACCGTCGTGCTTCCCTACTACGGGTATTCGCGCCAGGACCGCAAGGCCGAGCCGCGCGTGCCGATCACGGCCAAGCTCGTCGCCAACCTGATCACCGCGGCCGGCGCCGATCGCGTGCTGTGCACCGACCTGCACGCGGGGCAGCTCCAGGGGTACTTCGACATCCCGGTCGACAACCTCATGGCCTCGCCGGTGCTCCTCGAGTACTTCCGCCGCAAGAGCCTCGATCGGCCGGTGGTCGTCTCTCCGGATGCGGGGGGCGTCGAGCGCGCGCGCAACTTCGCCAAGCGCCTCGACGCGTCGCTCGCCATCATCGACAAGCGCCGGCTTGCGCCGAACGTCGCCGAGTTGATGAACATCATCGGTGATGTCGAGGGTCGCCCGGCGATCATCCTCGACGACATGATCGACACGGCCGGGACGCTCGTGCAGGCTGCGAACGCCGTGCGAGCCAAGGGCGCGTCCCGTGTCTTCGCCGCCGCCTCCCACGCCATCCTGTCGGGCAAGGCCCGCGAGCGGATCGCCGCGTCGTCGCTGGAGGAGGTCGTCGTGACCAACACCATCCCGCCAGCGGGAGCCGACGGCGACAAGATCACCGTCCTCTCCGTGGCGAGCCTGCTCGGCGAGGGCATCCGGCGCATCCACGAGAACACTTCGGTGAGCTCCCTGTTCCTGTAGCGGGGTTTACAGAGGCAACAGATTCCTCTATAATAAAAATTTCTTATCGAGCATCAACAAAAAGATTGCGGGGAGGAACGACGAGATGGCAAGCGTTGCGCTGGCAGCGGAAAACCGTACCGAGATGGGCAAGACCGGGGTCAACAAAGTCCGGGCCCGGGGGCTCTGCCCGGCCGTTGTCTACGGTCCCGGCACCGAGGCCATGCACGTGTCCGTCGATCCCAAGGCGTTCCTCAAGCTCGTCTCCACCGCGGGCGAGAACGCGCTGATCGACCTGAGCGTCGGCGGTGTCGATGGCACGAAGAAGGTCATCGTCAGGGAGATCCAGTACAATCCCCTCAAGCACCTGCCGATCCACGTCGATTTCTACCTCGTGAACCTCGACCGCACCATCGAGATCAAGGTGCCCCTTGAACTCGTCGGCACCCCCGCCCCCGTCGCGCAAAAGGCCGGCACACTCACGCAGGCCGTTCACGAACTGCACGTCGAGTGCCTCCCGACGGCCATCCCCGCCTCGATCACCGCCGACGTTTCCGGCCTGCTGCTTGGCCACTCCCTGCACGTGCGCGACCTGGTCGTTCCCGCGGGCGTCACGATACTCGACTCCCCCGACCAGACCGTCGCGGCCGTCGCCGGCCTCCAGGCCGAAACGGTGACCGTGGCCGCCGCGGCCGAGACGGCTGAGCCCGAAGTGATTCGCGAGCGCAAGCCCGCGGCCGAAGAGAAGAAGTAGTAGCTTCGCCGGACGTTCGCGCGGCGCCGCTGGCTCAGGGCGGCGACACCGGGCCTCCGGCCCCGTCTTCGCCGCTTGAAGGTTCCTGAATGCCATGACAGTCGACGTTGTCATCGTCGGTCTCGGGAACCCCGGACCCCGCTATGATCGCACCCGGCACAACGCCGGATTCCTCCTTGTCGACAAGCTTGCCGCAGCGCATGGCGTCGTGCTGGGCCAGCAGCGGCACGACGCCCTTGTCGGCGATGGCCGCATTGCCGGCCGCCGCTGCCTGCTGGCACTGCCGCAGACTTTCATGAACCGCAGCGGCGAGTCCGTTCGCCGGATCCTGTCGTTCGCCGGTCTCGACGCGGGTTCGCTGGTGGTCGTCCATGACGACATGGACCTGGCTCTCGGACGCCTGCGCCTGCGCCGCGGCGGGGGGGCGGGCGGCCACCGGGGCGTTGCTTCGATCCTCGAGAATGTCGGTGACCCCGAGTTCGTCCGACTTAAAATCGGCGTGGGACGCCCCCCGGCGGGGGTTCCGGCCGAGGTTCACGTCTTGCAGGATTTCGCCGCCGGCGAGATCGAGACACTGTGCGATGTCATCGATCGCGGCGCAGCGGCGCTCGAGATCCTGCTCGCCCGCGGATTGGACGCCGCGATGAACGCCTGTAATCCCGTTGCCGACACTGAGGCCCCGTGACCCTTGCGCTCCGCGGCCCGTGCGTGGTATAAAGCCGCACTTTCCCAGAGGGGGGAAGAGCTTCCTTGCCCGCGGCCAGGCCCGCGGGCTTCACATCCGGAAGGAGGAGGACAGACACCGTGCAGAAGTATTACGAGACCATCTTCATCATGCGTCCCACCCTGAACGACCAGGAGATCGCGGAGCTCATCGAGAACTACCGCGGCATCCTTGTTCGTGAAGGGGCCGAGATCCTGTACCAGGCCGATCTCGGGAAGAAGAAGCTGGCGTACATCATTCGCCACTTCCAGAACGGCCACTACGCACTCTACCGCTACAAGGCCCCTGCTGCGGCAGTCCACGAGGTCGAGCGCAGCATGAAGATCAACGAGGACCTGCTGCGGATCCTCACCGTGAAGCTCGACGAGGTTGAGCTGGCGGCTGCCAACGCTGCGGTCGCGGCCGCGGCGGCAGCAGCCGAGCAGTACGCACCGGCAGCAGTCACAGCCCCCGTCGAGGGCTGATCCGATGGCCGATATCAACGTCGTGATCCTCGTCGGGCGGCTGACCCGAGACCCGGAGTTGCGGTACACGCCCGCGGGGACGGCGGTGACCGGCTTCGGGCTGGCGGTCAACAACCGCCGCAAGGTTGGGGACGAGTGGAAGGAAGAGCCCTGCTTCGTCGACGTCAAGATCTTCGGACGCATGGCGGAGACCAGCAGCGAGTACCTCTCCAAGGGCCGGCAGTGCGCCATTGAAGGCCGGCTTTCGTACAGCAAGTGGGAGAAAGACGGGCAGATTCGCAGCAAGCTCGAGGTCATCGCGAACAACATCCAGTTCCTCGGTCAGGGCCAGCAGGGCCGGAGCGGGGACCGCGCACCCGGATCAGACAGCGACCCGCTTGCCGACGCCGGCGGCGACGAGATGCCGCCCTTCTAGGACATAACGATCGCGACGTCGCCGCCGTGCCGCTGCCGTCGCGGATGATAAAAGGAGAGACGCACCATCATGGAGCCGGTGAAGAGAAAGCGCTTTCAGAAGCGGAAATCCTGCAAGTTTTGCGAGGACAAGGTCGTCGCGATAGACTACAAGGACGTTAAACTGCTCAAGATGTACGTGAGCGAGCGGGGCAAGATCATCCCGCGCCGGATCACGGGCAACTGCGCCAAGCATCAGCGCAGCCTGACGACATCGATCAAGCGGGCGCGCAACATCGCGCTCATTCCCTTCGCAGCCGGTTAACAGCAGCACTCGCATCATTGCCGCCCCGGGGCCAGCGGTTCCGGGGCGGCTTCTTTCATGATACGGATCAGCAGCGAACTCCGGGATCTCGCCGCCGCGAGCGCCTGTTCGGCGCTGCTGTTCGCCACCGGGGCCCTCCTGCCGCTGATCGGTCCGCCGGCCGGCTTCATATCCGCCACGCCGCTGATCTGGCTCGCAGCCCGCCATGGCCGCATGATCGGTCTGCTGGGCGGTGTGCTCGCCACCGTGGCTCTGCTCGCGGTGTTGGCACCTCCGGTCGCGCTGGTCTACGCCATGGAACACGCCTTGCCCGCGGGGTATCTCGGATGGAGACTCCGCCGCGGCAAGGGCATCGTCGCTGGCAGCGCCGCTGCCGGGCTCGTGGTCACGGCACTGGTGATCGGCATGGCCCTGCTCCTTGCCGGCCGCGGCCAGGATCCAGTTCAACTGCTCGAGCAGCAGCTTCGGGAAGGGCTGGTCGAACTCGGCGGCAGCGCGACCAACGGGCAGCCGGGTACGGATAGCCTCCCGGCCTTGAATGAGAACCTTGAGGAGGCGCTGGCCTTCATGCGTCGCGCCCTCCCCGCCCTCACACTCGTCGGCATCTTTCTCGAGTGCGCTTTCAGCAGTCTTCTGGCCTCCCGGTTGCTCGCACGCGCCGAGGTCGCGGCTCAACCGCTCCTCATGACCGCGTTCGCGCTGCCGGAATGGCTTGTTTGGGTGCTCATCCCGGCGCTGGCGCTCTGCTGGGCACCGCAGTCGACGGTGGCGACCGTTGCGCTCAACGTGCTGCTCCCGCTCGGGTTCGGGTACCTCCTCCAGGGGCTTTCGATCAGTCTGCACCTGGCGGCGCGCGCCCGTCTCTCGCGTTTCGCCAGGATCCTGTTCGCATCATCCCTGGTCGTCTTCCCGTGGCTTCTGGTCGCGCCGCTGCTGCTTGGGCTGCTCGATTTCCGGTTCGGCTTCCGCGACCGCTGGCGGCTCGAGCCTCCCCCCCAGTAGGTCGGCGATCTCCCGCGGCACCCGTCCTGCGGAGCCTGCCCCCGTCGTTCTTGACTCACTTCCGCCCAGGCTCTATGATCGCCGCATGACGCTCCGCAGGCACGTGTTTTTATCAGCAGCCACAAGCAGTTGGAGCTTTCAGGGATGAGCGGACCGACCCCGATGATGCGCCAGTATCAGCGCATCAAGCAGCAGCACCCGGAGGCCATCCTGCTGTTCCACCTCGGCGACTTCTACGAGATGTTCTTCGAGGACGCCCGCGATGCGGCCAGAATCCTCAATATCACCCTGACTTCCCGCGACCGTCAGAAGGCCGAGCCCATCCCGCTGTGCGGCATCCCCGTGCACTCGGCGGAAAGCTACATCACCCGGCTTCTCAAGGCCGGTCGCAAGGTCGCCGTCTGCGATCAGGTGGAGAATCCCGCGGACGCCGTCGGCATTGTCCGGCGCGAGGTCACCCGGGTCATCACCCCCGGCACCGTGCTCGACGAGCGGATGCTCGAGGGACGGGAGACCAATTACCTGGTCGCCCTGGCGCCCGGGAAAGTCCGGACCGGCCTCGCGGCCCTCGATTTTTCCACGGCCGAATTCCTGCTGCTCGAAACGGCGACCGTAAACCGCCGCGAGCTGGAAGATCGTCTCGAGGGTTTCGCGCCCGCGGAGCTGCTCCTACCGCAAAGCGCCGCCCCGGATATCGACACCATGATCGCCCGGGTGGTCCCCGGCGTCACGGTGACGCGGACCGACGATCCCGCCTCGTTCGATCCCGGCGCCTCGCGTCGCACGCTGCTCGAGCACTTCGGCACCGCGACCCTCGACGGTTTCGGCCTCCAGGGGTGCGACGAATCGGTCACCGCCGCCGGCGCCCTGGTGCGCTACCTCCAGGCCACGCAGCGCCGGCCTCTGGGCAACATCACGCGCCTGTCAGTGTGGCGCCCGGAGGGTCGCATGGCGCTCGATGCCGCAACCCAGCGCAACCTCGAGCTGCTCTCGAACCTCGACGACGGCCGTCGCGAGCGCAGCCTGCTCTGGGTGCTCGACCGCACCCAGACACCGCTCGGAGCGCGGCGCCTGCGCTCCTGGATCATCTCGCCGCTGATGGACGCGTCGGCAATCGCGGCACGGCAGGACGCCGTCGAACGGCTCATCGCGGAGGCCGGCTTGCGTCAGCGCCTGCGAGTCGCGCTCGGTGGCATCCTCGATCTGGAGCGCCTTGCCAGCCGCATCGCCCTGAACACCGCGGGTCCGCACGAGCTGGCCTCGTTGCGATCCTCGCTGCGGCTGCTCCCGGAGCTTTTCGGCGCGCTCGCCGGCGACCCGGTGACGCTGCTCGCCACGCTCGGGAAAGCCGACGCGCTGACCGACCTGTGCGCCTGGATCGACAGCACGCTGGCCGAAGCCCCGCCGCAGCGCGTCAGCCAGGGAGGAGTCATCCGCGCGGGGGTGAGCGCCGAGCTCGACGCGCTTCGCAGCCGCTCGCATGACGCGCAGAGCGCGCTCGCCGACCTCGAGAGGCGCGAGCGCCAGCGCACCGGCATCGCTACGCTCAAGATCGGCTACACCAGGGTTTTCGGCTATTACATCGAGGTCACGCGGCCGAACATCCCGAGTGTACCCGCCGACTACCTCCGGCGGCAGACGCTCGTCAATGCCGAGCGCTACCACTCCGCTGAGCTCGCCGCCTTCGAGGAGGGGATCCTCGGTGCCGAGGAGAAGTCCCTCGCGCTCGAAGCACGCATCTTCGAGGACCTGCGCGTCTTGGTCGCCGCGACCGCCGCGCGGGTGCAGGCCGCGGCGGCGGCCGTCGGCGAGATCGATGCCCTGCAGTCGCTCGCCGAAGTGGCGCTGCGGCAGGGATACTCGCGCCCCACCGTCGACGCCAGCCTGGCGCTGGAGATCTGCGGCGGCCGGCACCCGGTGGTCGAGCTTGCCGGCGCGGAGCGGTTCGTACCGAACGACTGCCTTCTCGACGCCGGGGATTGCCAGCTGGTGATCCTCACCGGGCCGAACATGGCCGGCAAGTCCACCTACCTGCGGCAGACCGCGCTGATCGCGCTGATGGCTCAGATCGGCAGCTTCGTACCGGCGGCGTCGGCCAGGGTCGGCCTGGTCGACCGCATCTTCACGCGCATCGGCGCCGCTGACCGCCTCTCGCGCGGCCAGAGCACCTTCATGGTCGAGATGACCGAGACCGCAAGCATCCTGCACAACGCCACGGAGCGCAGCCTGGTGATCCTCGACGAGGTCGGGCGAGGGACGAGCACCTTCGACGGGCTGGCCATCGCCTGGGCGGTCGCCGAGCACCTGCACGGCAGCGGTCCGCGCGGGCCGAGGACGCTCTTCGCCACGCACTATCACCAACTCACCGAACTGTCGCTCACGCTTGCCCGGGCGCGCAATTTCACGATCGCTGTCCGCGAGTGGGAGCAGCAGATCCTCTTCTTGCGCACGATCATTCCCGGCGGAGCCGACCGCAGCTACGGGATCCAGGTCGCCCAGCTGGCCGGCATCCCCGCACCGACCCTCGCGCGGGCCAGGGAAATTCTTGCCAATCTCGAGAGCGGCGAGCTGACGATCGAAGGGCTTCCCCGCATCGCGGAGCACCCGGCGATGCTGGAACCGCCGCCGCAGCTCGACCTGTTCCAGGCGCGGGAGCACGATGTTGTCCGCTCGCTGCGCGATCTCGACACGGACCGGTTGACGCCCCTGGAAGCCCTGCAGCTGCTCTGTGACTGGAAGGCCATCGTCGGACAACCGATGCGCAGAGCCGCCCCATGAGACGGGCGCTCACCGTTGCCGCGTTTCTGTCGGTGCTTCTCGCACTGTCCTGGCAGGCACACGGAGCTTCACCCGCAACCACCCCGGTTCTTTCCCGTGCGGAGTCCCTGTTTGCCCGGGCCGAGGCGGACTTCTCGGCGCTCCGGGCGAGTGCCCAGGCCCAGCGACAGCGCCAGAATTACGTGCGGGTGCTCGAGGCATACCGCCGGGTCTTCGAAAAATATCCCGCCACCCGCGCGGGGGATCAGGCCCTGATGCGCTCAGGAGAGCTGCTCACCCTGCTGTTTCGCTGGACCGGACAGGAGGGGGACTTGAACAGGGCCCAGAATTATTATCAGCGGCTCGTCCAGACCTCCCCGAAGAGCCCGCTCCTCGATGACGCCCTGCTGGCAATAGCGTATCTTTTCCTCGATCAGTTCAAGGACCCGATCCAGGCCTGGCTGCGCTTCCGCGACGTCACGGTGCTCGCGCCGGCGGGTGACAAGGCGGCCGAAGCGAAAAGACAGCTCAAGCGGCTTTCGCGCTATGCCACGGTGACGAAGCCGCAGCAGGCAGCCGGCGGTGGCAACGACCTTTCCTGCCCGGCACCTCAGCCGGGCAGTGCGGCGGACAAGACTCATGCCGCCATTGCTGCAACGTCTACGCCACCGGGCACGGCTGCCCCGCCGCTTCCCGACCCGACGGTTCCGCCGCCACCTTCGCCAGCGGGAGTGGCAACTGCGCCCAACCGCGTTCGCGACATCCGCCACTGGTCGAATCCCGAATACACCCGTGTCGTCATCGACCTCGAACGGAAAACGAATTTTTACTCCAACCTTCTCGAGGACCGCTCCGGGAGCGGCAAGCCGCCCCGGCTGTACGTGGACCTCTTCGGCACGCGCGTCGAAGAGCGCTTTTGCGCACCGATCAGCGTGAACGACGGGATCCTGCTCGGCATCCGGGCCGGTCAGTACACACCGGACAGCGTCCGTGTCGTGCTCGAGATCGACGGGCTGCACACCTATCGCGTGTTTCCGATGCAGAACCCCTTCCGCATCGTGATAGACGTGACCGGCGGAACCCCGGGTGCGTCACCGGGAATGTCGGTAGCGGCTGCGCCGCGCCTAGCAACGCCGGTGGCGGCTGCTGCAGCGTCGCCCCCGCCGAAAACGGCTCCCGCCGCGTTGTCGCCCACCCCGACGTTGAGCACCCGCATGGCGCCGCTCCCCGCGCAGACAAAGTTCACGCCGGAGCCGGTACCCGATCTCATTCCCCTGCCGGCGTTCACTCCCGGCGAACCGTCCCCCGCCACGACCGCACCGTCGCTCCCACAGCAAGCGGCACCGGTGAGTGCCGCAACCCCCGCGACGTTCTCCGGCACCGCCGCGGCGGCCGCGACCGTCACCGCCGCGTCTCCAGCCCCCGACCCGCGCGCGCTCAGCGAGGGGGCCATCCCCTCCCCTCCACCCTCGTCCGGCAAGCCGTCGCTGGCACGGCAGCTCGGGCTGGGCGTGCGCAGGGTGATCATCGACGCCGGCCATGGCGCGCACGATCCGGGGGCAATCGGTGTCGGAGGCCTCCAGGAAAAGGAGGTCACGCTCGATCTGGCGCTGCGCGTGCGCGACGTTCTCCAGGCAGCCGGGTACGAGATTGTGCTCACCCGCGACCGGGACGTCTACCTGCCTCTCGAGGAACGCACGGCTCTTGCGAACACCGCGCGTGGCGACCTGTTCCTCTCGCTGCATTGCAACGCTAGCGACGCCGGCAACCTCAGCGGCGTCGAGACCTATTTCCTCAATCTCGCCTCGAACATCCGGGCGATGAAAACGGCTGCC
Source organism: uncultured bacterium (assembly GCA_964513745.1). Taxonomy (GTDB): domain Bacteria; phylum JAUVQV01; class JAUVQV01; order JAUVQV01; family DATDCY01; genus DATDCY01. Next base: position 15,990 of record CAZEOK010000002.1, read on the forward strand.
CGCGAGAACAGCATGGCGGTCGCCAACATGAGCGACCTGCAGCAGATCGTCCGGGAGATCCAGAACTCCAAGATGGACGAGTCGAGCCAGTTCGCCGCACGGATCCAGCGCTCCCTGCACGGCGCGCTGCGCCGGAAGTTCCCCGACGTGAAGGATCTCGGCGTCAAGCAGGCGCCCTTCTACGTGCTCATCGGCGCGCAAATGCCGAGCGTCCTCGCCGAGGTCTCCTTCATCAACCACCGCACGGAGGGCCGCCGCCTCGCCGATCCGGCGTACCGCCAACTCATCGCGCAGGCGATCGCCGACGGCGTGAAGCGCTATGTGAAATCCGTGAAAACCGCGACCCTGGGCTCTCCCGGAGGCCGGACGCCGTGAGCGCTCACCCACCGCTCGCGCGCACCCGCAACATCGGGATCATCGCGCACATCGACGCCGGCAAGACCACGGTCACCGAGCGTTTCCTCTATTATTCCGGCCGCAGCCACAAGATCGGCGAGGTCCATGACGGCGCCGCGACGATGGACTGGATGCCGCAGGAGCAGGAGCGCGGCATCACGATCACGGCGGCCGCAACCACGTTCTTCTGGCGCGAGCACCAGGTAAACCTCATCGACACCCCGGGGCACGTCGATTTCACGATCGAGGTCGAGCGGTCGCTGCGCGTGCTCGATGGCGCCATCGCGATCTTCTGCGGCGTCGCCGGGGTGCAGCCGCAGACCGAGACCGTCTGGCGCCAGGCCGAGCGCTGGCGCGTGCCGACGATCTGTTTCGTCAACAAGCTCGACCGCATCGGCGCTGATTTCGCAGCCGTCGTGGCGGCCATTGCGGCGAAACTCGGCTCGGTGCCGGTGCCACTGCAGCTGCCGATCGGCCTTGAGAAGGATTTCTGTGGCGTGATCGACCTGCTCCGGATGCGGGCGCTGCTCTGGCGCGGGGATGCCCCCGGCTCCGAGTTCGGGAGCACCGCCATCCCGGAGGGTCTGGCCGCCGATGCCATTGCGGCCCGCGCCCATCTTGTCGAGACGATTGCCGAGCACGACGAGCAACTCCTGGGGCTCTATCTCGAGAATCCTGACCCACCGGTCCCCGAGCTCCTTGCGGCGGTGCGTCGCCTGACGATCGCACGCAGCATCACCCCGGTGCTCTGCGGCAGCGCCCTGCGCAACAAGGGCGTCCAGCCACTGCTCGATGCCGTGGTCGACCTGCTGCCCTCCCCCGCCGATCTCCCCCCGGTCGCGGGCAACAATCCCGCCACCGGGAACTCTGAGCGCCGGGAGGCGAAAATCGGCGCGCCACTGTGCGCCCTGGCCTTCAAGGTCATGACCGCTGAGGACCGGCGGCTGACCTATCTGCGCATCTACTCGGGCAGGATCCGCTCCGGCGACACGGTGTTCAACGCTACCCGAGCCGTGGAAGAGAAGATTGCCCGCCTTTTCAGGATGCACGCCAACAAGCGCGAGAGAGTCGACGAGGCGGTGGCGGGGGACATCGTCGTCGCCGCCGGGCTCAGGAGCGCGTCGACGGGCGACACGCTGACGGACCAGGCGCACCCCCTGCTTCTCGAGCCGATGCGCTTCTCGAACCCCGTGATTGCCCTCGCGGTCGAGCCCCGGGCCGGATCCGATACCGAAAGGCTCGCGCAGGCCCTCGGCAAGCTCGCGGGGGAGGACCCGACCCTGGAGGTGCGGACCGACCCCGACACCGGGCAGAACATCATCTCGGGCATGGGCGAGTTGCATCTGGAGATCGTCCTCGACCGGCTCGAGCGCGAGTTCAGGGTACCCGTCCGCTCGGGCCGCCCGCAGGTCATCCACCGCGAGACCATCACGCGCGAGGTCGAACACTCCGCCGAATTCCAGAGGGAGATCGCGGGGCAGATCCTGCGCGCTGAGGTCGCGTTACGGGTCACGCCTCTTGAGCGCGGGGCCGGAGCGCGGGTCGTTTTCGAGCGCCAGGCCGTCCCCCCGCCCGAGCCGGTCGTCGCGGCGATTACCGAGGGGGTCAGCGACTGCTTCGGTGCAGGCATGCTCTCGGGGTATCCTGTCGTCGACCTGGAGGTGCGCGTCACCCGTGTCCTCTTCCGCGCGGAAGACCCCTTCGCCATGGGATTCAAGATAGCCGCCGCGCGCGCGTTCCGCGAGGCGACCGGGAAGGCCGGCCTGATCCTGCTCGAGCCCGTGATGCGCCTCGACGTCATCACCCCCGAGGAGTTCACCGGAGAGGTCATCCGCGATCTTTCGTCGCGCCGCGGCCGCGTCGAAGGCATGCATCCCCAGGGAACGGCCCGCCTGATCGAGGCGCTCGCCCCGCTGCGGGAGCTTTTCGGGTACTCCACCGCGCTGCGCTCGCTCACCCAGGGCCGTGCCTCATTCTCCATGCACTTCTCCAGGTACGGCGAAGTCCCCGCGGAGCGACCGACCGGCTAGGGCTTGCCAGCAACCGTGGGATCTTGCGTCCGCCGGATTCGTTCGTGGAAGACCGCATGGTAGCCGTCGATGGCTAGCGGCGGGGCCTTCCGGACCCTGTGGCCTTCGTTGGGACGCCAGAGACGGCCCCTGGTCCTGGGCCTGCTCACCCTGCTGCTGACCAACCTCTTCACCTTCGTCGGGCCCTGGGTCATGCGACTGGCGATCGACGGAATGCGCGCACGCTTGAGCGTGCCCGCGCTGGTGCGCTATTGCTCGCTGCTGCTCGCCGCCGCGCTGCTGCAGGGGATCTGCCGTTACTGGTCGCGCCTGCTGGTCATCGGCGTCTCGCGCGAGGTCGAGTTCGATCTGCGCAATCTCGTGTTCGGCCACCTGCTCGCCCAGACGCCGGCATTCTTCCAGCGCTACCGCACCGGGGACCTGATGAGCCGCGCCACGTCCGACATCGAGTCAGTGCGCATGGTGATCGGTCCGGGGATCATGCAGCTGGCCAACACCGCATACACCTTCATCATCGCGATCGCGATGATGATCTCCCTCGATCCCGTGCTCACGCTCTGGTCTCTGGTGCCGATGCCGGCGATCGCACTGGTGATGTACCTGTCCGCTCAGCTCTATCACCGGCGCTTTTTCGACGTGCAGGTGCACCAGGCCAGGCTCAACTCCGTTGCCCAGGAGAATTTCTCGGGCATCCGCATCGTGAAGACCTACGGCCTCGAGGAGCAGCAGCGCGGAGTGTTTCTCGCGGCGAGCCGCAGGTACCTCCTGGCGAACATGCGGCTGGCCCGTGCGCTCGGCTTCTTCCACCCGCTCGTCGCCACGATTGCCGGGCTCGGCACACTCATCGTGCTCTGGTCGGGCGGGCGACGGATCATCAGCGGGGAATGCACGCTCGGAACGCTCGTGGCCTTCATGGCGCTGTTCGGACTGCTGACCTGGCCGACCATCGCGCTGGGGTGGGTCGTGAGTCTCATCCAGCGCGGTTCTTCAGCGATGGGCCGGATAAACGAGATGCTCGAGGCGCCAGTGGCGGTGACCGAGCCCGCGGAACCCGTCGACGTCGTCATGCCCGTCTCCCCCGAGGGATCGGCCCTCGGAGCCGCGCTCGAGGTACGCGATCTCACGTTCGCCTACCCGGGACGCGACGAGCCAGCGTTGCAGGGGGTGAGCTTCAAGGTCGGCTCCGGCGAGCGGGTGGCGCTCGTCGGGCGCACCGGATCTGGGAAGACCACCCTGCTCTCGCTGCTCCCTCGCCTTTGGCCTGTCGCTGACGGCAGCATCTTCCTGGACGGGGTCGACGTCAATTGTCAACGCCTGGGCCGGTTGCGCGCGGGCATCGGCTTTGTCCCTCAGGAGACATTCCTTTTTTCCGAGACCATCATGGGGAACATCGCCCTTCCGGACACGGAAACGGACTCGTCGATGCTTCCCGACGTGGAGGCTGCCGGCCAACTGTCGCAGTTCGCCGCCGAGGTCAAGGATTTTCCCCGTGGCTGGCGAACGCTGGTCGGAGAACGCGGCGTCACCCTCTCGGGGGGACAAAAGCAGCGCGTGGCGATCGCGCGCGCGCTGCTGCACCGGCCACGGTTGCTGGTACTCGGTGACGCACTATCGTCGGTCGACACCGAGACCGAGGAAAAGATACTCGGCGGCGTGCTGACCGCCCACCCGGAGCGGACGGTGCTGTTCGTCTCACACCGGCTTTCCACGATGCGGCGCGCCGACCGGATCCTGGTGCTCGAAGATGGCCGCCTCGTCGAATCCGGCACCCACGAGGAGCTGATGGCCCGCCGCGGCGCCTACCGGCGGCTCATCGACCAGCAACTGCTGGCCGAAGAACTCGAGCGCGAAGGCTCCTGATGCGCCACGACCACCTGATCGACGAGATCGAGCCCCGCGAGTTCGACCGCGCGCTGCTGCGCCGGCTGCTCGGCTATCTCGCCCCGTATCGGGCGCAGATGGCGCTGTCGATCCTGCTGTTGTTCGGGGCGGCGCTGCTGCAGCTGGTCGGGCCGTATCTGGTAAAAGTCGGCATCGACCGGCACATCGCCACCGGAGACCTCGCCGGTCTTGACCGCATAGCCCTGCTTTTCGTCGCGAGCGCCTTCGCGGGGTTCGCCCTGCGCTACGCCCAGACGATCCTGACCTACCACATCGGCCAGCGGGCCATGATGGATCTGCGGCTCGCGGTCTTCGACCGGATCGAGGCCCAGTCGCTCTCGTACTTCGACCGCAATCCCACCGGACGGCTCATGACGCGGGTCGGCAGCGACGTCGAGGTGCTCCAGGAGCTGTTCTCAAGCGGGGCGATAACGATCTTCGGCGACCTGTTCACGGTGCTCGGCGTCGTCGCGGCGATGCTCGCCATCAACTGGCGGCTCGCGCTCGTCTCCTTCGCGGTACTGCCGCTGCTCTTCGGTGCGACGATCCTGTTCCGCAGCCGGGTGCGCCGCTCCTTTCGCGCCATCCGGCAGAAGGTCGCGCGCATGAACTCCTTTCTCAACGAGCACGTGAGCGGCATCGCCGTCGTCAAGCTCTTCTCGCGCGAGCGGTCGGCCGCCGCCAGCTTCGAGCGCATCAACGACGAGCACCGCCGGGCATTCCTCGGCGCGGTGCAGGCGTACGCCGTCTTTTTCCCCGTCGTCGAGTTCATCGGGGCGCTGGCCGTGGCGCTGCTGCTCGGGTACGGTGGGGTGCAGATCGTCGGCGGCAGCCTGAGCTTCGGCAGCCTGGTGGCGTTTCTCGAGTATGTTCAGCGATTTTACAAGCCTGTTCAGGACCTCGCGGAAAAGTTCAACATCCTCCAGTCGGCCATGGCCGCCGCCGAACGCATCTTCGGGGTTCTCGACAGCGTGCCCGAGATCACGGACCCGGCCGCGCCGGCCGCGGCAGGGCGTGCGCGCGGGGCCGTCGAATTCCGCAACGTCGGTTTCTCGTACCAGCCCGGCGAGGCGGTACTGCGGGGGATTACGCTGCGGAGCGAGCCGGGGGAGAGGGTGGCGATCGTCGGCGCGACCGGCTCCGGGAAAACCTCCATCATCAGCCTGCTCGCCCGCTTGTACGATCCCCAGTCCGGAGCGGTCCTGCTCGACGGCCGCGACATCAGGGAATACGCCCAGAGCCACCTGCACCGGCAAATGGCGGTCGTCCTGCAGGAGGTCTTCCTTTTTTCCGGGACGATCCGCGACAACATCTCCCTCGGAAACCCGGACATCACGAGAGAGGCGGTCGAAGACGCGGCGCGACGGGTCGGCGTCGACGCCTTCATCCGCCGGCTGCCGCAGGGATACGAAACCGAGGTCGGCGAGCGGGGGGCTCTGCTCTCCAGCGGCCAGAAGCAACTACTTTCTTTCGCCCGGGCGCTCGCCCACGACCCGCCGCTGCTGATCCTCGACGAGGCGACCTCGTCGGTCGATTCCGAGAGCGAGGCGCTGATCCAGGAGGCGCTGGATGTGCTCTTCGCGGGCCGCACGTCGATCGTCATCGCCCACCGTCTCTCGACGATCCGTGGCGCCGACCGCATCGTCACGCTGCACAAGGGCCGGATCCGCGAGACCGGCACGCACGCCGAACTGTTGCGGCTCGGCGGCATCTACGCCAAGCTCCACCGCCTGCAGTACGCCTGATGCGCTCAGAGGTGTCGGGCCCCGAACCTCGTGGTTGTCCCCAGTGGCAATATGCGAGGCGAAGGGGTGGCGCGGAGGGGAGGTCTCCATTAGCGGACCGCAGGGAGCATGATGGAGGTCCGCAGCGTCAGGACCCCGCAGCCTGCACGGGAACGAATCTTCCTTTGAGCAGACACATATCGAAAAGAAAAGCCCCGACCGCTGAATGTGCGGCCGGGGCGTACTGGTTTGATGAAGCGCGGTGCTACTCGATCTTGACCTTGCCGTCCTCGATGATCAGGTCGTACTTGTAACCCATGCCGAAATCCTTCTTCAGCGTGATCTTGCCCGTCACCAGCACCGTGTCGCCGACTTTGGCGCTGTCGGCGGTCGTGATCGTCAGGTCATTGGTGCCGCCCTGACCCGTGCCGTCCTGGACGTGCACCCAGTTCTTGCCCATGATCTGGGGGCTGAACTTGACGACCTTGCCGCGCACCGACACATCCTTGCCGCTCAGGTCGTTCTGGCCTGCATAAACTTCGCCGACGGTCTTGTCGGCCTTCTTGATGCCGGAGAAGGTGATGTTGGCGTCCTTGGCGGCCTGCGCGGGATCCATCTTCGGATGCGCCCCCTCGGGCATCTGCGGATCCGCGGTCATCCCGGCGACGGGGGCCGTCGCCGCGGCGGGGGGCTGGTCACCCTTGGAGATCGCGCCGACGAAGAAAACCACGTCGAACTTCCGGTTGAGGGTCTTGCTCTCGTAGTCCTTCATCGGCATCCCCTCGGGGACGGTGACCTTCTCGCCCTGCTTCACCTCGAACTGAGGCGCGGCGGCCCAGATCTTCTGGCTGCCGTTGTCGACCTGGACGTAGGTGTACCCGCCTGCGTTCATCGTCTCGAGCACGGTGCCGCTGAAATAGCGCGACTGGGACTCGGGGGATGGCGCCGGGGTGGTGGATTCCTGGACTGCCGGCGCTGGCGGCGGTGGCGCCGGCGCTGGCTCGATCTTCGACTTGCACGCTACAAGGCCGGCGGCGAGAACTCCGGCGGCTACCAACGTCGCTGCTGCTCGCTTCATCAATCGATCCTCCCTCTCCAGTGTTCGACACGGGAACAAGTCCCGTATGTGCGTGAATGTTCTTATGTACCAGAGATCGCAGGTCAGCGCAAGTACCAACCTGTCTCGGCCTTATTTCACGGTGAAGCTGAGATCATCCGTGAAGGTCCGCCCGCCAATAACCGCCTTCGTCCTGATGGTGTGGGTCCCTTTGGCCCTCAAGGGGACGTCCGCGCCATAGCCGTCGGACATCCCCATCGTGAGCGTCTTGAACTCGGCCTTGTCCGGGCCGGTGACGACGAAGCCGACTTTTCCGCCAGCTACCAGCTTCCCGTCGGCACCCTTGATGAAGACCATGAGGTGATGAGTCGATTTTCCCGTATCGTCCATGCCGGGCATGACGTGGCCTTCCATCCCCTTCATCATGACGTTGCGCTCGTCCCAGGTGTAGAGACGGTAGGTGAGTGCGTATCCTTCGACCTTCGACTCACGGATCACCGTACCCTGGGGCACCGTCGCGGCGCTGGCGACGTGGTCCCCGCTCCCGTGGACCTCGTGGCTCTCATGCCCGGATCCGTGGCTCATCCCGGCGTGACCTTCGTGGCTTGCGCCACTGCCGTCGCTCCCCATTTCAGCGCGCGCCCTGCCGGCGCCGTGGGCACCCAGTACCAGAATCCCGACTGTAACGACCAATAACCGCAATCCCCTGGACATCTGCCGCTCCCCTTTCATCTGCTCGTCGATCCCGTTAGCGTTTCTCTTCTTTTCCACACCTTATAGATGGCCGGGTAGACTAAAAGTTCCAAAAGGAACGAGGTCGTCAGTCCGCCGATCATCGGCGCGGCGATTCGCTTCATCACATCGGAGCCGGCCGAGGTCGACCACATGATCGGCAGCAGGCCCATGAAGGCAGCGGCCACAGTCATCATCTTGGGCCGCGCCCGCTTGACCGCTCCGTGGATGATCGCCTCGTCGAGGTCCGCCACGGTGCGCAGCCTGCCCGCCGTCCGCGCCTGCTCCCAGGACAGGTCGAGGAAGAGGAGCATGAACACGCCGGTCTCGGCGTCGAGTCCGAGCAGTGCGATCATGCCGACCCAGGCGGCAATCGAGACGTTGTAGTCGAGCAGCCAGAAGAGCCAGATCGCGCCGATGGCGGAGAACGGCACGGCCATCATCACGAGCATCGTCTTGAAGGCCGAGCGGGTGTTGAGAAAGAGCAGGATGAAGATCAGGACGAGGGTCACCGGGATGATCAGCTTCATCCGCTCGCGCACCCGGATCATGTTCTCGTACTGGCCGCTCCACTGCAGGACGTACCCGGGGGGGAGCGGGACCTGCGCGAGGACTTTCGCCTTGGCCTCGTCGACGTAGCTGCCGATGTCCCGGCCGGAGAGATAGACGTAGACGTAGCCGGAGAGGAAGCCGTTCTCGTCGCGCAGCATCGCCGGGCCCTGGACCATGCGGATGTCGGCGAGTTGCCCGAGCGGAATCTGCGCGCCGCCGCCGGTCGCCACGAGGACCCTGCGGAGCCGTCCGACGTCCTCACGCAGCTCGCGCGGGTAGCGCACGTTCACGGGGTAGCGCTCGCGTCCAGCGATGACCGTGGTCACGTTCTCGCCGCCGATCGCCGTCGTGATCGCCATCTGGACCTGGGCGATGGTCAGGCCGTGGCGGGCCAGCTGGTCCCGACGCGGCTCGAAGTCGAGGAAGAAGCCGCCGGCGGCGCGTTCGGCAAAGACGCTGCTCGTCCCCTGGACGCCCCTGAGGGCCTGCTCGATCCCGGTGCCGATGCGCTCGATCTCCTTGAGGTCGGCGCCGAAGATCTTCACGCCGACCGGTGAACGGATCCCGGTGGTCAGCATGTCGATGCGGGCCTTGATCGGCATCGTTATCGCGCCGCGGCTGGTCACCCCCGGGATCTCCAGCTTCTCGTCGATCTCGGCCAGCAGCTCCTCGTAGGAGAGGTGGTCCGGCCAGGCGCTGCGCAGGAAACCCTTGAACCACTCCGGCGCCCAGGAGGAGTACCAGCGCTCCTTGCTACGCCACTGCGACTCCGGTTTGAGGATGACGGTCGTCTCCATCATCGAGAAGGGCGCCGGGTCGGTCGAGGTGTCCGCGCGCCCGGCCTTGCCGAAAACCCGCTCGATCTCGGGGATGGTCTTCAGGATCCGGTCCTGCGTCTCGAGGATGCGCTGCGCCTCGGAGACCGCGAGGCCGGGCAGCGTCGTGGGCATGAACAGCAGCGAGCCCTCGCGCAGCGGCGGCATGAACTCCCGGCCGAGCTTGAAATAGACCGGGACGCTGACCGCCACCAGGGCGACCGAGACCAGGATGACCGCCCACGGGCGGCGCAGCACGAAGCGGCAGGCCGGCTCGTAGACCCTGTGGATGGCGCGGCTGATCGGGTGGCGCTCCTCGGAGTAGTAGGTGCCCACCAGCGCCCGCGTCGCAACCCACGCCAGCCAGCGCGGCTTGAACGTAAAGGGGTCCATCCGGGCGAAGAGCATCCGCAGCGCCGGGTCGATCGTGACCGCCAGCACGGCGGCGATGCCCATCGCAAGGTTCTTCGAGTAGGCGAGCGGTTTGAAGAGGCGCCCCTCCTGGTCGACGAGGGCGAACACCGGCAGGAAAGCGACCGCGATCACGAGCAGCGAGAAGAAGACCGACGGTCCGACCTCTGTCAGCGCCGCGAGCCGCACCGCGTGAAAATCGCCCTTTCTCCCCTCGGTCTGCCAGTGGTAGAGCTTGTTGTAGGCGTTCTCGACCTCGACGATCGCGCCGTCGACGAGCACGCCGATCGAGATCGCGATGCCGGCCAGCGACATGATGTTCACCGTGACGCCGAAGTAGAACATCGGGATGAAGGCGAGGAGCACCGAGACCGGGATCGTAACGATCGGGACGACGGCGCTCGGGATGTGCCAGAGAAAGACCAGGATCACCAGCGAGACGATGATCATCTCGATCGTCAACTCGTGCTTGAGGGTCTCGATCGCCCGCGTGATCAGGTCGGAGCGGTCGTAGGTCGTGACGATCTCTACCCCCGGCGGTAGCGATGGCTCGAGTTCCTCGAGACGGGTCTTGACGCGCCGGATCACGTTGAGCGCGTTTTCCCCGTGGCGCATGACGACGATGCCGCCGACGGTGTCGCCGGTGCCGTCCAGGTCGGACACGCCGCGGCGCAGCTCCGGACCGATCTCGACGCGCGCCACGTCGCGCAGCAGCACCGGGACGCCGGCGGCGGTGGCCTTGACGACGACCGACCCGAAATCCTCGACGCTGCGGCTGTAGCCCCGCCCGCGCACCATGTACTCGGCCCCGGCGAAGTCGAGCAGACGCCCGCCGACCTCGTTGTTCGAGTCGCGAACCGCCGCGACGACGGTCTCGAGAGGGATGTTGTAGGCGGCGAGGCGGTTGGGGTCGACTGTCACCTGGTACTGCCGCACGAAACCGCCGATGGACGCGACCTCCGCGACGCCGGGGACTGCCTGTACGGCGTAGCGCAGCGTCCAGTCCTGGAGCGAGCGCAGCGCGTCGAGTCCGTGCGTGCCGGAACGGTCGACCAGCGCGTACTGGAAAACCCACCCGACGCCGGTGGCGTCAGGACCGAGCTCGGTGCGCACGCCCTCGGGCAGGCGCGGCTGGATCTTCGAGAGATATTCGAGCACGCGCGAGCGGGCCCAGTAGATGTCGGTGCCGTCCTCGAAGATCACGTAGATGTAGGAAAAACCGAAGTCCGAGAGCCCGCGCACCGCCTTGACTTTCGGGGCGCCGAGCAGCGTCGAGACGATCGGGTAGGTCACCTGGTCCTCGATGATGTCGGGGGAGCGGTCCCACCTGGAGTAAATGATGACCTGGGTGTCGGAGAGGTCGGGAAGAGCGTCGAGGCGGATCGTCTTGAGCAGGGTGATTGCGAACGCGACCAGTACTAGGGTCAGGATGATGACGAGCCAGCGGTTCTCGGCGGAGAAGACGATGATGCGCGGGATGACTCCCTTGCGAACAGAGGCTGTCGCTTGGGGATCTGGGGACGCGGGACAACCCCCGTCAACGCGTGAGGAGGTCACGGGCTTCCCGACGGCGCTGCCAAGGCCTGCTCGACCAGGGCGCGCAGGCGCGACTCGGAATCAAGCAGGAAATTCGCGCGCACCACCACCGCCTCGCCGGTCCGCACTCCGGATACCACCTCGGCCCGGCCATCCCCGCGCACGCCGAGCCTCACGAGGCGCGGCTCGAAGCGCCCCTGCCCGACGCTGACGAAGACCACCTGCCGGGTACCCGAGTCGATGACCGCGCTGTCGGGAATCGACACCCCCTCACCCGCCTCGATGGCGAATGTCACGTCGCCGAACATGCCGGGCTTGAGAACCAGGCCGGGGTTCGGGAACTCGAGGCGAACCTTGATCGTCCTGGTCTCGGGGTCCATGACCGGCAGGACGTAGGTGACTTTCCCCGCGAGTTTCAGATCGGGGTCGTAGGGCAGTGTCATGGTCGTCTCCTGCCCGACGCGGGCGGCGCGCGCCTCGAACTCGTAGAGGTCGGCTTCGACCCAGACGCGGTCCAGGTCGGTGATCGTGTAGAGCTCCATGCCGGGTTCAACCTGCTGGCCCTCGACGATCCCCTTGCTCGTCACAAAGCCGCTCGCGGGTGCCGTGAGCGTGACCGTGCGCCGCGGTTTGCCGTCGCGCTCTATCGCGTCGATCACCGCTTCAGGGACATCGAAGAGCGCCAGCCGGCGGCGCGCGGCGTCGACGATCCCGAGCGCGTCCTCGCGCGTGGCCCGCTCGCCCGCCTCGGCTATCCGCGAGGCGCTGCGGATGGCGCCGAGGAGTTCCTCCTGCGTGGCGAGGATTTCGGGCGCGTACAGGTCGAGCAGCGGGCTCCCCTTGCGGACGTGTTGGCCCGAGAAGTTCACGTGGAGCTTCTCGACATAGCCGCCGACCTTTGTGTGCGCATGGCGCACGCCGGTCTCGTCGGGGACGACGCGCCCGACAGTCCTCACGGTGCGATGCACGCGTTCGCTGGTCGCAACGGCAGTCTGGACCCCCGCGAGTGCGATCCCGCGACCCGCGAGGGTGACACCCGCGAGACCTTCGACCTGCGGGGGGGCGGAATCGTCGGCGAAGAAGCCTTCGGTCTCCTCGACGATGCTTTTTGGTTTCTCCGGCGCACCCCCGGCGTCCGCATAGACCGGGAGGTAGTCCATCCCCATCTCGTCCTTTGCCGGGATCGGCGACGTGATCGCAGGGTTCATCGGATTGCGGTAGAAGAGAAGCTTGCGGCCTCCCCCGGCCGTGCCACCGGCAGCTGGCCCTCCGTCCCCCGGGTGAGTGAGCCAGCCGAGCTTCCATGCAACTCCGCTGGCGAGCGCGAGCGTCAGCAGGGCGGTCGTCGCGATCGTCGCCAGGCGGGTCGCCCCGCATTGCGCAACCTGTAGCTCTGTCATCCCTCTCTCCTTGAGCCTCGCGTCTGCGTGCGGGCTATGGGGTCCTGACGCTGCGGACCTCCCCGCCGCGCCATCCCTCCGCCCAGCGGCTGCTCCATGGCTGCGCGCTCCCGTCTCGGGTGCTGTTCGAATCAACCCAGATCTCTGGCTCACTTGATGACCTGTGCAGCCGTCAGTGGTGCGCCGATCGTCATCTCCAGCGCTGCCAGGGCCTGCCCGGCGTCAGCGTGCCGGCGTGCCGCGGCGAGCTCGCTCTCGCGCGCGACACGGGCGGACTCGAGTGCCTCCGCCAGGGTCGCCCTGCCGGCGCGATAGGAACGCTCCATCGTCTCGCCGGCAAGACGGGTCAATTCGACGACTCGCTCCGACCAGAGCCGCTCCTCGCGCCGGGCGCGGTCGCTGGCGAACCAGGCCTCGCGCACCCGGGTGACGGTCGACTCCTCCTCGGCCCTGATCTCCTCGCGAAGCGCCGCGAGTCGCTGCCGCGTCTCGCGGACGTACCCGGCGTTCCTGCCCGAGAACGCGCGCACCGGTGTCCCCTCCCCTGCTGCCGCGGGCACCGCGACGGGAAACGGCTCGGACATCGCCATCGTCCCGTCCTTGAGCAGTGGCTGATTCTCGAAGAGCGAAAGATCGAGCGCGAACCCGGGGACCACCTCGCGCTCCGCCATCTGGAGCATGCGCTCCATCCGCTCCGCCATGGCGCGCATCCTGCGCAGCTCCTGACGTCTCTCGAGCGCCAGGACGACGAGCGCCGCGGGGTCGCCGGCCGCGGCGATCGGCTCCGCACCGCGGGGACGCCCGATCACGGCAGCGCGCGGCAGGGCGAGCAGCGAGCGCAGCCCGGTCTCGATGACGATGCGCTCTTCGGCGGCCGTCGCCAGCTCGGTCAGGTTCTTCTCCTGCTCGACCTGCACCAGCGCGACATCCGCGAGAAATCCCTTCCCTGACTCGTATCCGGCGCGCACCGCCTGCACGGACTCTTTCAGGAGCCCCCGGATCTCCCCGAGCAGCCCCACCGCACGGTGCGCATAATCGAGACCCCAGTAGAGGCGCCTCGCTTCTCCCAGGGCGTCGCGTCTCGCGCGCTCCAAGTCCTCGCGCGCGGCCTTCACCTCCTGCGTGACGATCTCTCCCTTGAGCGCGAGCATCCCCGGGAAGGGGAAGCGGGCGCCGGTGCCCTCGGGCATGCCGCCGACGGGCGTCATCAGCGACCCGGTCGCCGAAGCGAACTGGCGGAGGACGTCGTCGAGCGCCGCGACCTGCCCGTACTGCTCGAGCGTGGCGCGCAGGGTACGCTCCGCGGCGAGCACCATCGGGCTGCGGGTGACCGCGAGGAGCTCCACGTCGGCGAGAGAAACTTCAGGGAAAAGTGCCTCGGACGCGACGGCACCGTCGTCCGTGGGCACGCCGAAGGCTGCCAGCCGGACGGCGTCGGGCACGAAAACGCGCGCGGCGCCGGGCGCATCACCCGAGAGCGAGGCCTGTGCGGCTTCGATGCGCTCGAGTGCGGCGCTCCAGTCCGCCTCGGCGGCACGCACCGCCCTCGCGGATTCCCCCGCGGCGGGCGCTGCCGTCAGCGGCCGCTCCGCCAGGGCCTCGAGTCGTGCAAGGTACTTCTCGCGGTCGGCGCCGGCCCGGGCAAGCGCAAGCTGGAACGTGTACCAGAGCGTGCCGGCTTCGACGAAATCAGCGAAACTCCCCTGCCCGGCGCGATACCAGGTCTCGGCGAGCTCGAGAGAAGCGACTGCCTGGGGAAGTAACATGTCGCGGTAAAGACCGATGAGACGCTCGGCGTTGCGCAGCCGGAAGCAGGCTTCGCGAACCTCGGCCCGCGCCTCGAGAGCCGCCTCCTGCTCCATGGCTGCGGCGCGGGCTTCCCCGGCACCGGCTTCGGCGCGACGCGCGGCATTCTTGCCGAAGAATACCGGCAGGCTCAGCCCGAGCTGGAATTGCCAGCGGCTGGTCGCCTCCATCTCCTCGAGCGAGTTCTCCTGCATGTACCCGGCGCCGAGCATGATCTCGGGAAGGGCCTCGAAGCCTGCGACGCGCCGCTCGGCCCGCGCCTTCTCCACCTCCTGCCGCGCCATCCGAACCTCCTGCCGGCCGGATGCCGCGGCCTCCTCGATCTCCGCAAGACCCGCCACCAGAAGCCTCCCGGAACCAAGGTCGATCGGCCCGACGATGGCTCCGGTCGGGCGTCCGAGAAGGCTGTTGAGCCGGGCCACCTCGGTCATCTCGAGCTCGGCGAGCAGCTGCTCGTCGAAGACGGCCTGCGACTGCTGCGCCTGGGCCCGCAGGGAGTCGAAGAGGCCCGTTCGGTCTCTGGCGTACCCCGCCTCACCCGCGGCGCGCAGACGGCCGAGGAGCTCACGGTTTCCGGCCGCTACCGCACGCGCCCTGCGGAGATAGTCGATCTCGACAGCCGATTCGCGCACCCTGAGCGTCACGTCCCGCCTGGCGCGTTCCAGCCCGATGCGCGTTATCGTCTCTTCGGCATCAAGCGCCAGTGCGGCGGCGCTGAGCTTCCCCGGGAAAGGGATTCCCTGCTCGAGCATCAGTTCCCACGTCTCCTGCTTGCGCTCGGATGCTTTCCGGGGCCACCAGGTCGCGGTAAGCGCGGGATCAGGGTATGAGCGGGCTATCCCGGATCGGGCCTTCGCCGCGTCAACAGCGGCTCGGGCCGCGCGGATGCCGGGGTTGGAATCCAGTGCGAACTGGACTATTTCGGCAATGCTGGCCCCGCCCGCTGCAACGGCGGCGGCCGCATCGGGTGGAGGGACGCCCTCACCGCGCGCTGCCGGGCACGCGAGGAACAACTCCATCAAAGCAGTGCACACAACGATCCGGGCACGCAGCAATGTGAAAATACCCGCCATTCCATAATCATATAGCATTGATGGGAAAATTGTGAATTGGTTCCTTGTCGGTGAGGAAACGCGCCGGCGGTCGCTTCTGTGCCTCCAGGATGATCGAGGCTAGTTAGTTTTTCGCATCCGGGACTCCTTCCCCTCGAGCAGGCGGCGTACATTGCCCCGGTGCTTGTAGAGCACGAAAAGCGCCGCCATCCAGAAAAACACGGTTATCGACCCATCGGCACGCGCCAGCGCCGAACCCAGCGGTAGTGCGAAAGATGCGACTATCGAGGCCAGGGACACAAAACCGCTGCCGAGGAAAACGCCGATCCAGACGACACCAAAGGTCACCGCCGCCGGCCAGCAGAGCACCAGCGCCACGGTGATGGTCGAGGCGACGCCTTTGCCGCCGCGGAACTTCAAAAAGGGGGAATAGCAGTGGCCGACGATCACCGCCGCTGCGGTCGCGACCTGCCACAGCGCTGGTGCTCCGTCAATCCTCGCCGCCAGAACCGGCAACAGACTTTTGAGGACGTCACCCACGGCAGCCAAGATGCCAGCGGTGCGACCGGCGACGCGGAAGACGTTGGTGGCGCCAACGTTCCCGCTCCCCTCCTCGCGGACATCCTTGCCGGCGATGAGTCGGGCGGCAAGATAGCTGCACGGAATTGACCCGGATAAAAAGCCGAGACCGGCAAAATAACCGCCAGGAAGCATCATGTTCTAGAGTCCCGCCAACTCCACGTCGCCCCAGGCCCCGACCTGCCCGTCGCGGATCACCACGACGCCGAGCACCCCGGGAATTTCCCGGGCAGCCGACAGCCCGCGCTGAACACCCATCCTCCCGCGGACCCGGTTTCCAACGGCCGTCGCCGCTGCATCGGCGAGCGCCGAGGAACGGGCGATCACGGTTGTCGCAGCCGAGTCCCCCAGGCTCAGAGAGTGACCGATGCGCCCGGATGAGGTGCAGATGCCGATGGGAGTGCTTTCAGGCCTGATTCGCAGGCCGAGGGATCGGTGGGGTGACTTCTCCCCTGAGAAAATCCCGACGATGCGCTCCCGGGTGGTTGCGACATAGAGGTCCCCGCCATTCTCCAGAATGAGCTCCCGCACCGCAACGTCGATCCCGGCGGCAACCGCGTCGCACATTGCGCCCGCGACCGCGGCCATCGGCCCCACGCCAGCTGCCGCGCCTGCCGCTGCCATGGATTTGACGATACCCGGTGCTGCTTCGGAAACCTCAACCGGCAGCAGGGAACCTTTGAAATGCGGATCGGCCAGCAGGTATCGCTCCAGACGGTCCCTCTGCGTAAGGACGATGTCACGAACCAAATCGCCGATTTCGCGTTCGGAAAGCACCAGCATGTCGGTTTCCTTAATAGAGATCTGACTATGGATCAAATCGGTTGCCGCAATCCTGCTTCTGTACAGATTCCGGTCCCGCGGATCGATCTTCATGGAAAACTCACGTTAATTGAGTGGTTATGAAACGTTTTCACAGCGACTGTTGATAAGGTGTTGGCAAATATGTGTATTTCTTGGGGCACGATGCGAAATAAAAGCGCCGAAACCGCAATGCTCATATTTTGTGCATATTATTGTATTATATATCAACATGTTACAGGATCAGCTGATCAATGGCCTCTGCGAGGGTCGCAACCCCTCTTAGGCTTATTTCCCGTTCCATTCCGGCGACTCTGGAAAGATTTGCTTTGGGCAGAAGGCAGCAGCGAAAGCCCATTTTTGCAGCCTCTTTTATGCGAACCTCGGGATTGGATACACCGCGGACCTCGCCGGTCAACCCGACCTCGCCGAAGACAACCGTTCCCGGATCAACGATGGCGCTGCAAAAACTCGACCGCACCGCGAGTGCGATTGCCAGATCGGTCGCCGGTTCGACCACGCGGATTCCTCCGGCGAGGTTGAGATAGACGTCCTGATCCGCAAGCATGAGTCCGAGCTTCTTTTCGAGGATGGCGATCAGCATCGCCAGGCGCCCCGCGTCCGCGCCGCTGCAACCGCGCTTGGGCGCGGCGAAGGCACTCTGGGCGCACAGTGCCTGGACTTCCACCAGGAAGGGGCGCGTCCCCTCGAGCGCCGCCGTGACGACGCTGCCCGCGAGCTCCCCGCGTTCCTCGCGCAAGAAAAGCCGCGAGGGATTGGCGACTTCGCGCAGGCCGCCGTCTCCCATCTCGAACACGCCGATCTCGTTCGTGGAGCCGAAACGATTCTTCACGGCGCGCAGGATCCGAAAATCGCGGGTGTTCTCCCCTTCAAAGTACAGAACCGTGTCGACCATGTGCTCGAGGACACGCGGCCCGGCAAGAGAGCCGTCCTTGGTGACGTGCCCCACGAGGAAGACCGGGATCTCGAGGCGCTTGGCAACGGCGATGAGCTGGGCGGCGACCTCGCGCACCTGGCTGACGCTGCCCGCCGTCGACTCGAGCACAGCGGTCGTGACCGTCTGGATGGAGTCGACCACGACCGCAAGCGGTCGCATCCGGCGGATTTCGGCGATAACCGGCTCGAGCGAGTTCTGGGCGAACACTACCAGCCGGTCCGTGGCCAGGCCGATGCGATCGGCCCGCAACTTGATCTGTCGCGGCGACTCCTCCCCCGAACAGTAGAGGACCTGCTCCGGGCGCCCTGCTGCCAGCCTTCCGAGATATTCGAGCAGGAGCGTCGTCTTGCCGATCCCCGGGTCACCGCCGAGCAGGACAACGCTTCCGGGCACCAGACCGCCACCGAGGACCCGGTCGAGCTCGGCGCTGCCGGTGGCGATGCGCGGCGCGTCATCCGCGGCAATGCTGTCCAGTGGCAGGGGCGCCGCTAGGGGATCCCCGGCCGCCCGCGCTGAGGACGCACCGCCACGAAAGGCCTCCTCGACCAGGCTGTTCCAGGAACCGCAATCGGGGCAGCGCCCCAGCCATTTCGGCGAGACGAAGCCACAGCCCTGGCAGAGGTAGCGGCTCTTCTCGCCCACGCCTACTGGGTGAACCGGGTGAGGTTCAGCAGGTATTTCAGGTCCTCGTCGGAAAAGAGGATTCCTGCGCCGAGGAACGCCGAGCGCCGGCTCTCCTCGCCGAGGTCGTCGACGCCGGCGTTGAGGAAGATGTCCCTGTAGAGCCTGACCTTGCCGCTCAGCTTGAGATGAGGGCCATCCTCGCGGCCGAAGTCCCAGCCGTCGAAACTCAGCAGCATGCGTTCGCCGAAGAGCCGGTAGTCCAGCCCGGCGCCACCCTGTGACTCGATGAGGCCGCCGCGGAATGTCAGCGGGCCGAATTCCTTGGCGAACTCCAGGGTGTACTTGAGTTTGTCCACCTCGGTGACAACGGTGCTCTCGTCGAGCTGGTAGCCGCCCTCAGGGCGATCGATGGTGGTCGTTGTATTGGTGACGCTGCGCTTGCCGGCCGGGTCGTCCACGATCTCCATCAGGTAGTACTTGTCGTCGCGTGGCTGGAACTTCATGGTCACGTAGTTCTTCAGCTTGGAGGAATTCGCGAGGAACTCGCCGCGATAGCCGAGGAAGAACCGCATCCTGTCGGTCTCGCCAAGAAGGCGGTTTGCGGAATCGACTGCCGTCTCGATCTTGCCAATCAGGATGTCGTCGTTCACGAGACGCCCGACGCTGCCCTGCCCGCTGTTGATCTTCTCGGCGATGCCGCCGACCTGCTCGACCGCGTGGTCGACTTTCTCGAGCGATTCGTCGTCGTTGACCAGCCTCCCCAGCGTACCGGTGCCGCCGTCGACCTTCTTGAGTATCGAGGTCAGGGTTTCCGCGGCCTGCTCCGCCTTCGCCGACGCGGAGCGCAGCGACGCCATCAGGCCTCTGAGGTCGTCCCCGCCGTCACGCACAACGCCGCGCAGGTCCTCGGCCGTCCTGGTCAGTTCTGAGGAAAGCTCGTCGGCCCGCCGGTTCAGCGTCGCCGAGAACTCGCGCAGGTTGGCGATCGTGCCGTGCAGTTCGTCGCGATTGTCGGCGAGCAGCTCGCGGGTGTCGCGGGCGAGCCCCGCGCTCTGCGCAAGCAGATCGGCCACCCGGCGCCGGTTGTCATCCAGCAACGCGTTCACCCGGTCGACCAGGCTGTTGGTGTTCTGCATCAGCTGCGAGACCGTGGAGTCCCTGCCGCCGAAGGTCTCCTTGATGCTCGACGCCAGCGAGGAGATCGTCTTGCCCGTGTCGGCGAGCTGCCCGACGAGCTGGTCCAGATCGGTGAGTTCGCGGCCGGTGACGACCTCGCCCGGAGCGAGGGCGCGCGCCGTGAGCGAACCGGAGGTGATCTCGACATAGCGCTCGGAGAGGATGCCGATCGAGGCCACCGCGATCACCGAGTCCTCGCGAACGACGACGCCGTCGTCCAACCGCAGGTGCGCGTGCGCCCGCCCCTCCCTGAGGAAGATCCGGTCGACGGAGCCAACCAGCACGCCGGCCATGCGGACCTTGGCCTTCGGCTCAAGGCCCGAGACGGTCCGGAATACGGCCTCGATGACATACCCCTTCTCGCGGAAGCGGAACTCCCCGATCTGGAAGGTCAGCCAGGTGAGCGCCAGCAGGGCCGAGAAGACGACGATGCCGACCTTGGCTTCCGTCGAGAACAACCGCATCGCCCCTGCGACCCTCCCGCCCTAGTCCGTGATCGGACCGCGGGCGCTCCCGGTGATGAACTGGTGCACCACCGGGTCCGCGCTGTCGCGGATCTCCTGGGGCGTGCCCACGGCAATTATTTTTCCTTTATACAACATGGCTATTCTATCGGCAATCTTGTAGGCGCTCGTCATGTCGTGGGTTATCGCGACCCCCGTCACCCGGAGCCGGTTGCGCAGCTCGACGATCAGGTCGTTGATCGCATCGGCCCTGATCGGGTCCAGGCCGGTTGTCGGCTCGTCGTAGAGGAGTATCTTCGGTTCCATGGCGAGGGCGCGCGCGAGGGAAACCCGCTTCTTCATGCCGCCGGAGAGCTCCGACGGCCAGAGCTTCTCGACGTCGTGCAGGCCGACCAGCGCGAGCTTCTCGCGCACCTTCTCGCGGATGACCGCCTCCTTCAGGTGAGCGTGCTCGCGCAATCCGAAAGCCACGTTGTCGGCCACGCGCAGCGAGTCGAAAAGCGCCGATCCCTGGAAGAGCATCCCGAACTCCTTGCGGAACTCCTTGAGCTCCCAGCCCTTGAGCCGGGAAACGGGGACGCCATCGACGACCACATCCCCTGCGTCCGGGCGCAACAAGCCGATGATGTGCTTGAGCAGCACGCTTTTACCGGTCCCCGACCCGCCGATGACGACCATGGTCTCGCCGCGCTCGACGTCCAGGTCAAGTCCGTCGAGCACCTGGTGCGTCCCGAAGCTCTTGCAGAGCCCGCGGACGCGGATCATCGGTTCGTTCCCGGGCGCGGCCGACATCAGAAGAAGAATGCCGTGATGAAGTAGTTGGCGGTGAGGATCAGCATCGAGGAGAGCACGACGGAGTGCGTCGTCGCACGCCCCACACCCTCGGCGCCGCCCTCGGTGACAAAACCCTTGTAACAGCCGACGATGCTGATGATCATACCGAAGACCGCCGCCTTGACGATCCCGGTGTAGATGTCCTCGAGGGCCAAAAACTCCATGCTCCTGCGGAAGTAGATCGTGGCGTTGGCGTGCAGCACGAAGACGCTGACGGCGTACCCGCCCGCCATGCCAACCACATCGGCCAGCGCGGTAAGCACCGGGAGCATGACGAGCCCGGCGAGAAAGCGCGGCACGACGAGGTAGTTCACCGGGTCGGTGGCGAGCGTTTCGAGGGCGTCGATCTGTTCGGTGACCTTCATCGTCCCGAGTTCGGCCGCCATGCCGGAGCCGACGCGGCCGGAGACGATCAGCCCGGTGAGCACCGGCCCGAGCTCCCGGCAGATCGACAGCGCGACGATCGTCCCCACGAGATCCTCGGCGTTGAAGCGCCTGAAGCCGGTCATCGTCTGCAGTGCCAGCACCGCGCCGGTGAAGATCGCCGTGATCGTCACGATCGGCAGCGAGCTCACGCCCACGCTCGCCATCTGTTCGAAAAGGCTGCGAACGCGAAATGGCGGGCGGACTACCCACCCGACCGTGTGGATCAGCAGCAGACACAGGTTCCCCGCCTCCTCGAGAAAGCGGGTGGTGCCGGCGCCGAGTCTCTCGAAAAATCTGATGAACGCGTTCATCGCTCACCCTGCTCATGGTTCTGGGGGCGGGACGCGTGTCCCGCTGCGCCATCATACCCCACCGCCGCCCCCGAATACACCCGCGGCACCCGCGGTCCGATACCGCAGAAGATCTCGTAGGAGATTGTCCCGGCGTGCGCCGCGAGTTCGTCCACCGTAATGCGTTCCCCGCCCTGCTCGCCGAGCAGGACGACCTCGTCGCCGACGGCGACCCCCGGGATGCCGGTGACATCGGCCAAGCACAGGTCCATGCAGACGGTGCCGACCACCGGCGCGCGCGCCCCCCGCACCAGGACGCTGGCGCGATTCGAGAAAGCGCGGCGGTAGCCGTCCGCATAGCCGACCGGGAGCGTCGCAATCAGGCTTTCCCGCCGGGTCACGAATGTCCCGCCGTAGCTCAGCGGGGTTCCGGCCGGGACACGCTTGAGGAACGCGACGGCGGTCGAGAGGACCATCACCGGGCGCAACTCACCGGCGTGGGGAAGCCTGGACGCCGGCGCCGCGCCGTAGAGCATGATCCCGGGACGGACGAGGTTCCCAGCCGGATTGCCGGGCATCAGCAGTGCGCTGTTGGCGATGTGCTTCCAGCGCACGGGTCCGGCAACCGCCTCCACGGCGTCGCAGACGGCCCGAAACGCCGCGATCTGCCGGGCGGTCACCGGGCTCGCGTGCTGCTCGGCCTCGCTGGGGTGGGACATGATCCCTTCGAGGACCAGGTGGGGGAAGTCCCGCAACCGGGCGACGAAAGGCAGCACATCGGCTGGCGCGATGCCGATGCGCCCCATCCCGGTGTCGACCTTGAGGTGGACGACAACGCGCCGGCCCGAGCGCTGCGCCTCGCGCTCGAGCGCCTCGGCGAACGCAAGCGTGTACAAGGTCAGCGAACAGCCCAGCCGAGTCATCTCTGCGGCGCGGTCGGGCGACACCTCGCTGAGCAGCAGCACGGGGGCGTCGATGCCGGCCGCCCGCAGCGAGCGGACCTCCCCGGGCGTGGCTGCACCGAGTTTGGCGGCACCGGCGGCGAGGGCCGCCCGCGCCGACCAGATGGCGCCATGCCCGTAGGCGTCGGCTTTCACCACGGCGAGGACCCGCCGCTCGGGTCCCGCCAGGCGCACGGCCAGGCGCACGTTGTGCCCGAGAGCATCGAGGTCGATCCTGGCACGCGTCGGGCGACCCGCGGACAAGGGTGCGGAATATTCCGGACTCACTCCTGGTAGCCCGGCGCCAGGTTCCCGAAGCGGGTGCATTCCTTGCGGAAAGCCAGCTTCACGGTGCCCGTGGGCCCGTTGCGCTGTTTGCGGACGATGACCTCCGCGACGCCCTGCTGCTGGTCGGCGTCGTCCCGGTACATGTCTTCCCTGAAGATGAAGGCCACGACGTCGGCGTCCTGCTCGATGGCACCGGATTCGCGCAGATCCGAAAGCTGCGGCCGCTTGTCCCCGCCGCGCGACTCGACCGCGCGCGAGAGCTGCGACAGCGCGATCACGGGCACCTTGAGCTCCTTGGCGAGGCTCTTGAGCGAGCGCGAGATCTCCGAGATCTCCTGCTGCCGGCTCTCCGAGCGATCGCGCCCGCGGATCAGCTGCAGGTAATCGACGATCACGAGCGCAAGCCCGCTCTCGGCCTTGAGCCGCCGTGACTTGGCGCGGATCTCCAAGACCGTGCAGGCCGCCGAGTCGTCGATGAAGATCGGCGCCTCGGCGAGCTTGCCCGCGGCGCGCGAGAGCAGCGGCCAGTCCTCGCGGCTGAGAAAACCGCGGCGCAGACGGTTGCCGTCGACCCCGGAGACGGAGCTGAGCATGCGCATCGCGAGCTGCTCGCGGCTCATCTCGAGCGAGAAAACCGCCACGGGCAGCCGTTCCTCCAGGCCGATGTGCTCGGCGATGTTGAGGACGAACGCGGTCTTGCCCATGCTCGGCCGGCCGGCGATGATCACCAGGTCCGAGGGCTGGAAGCCGCACGTCATCTGGTCGAGATCAGTGAAACCCGAAGCGACGCCGGTTACGTGGTGCTTCTTTTCGAAGAGTTTCTCGATGACCTTGAAGCTGTCCTTCATGACCGCGCGAAGCGGCACGAAGCCGTTGCGCACGCTGCGCTCGGAGAGCAGGAAGATGCGCCGCTCTGCCTCGTCGAGAACCTGCTCGACGTCGCGGGACCCCTCGTAGCTCATCGCGGCGATCTCGGTGGAAGCCGAGATCAGACCGCGCATCATCGCCTTCTCGCGGACGATGCGCGCGTGGTAGGCGATGTTGGCCGCCGTCGGCACCAGGTCCACGAGCGAGGACAGGTAGGCGGCGCCGCCGGCCTCCTCTAGCTGGTTTTTCTGCTCGAGGCGCTCGCGCAGCGTGATCAGGTCGATCGACTCGTCGCGCTCGAACAGGTCGAGCATCGCGGCGAAGAGACGGCGGTGCTGCCCGCGGTAGAAATCCTCCGGCTGCAGCAACTCGATGACCCGGGGCAGGACCGCGTTGTCCAGCAAAACGGCGCCGAGGACGGACTGCTCCGCTTCGAGGTTTTGCGGCGGGAGCCGATCGTACCCGGCGTCAGCGGCGGCCGTGGGCGCCATGGGCGGGACCTCCGGGAGACCTTACTCCCGGACGACCCAGACCTTCAGGGCCGCGGTGACCTCGGGAGCCAGTTTCACGGGCACCGTGTAGATACCGAGGGTCTTGATGGGCTCCTCGACGGTGATCTGACGCTTGTCGATCGCGATCCCCTCTTTCTCGAGGGCCGCGGCGATGTCCATGGTGGTCACGGTTCCGAAGAGCCTGTCGCTCTCGCCCGCCGGCTGGCGGATCGTAAGAGACAGCGCCCCGAGCCTGGCCGCCAGGGTCTCGGCCTCCTGGCGGACCTTGGCCTGGACCTTGACGTAGCGCTTCTTCTCGACCGCGATGCGGGCGAGGTTCTTCTCGCTGGCCTCGAACGCCAGCTCGCGGGGCATCAGGAAGTTGCGGGCGTACCCCGGGGCGACCGTCACCACATCCCCGACCTTGCCGAGCCTCTCGATGTCTGCCTTGAGGATGACTTTCATGGCGTCTGTCGCACTCCTTTTCTCAATCGCAGGATCTCACCCGCTCCGGTTCCCCGGAGCGCCCCGCCTCGTCTTGCGGGCCGAAACGTGAATGATAGGGATGCCGGGTGGCACTTGTCAAGAAGGTGACCGTCCGCCGGGGCCCGGCCGCCCGGAACGGTCCCGGGAACCGCCGCGTCCCTGCCGACGGCCGCCTTGTCCACGGCGGACACCCTGGTCGCGTCGCTCCTGCCGCCCATCGGCGCCGGCGCGCTCGGGGGTCGCGGCCGGGATCTGCGGCCCGGCCTTCGACTCCGTGGTTCCGGCCGCGGCGGCGGGCGCCTCCTCGGGTCGAGGCCCGCGGCTCCAGTCCTTCTTCGGCACCTTCACGAACTCTCCCCCCTCGATCTCCACCGTGAAGGCGTCCTCGAAGATATTGTGCTTGCGCACCCGGCCGACCCCCTCGCGCACGCGCACCTTTTCACCGATCCTGGGCAAACCCTGCTTGAACTCCTCGTAGACCCGCGCCTCGTAGCCGAGGCAGCACATCAGCCTGCCGCAAACCCCGGAAACCTTTCCGGGCGAGAGCGGCAGGTCCTGGTCCTTGGCCATGCGGATCGAGATCGGTTCGAAGTCTGAGAGGAAACTCGCGCAGCACAGCTCCCGGCCGCAGATCCCGTAGCCGCCGATCATGCGGGCCTCGTCGCGCACGCCGATCTGGCGCATCTCGATGCGCATCCGGCACTCGTGGGCCAGCTCCTTGACGAGCTGACGGAAGTCGACCCGCCCGTCGGCGGTGAAGTAGAAGACCGCCTTGCCGCCCTCGAAGAGGTACTCGACCTCGACCAGCTTCATCGGCAGCTGGAGACGGGCGATGGCGCCGCAACAGTACCGGTAGGCTTCGCGTTCGAGCTCCTGGTGGCGCAGCACCCTGGCCTCGTCCTCGGCGCTGGCGCGGCGCAGGATTTTGCGGAAGGTGACCTTGACGTATTCCTCGTCGAGCCGCTGCGGGTTGGAGACCACGGTCCCGAGCGTCAGTCCGTCGGGCGTCGGGACGATAACCCGGTCGCCGATCGTGAGCTCCTGCAGGGCCGTGTCGTAGTCCTGGATCTTGCCCCCTTCGCGGAGGCGAACCTTCACGACTTCGATCATGCGTGTTTCCCCCGTGCGGCGGGACACCGGACGCGTGCAGCCGCGGTGATCAGGATCATTGCCTCGTCCCTGCGACCTCGACCGCTCCCACGAGCAGCGTGGCGAGCGCAAGTTTCGCGTTGGGAGGGCGGTCGCCCTCGAGTCGCCGATGGGTTTCCAGCGCGCCGGCAAGCAGCCGGCCGATCTGCTCGGTCTCCAGCCGTTCGAGCAGAGCCGGCACCACCACGGAGCCAGCCCCGCGGTCGCCGAGTCGGTGTCGCACCGCAAGCCGTGAGAAACCGATGAGGGCCTGCAGCGACGACAGCGCCTTCTCGCGCGCCTCCCCGGTGGTTTCGGCGAACGACAGCGCTGCGCCTCGGTCGCCGGCCGCGAGCGCGTCGAGAACGGTGCGTACGGCGGCGGCCGTCTCCTGCCAGAGCATCCCGTCGCGCTGCAAGGCGGTACCGGGGCTGCCTTCGGCCAGCGCCGCGGCCTGCCGCGCCGACTGCACCGGCCAGCCATTGCGGCGCAGCACCTCCGCAACCTCGTCCTCGGAGAGAGCGCCGAACGACACCTGCTGGCACCGTGAACGCACGGTCGGCGGCAGTGCCCCGGCGCGCGTCGCAATCAGCACGATGACCCGCCCGGGTGGCGGCTCCTCTAACGTCTTGAGCAGTGCGTTCGCTCCCTCGGTCGTCAGTGCAGCCGCCGGGTCGAGAATCGCCGCCTTGTGCCTGCCGTGGCCCGGCGACTGGACGAGCCACTCTCCGAGGTCACGCACCTGCTCGACGCCGATGGATTTCCTCTTCTCGACGAGGGTCACTTCAATCAGGTCCGGGTGTGCGCCCCCTCCAACCCGCCGGCACGATTCACACACGCCGCAGGGCCCTTCCGACGCCTCCGGGCAGAGCCAGGCACGGACGAACTCCCGCGCGGCAAGATGCTTGCCAACGCCCTCGGGCCCGAGGAAGAGATATCCGGTGTGGACCGTCGCGCGCGCCAGCGCGCGGGAGAGCTGCTGCTTTGCCCGATGGTGCCCGACGAGGCTCGCGAAGAACATCGCCTCAATGCCCCGCCTGTTGCAGGGTCCCCGTACGGCTGGCGATCTCGGCCAGAACCAGCCGGTGCAATACCTCGGCAGGGAGGCTGGCAGGGAGCAGTCGGATTCGACCCGGGTCAGCGGCTGCGAGCGATCGATAACCGTCGCGCACCCGCCGGTGGAAAGCCGGATCCTCGCACTCGAAGCGGTCTTCCACTCCTGCGGTGCCATCGCCTTGCTGGCGCCGGCGCGCCCGGGCGACGCCCTCGGAAACGTCCTCGAAATCGAGCAGCAGCGTCAGATCGGGCACAAGCCCGGCGGCAGCGCGATCACTGGCGTCCCTGACGAAGGCGGCATCGAGGCCGCGGCCGTAGCCCTGGTATGCCACCGTGGCGTCCGCGAATCGGTCGCAGATCACCCAATCCCCGCGCTCGAGCGCGGGGAGGACGACCTCACGCACGTGTTGCGCCCGGTCGGCAAGGTAGAGAAACAGCTCGGCCCAGGGGACGATGGTCGCGGCGGCTGGGTCGAGCAGCATGCTGCGCAAGGAGCGTCCGAAAGCCGTGCCGCCGGGTTCGCGACTGAGCAGCACACGCTGGCCGGATGCCCGCAGATGATCGGCAAGCAGCCGCAGCTGCGTGCTTTTACCGGTGCCCTCGGTGCCCTCGAAGGTGACGAATAAGCCCCTCACCGCGCCGCCACCGACCGCGCGCACTCCCGATCGCTCCCGCGGGCCTTTTCGATCACATGGCTGACGATGGGACCGAGGAACCGCACGATCGCCCTCGCTCGTGCGGGCCGGGCTGGGAGATTGACCACGAGCGTCGCCCGACGCATTCCCGCCCTGCCCCGAAACAGCAAGTCGCGCGGTCGCCGGGCTGAGGCGAGATACATCCGCTCTTCGATGCCGGGCAGGGAGCGGTCCAGAAGCGCGCCGGTGATCTCCGGTGCAAAATCCTCGCGATCGTGGCCAGCGCGGCCGACCGTGAAGACCACCGCGACCTGACCGCCGTCACACCAACGGCGGATTGTTCCGGTGGCCAGACGCGGGTCAACGCCAGCCTGTGCGGTTTCTATCTCAATAACCGCGTCTCGCCGCCATAACTCCCTGACATCCCGGGCCACTGCGGGCACCGCCTGGCCGCCATCAACGCCAAGTCCGAGGATGCGGACCTCAAGCCGATTCAATACGTCCATACAATCGAAGGTTACCACACTACCTGTCCCCATCGCCAACCCGGGGACAGATCGGGCAATGACGGCTGCTGGCACCCATCGGAGCCAAGGTGGAGACAGAAGCGCTCCTCGCGGGAACATCGTACAGGCGCACTAATACTCCGCATCACAACATATGCGTGTGATATCAGTTAGTTCTACGGTTGGCACGAACGATGCATAATATTTTTCAGTTCGTGACGAGCCAATGCCAGGCTGGGAAAGGAGGAATCCAGGAAGAGCCGTATGAAATCAGTCGCCACAGGTTAGAATAAAACCGCTTCCACAAGGAGGATGTGCCATGAAAGGAATCATGTTCCTGCTGTTGGCAGCTCTGCTCGTTGCTCCGGGCTACATCTCGGCTGCCGATCGGAAAGCCCCGCCGGAATCACAGGCGCCAGTCGCCTCGACTGTCACGTCGCAAAAACTCGATATCAACCGTGCTTCAACGGATGAGCTCATCGGTGTCCCCGGCATCGGGCCACGAATGGCTCAGGCGATCGTTGACCTGAGACTCAAGAAAGGATCGTTCGCCAAGCTCGAAGAACTTCTCGAGGTGCCCGGCATCAAGGAAAAGACCCTTGCGTCGATCTCCGCCTACCTCACCGTCACACCTCTCCAGTCGCAGGCGTCTCAGATATCCGGGACTGCGTCCAGATAACCGCACCACGGGCGGGGAACGCCTATTCCCCGCCCGTTCTCAGGTTCCTTGATTTCCGATGAGCCTTCACCATGCGGCCAGCCTTCCTTGGAAACGCGTGCCATCTTGCCTTGTGAATGATTTCTCTTGACTTGTTTATCAATTCAATAATAAAATGAATATCATAAGGCAACTGATTGGGTAACAACCGTACTCACCACTCCAAGGAGAAACGCGGGCTATGCGATTGACCACCAAGGGAAGATACGCGGTGCGGGCGCTGTTTTGCCTGTCGACCTATCAGACGGACCGGCCCACGCCGCTCTCCGAGGTGGCGAAACGGCAAAACATTTCGCTGAACTTTCTTGAGCAGCTCTTCGTGCACTTGCGGAAAAATGGCATTGTCACCAGCGTGCGCGGGCCACGCGGCGGCTATAAATTGAGCAAGCCCCCCGAAAAGATCACCATAGGCGAGATCCTTCGCGCAGTCGGCGAGAGCACCTTCCCGGTGTTCTGCAGCGACGACTTCTCCGCCAGCAAGAAGCCCTGCCCGCGCGCCGACGAGTGCGTGACGCACATGCTCTGGGAGAAACTCGGCACGACAATCAATAAGTTTCTCGACTCGACGACGCTCGCTGATCTCGCCGATCTCGGACCGCGCTGCTAGCTCTGGCAGCGCCCCGCCCGCGTTGCCCGAAGGCCGGCGAGTCCCTATACTGCCGCCTGATGAAGCTCGTCGACCGGTACATCCTGCGTGAGCTCGTGCCCCCATTTATCCTGGGCATGTTCATTTTCACCTTCCTGCTGCTCATGAGCCAGATCTTGCGGCTGATGGAGCTGATCGTCAACAAAGGGGTGGCCACGGGGACGATCCTGCGGCTCGTCCTCTACCTGCTGCCGTCGATCCTCGTGCTCACCGTGCCGATATCGGTCTTTCTCGCCACGGTCGTCACCTTCGGTCGGCTCTCCGCTGAAAACGAGCTGACTGCACTCAAGACGGGGGGATTCAGCCTGCTGCGCCTCACCCTGCCCGTCGCGATCTTCTCCACCGCCGCATGGGCCCTGACGAGCTGGCTGATCATCGTCGCCCTGCCAGCCGGAAACCAGGCATTCCGGACCAGCATGTTCGAGATCGTCCGCACCAAGGCCAGCGTCGGCCTTCGGGAGAAAATTTTCAACGACGACTTCGAGGGACTCGTGATCTACATCAACACCATCCCCCAGGCCGGCAATCGCTCCATGGAGGGCATCTTCATCTCTGACGCCCGACCCGAGAAGCGTCAGCCTCCGGGCGAGCCGATCACCATCGTCGCGGAGCGTGGCTGGCTTGTCGCGGACCCCGGCTCGGACAAGGTGGTCTTCCGGCTCGAGAACGGCGGCATCCACGTCCTTTCCCGGGACTTCACCACCTACCAGCACACCAACTTCCGCACGCACGACCTGCAATTGAGCCTCGGCGACGAGGCCGGCGAGAGTCCTTCATTACCCAAGGGACTACGCGAGATGACGCTCGACGAACTGCGCGCGAAAATTTCCGAGTACCGCCGTCTTGGCGTCAAGCAATGGGCACCGCTGGTTGAGATCCACAAGAAATTCTCGATACCGTTCGCCGCATTCATCTTCGGCTTGCTCGGGGTGGCCATGGGGGTCCTCTTCCGTCGTGGCGAGAAGCTCGTGAGCTTCGCCCTGAGCATCGCCATTGCGATCATCTATTACGTCTTCCTCCTCGCCGGTGAACCGCTCGGCAAACAGGGTCGCCTCAGCCCCTTCTGGGCGATGTGGTCGGCGAACATCTTCTTCGGCACCGCCACGGTTGCACTCTTCCGCAAGGTACTCGCCGAAACGCCTTTCAGCTGGCCGCGCCTGCCGATCGGGCGCGGCGGCCCGGGGCCCGGGGCATGACCATCCTCCAGCGCTATGTCAGTCGCGAATTCCTCAAGATCTTCGGGATCTGCTTCACCGGCCTGCTCGGCACCTACGTGCTGGTCGATTTCTTCCAGCGCATAGACCTTTTCATCAACTTCCCGACCCCGGTGCGCTGGAAATTCCTGTATTTCGCCTTGAAGATGCCGTTGTTCATCTTCCACATCACCCCGGTCTCGATGCTCGTGGCGATCCTGGTGACCCTCGGGATCATGAACCACAACCGCGAGATCACCGCCGTCCGCTGCGGCGGCGTCACCCTGATGCACCTGTGCGCCCCGCTTGTCGCTCTCGGCGCTCTCGCCAGCGCGCTGGTCTTTGTCACCAACGAGTACCTCGTGCCCGTGACGACCCGCCAGTCGCAGTATGTGCTGGACACCCACATCAAGAACCGGCCGTCCCGCAGCATCTTCCGACAGAACCGCATCTGGTTCTACGGAGAGCGAAACACGATCTTCAACATCCAGCTGCTCGATCCGGTTGAACAATCGATGGAGGGCGTCACCCTCTACCGTTTCGACGCCAACGGAGCGAGGCTCGTGCAGCGCATCGACGCCCGCCGTGCCCGTTACCGTCGCGGCCGCTGGGACTTCTTCAGCGTCACCCTGCGGACGTTCCTTCCCGATGGCACGATCAAGGCCCGTTTCCTGCCTCGCCATCGCATGCGGCTGAGGGAGAAGCCCAAGGACATTTCACAGTACCGCGAACGCCCCGAGGAGATGAACCTCACGGCGCTCGCCGAGTACGTGCGCAAGCTGCGCCGCAGCGGTTTCAATCCGACCGCCTACATGGTCGACCTCCAGACAAAAATCTCGCTGCCGCTTGTCAGCCTCGTGGTCACGCTGCTGGCGATCCCCATCGCGTTTCGCTCTCGGTTGGGAGGGGGCATCGTCGCCAGCCTCGGCGCCAGCCTCACCCTCGGCTTCACTTACTGGATCATCATCTCAATCGGCGTCTCTCTCGGGCACGCAGGCAAGCTCACCCCCCTGCTGGCGGCCTGGCTACCCAACCTCTTCTTCGCCAGCCTGGCTGGTTATCTCTGGATGCATCTGGAGCAATAGCAGGCCGCTGAAAATGGCCCATCTGCGGCGTTGCGCTTCGCTCTTGCATCTGAACCATTTTGAGTGGCCTGCTGCGCATGCGTTTCAACCGGTCTTGACACAAGATATTGTGTTGTGCATAGTTATCAACACGCTCGATAGTGTATTCTGGCCTTTTCGCTGGACTCGTCAACCATGCGGGGCGATGGAGGAAACGCCTTGATTTTCAAGAAACTCGAACTACACGGATTCAAGACATTCTTTGATCGCACCGAGGTGCATTTTCGCCCGGGCATCAACGCCGTCGTCGGTCCCAACGGTTGCGGGAAAAGCAATATCGCGGACGCCATCCGCTGGGTGCTCGGGGAGCAGAGCCCCAAGCAACTGCGCGGGGAAAAGATGGAGGATCTGATCTTTTCCGGGAGCCAGTCGCGGCATCCGCTCGGGATGGCCGAGGTTTCGCTGACCGTCGAGCTCACCGGGGAGGAGTTGCCGGTCCCCTACAACAAGTTCACAGAAATCTGCGTCACCCGTCGGCTCTACCGCTCCGGCGAGAGCGAGTATTACATCAACAACAGCGCCTGCCGGTTGCGCGACATCCGCGAACTGTTTCTCGACACCGGGCTCAACCCCAAAGCCTACGCTGTCATCAGCCAGGGGCACATCGGCTCCCTGGTCGACGCCCACCCGGAGGATCGGCGGATCCTGCTCGAGGAAGCCGCCGGGATCGCGAAATTCAAGGAACGCAAGACAGCCGCGCTGCGCAAGCTCGACGCAACCGAGCAGAACCTCGTACGCCTGAACGATCTGACTGCCGAGATCAAACGGCAGCTCGGCTCGCTCCAGCGCCAGGCTCGCAAGGCGGAACGCTACCACGAACTCAAAGCGCAGTTCGAGACGCTCGAGCTGCGGATGCTCGTCCATCAGCACGACGCGCTTCTTGAGCGGATTCGCTCTCACGAGGAGAGGATCCGCGGGCTGGCCGAACTGCAGGAGAGGCTCCGGGCAGAGACGAGCACGCTGGAGGCCGGCCTCGAGGCCGGCTCGCTCGAGTCGGTCCAGGTCGAGCAATCGCTCGGCGGCCTCCGCGAGGAGTTCTACGCCCACCGGGCCCGACTAGAGGCGCTCGAACAGCAGCTTGACGCCGCCCGCGGCCGCCTCGCCGGGCTCCAGCAATCACTCGCCAGCGACGGTGCAGAATCAGATCATCTGGCCACCCTTCTGGCGGGCAACACCACGGACCTGGCCGCGGTCGAGAACGAATTGAGCCGACTCGAGGAATCCCTCGCCGCCGGGGAGGCGCGACGGCTCGAAACCACGTCCCTGCTCGACGAGGCAGCCAGGGCGGCCCGCGAAGGCAAGGAGACTCTCGACGAGGCTGCCGTGCGCTATCGGGACTGCGTTCGCGTCGAGTCGGAAGCCCATCGCGCCCTTGCGCGCCTCGAGGCCCGCTCGGAGGCGATCGAGCGTGAGCTTGGACGGGTCACCGCCGAACTCGTCGCTCTCGAGGCCGAGGACACCGTGCTTGCGACGCGCGAAGAGGATCTGGCGCGTCAACTCTCGACGAATCGCGAGTCGTTCGAACGCAATCTCGACCAGGCAGCGGCCGCCGCAACCGACCTTGCCCTGGCGCGGGAAGAGGCCGCGGCGGTGGACGCGGGGCTGTCGTCTGCGCGGGACGAGCTCAACGCGGCCACGGCGCGTCTGGCATCGCTCAGCGAGCTCGAGCGCAACCTGAGCGGCTGGCCGGAGCTCTTCCAGGAGGAGCTCTCCCGTATCCTCGCTCACCAGGATCTCAACGGTGGCCTGCGCGGTCTTCTCGCGGATGAGCTTCAGGTGCCGACCGAGCACGAGGCGGCCCTGGAGGCTGTCCTCGGCGACCGCCTCAAATTTCTCCTCGTCAAGGCGCCCGAAGTCGGCATCGAGGCCGCGCGGGTGCTGCAGGAGGGCACGTCGGTGCGCGGCACCTTCCTGCCGCTGGATCCGCGGCGCAACGCGCCCGCGCCACCCGCGCTCGAGCGTGACGATCTGCCGCGGCTGATCGATGTCGTGACGATCTCCCCCGATCTGCGACCGCTCGTCGAGCACCTGCTCCAGGATGTCTATCTCGCCGGGAGCCTTGCCGGGGCGCTTGAGCTCTGGCGCGCGGGTGCCGTCGCGTGCACCTTCGTCACCCCGGTCGGCGAAGTGCTCTGGCCGGACGGCGCGGTGACCGCGGGGCGCCTCGACCCCTCGCGCGAATTGCTCCCTCTGGTACGCTCGATCCGCGAAACACAGGCGGTTGCGAACGCCGCCGGGGAGAGGGCTGAAGCGCTCGGCGAGCGGCTGAAGGAAGTCCGCGAGCGCGAACGCGGTCACGAGCTGAGCGTGCGGACGCTCGATCAGGAGGGGCGCGCGCTCGACCAGCAGATCGCATCGCTCGAGAAGGATCTGCTGTTCTCGCGCCAGAAGCGCAGCGCGCACGCGACCCAGCGCGAGCGCCTCTCCGAGCTGTCGGAACGCGTCGGCGCCGAGCGCGCGCAGAGCGATCTTGACCTGGCTAGGGAGCGGACCCTCCGCAACGAGCTCGCCGCTGCCCGGGCTCGCCACGAGGAGGATCTGGCGGTAAGGGAAGCCGACCTGTCCTCCCGCCTGCACGAGGAACGCGCGCAGATGGAACGGCTCGCCGGGCTGCAGGTGGAGCTTGCCGCCGGCCGTGAACGGGCTGCCCATCTCAGGACGCGCCGCGAACACCTTGTCGCGGACTCCGCGCGCGCCACCGGCCGGCGCGCCGAGCTGGCGGGAGCGATCGAGGAGGCGCTCGCGGGCTCGGCCGCGGCGGCAACCAGCGTGGAAGAACTCGCCCGCGAGCGGGCGATTCTCGCCGGCGAACGGGACTTCATCGAATGCCGGCTCAACGAGGCGCAGGACCGTCACCGCCTGCTGAGTGGACGAGCGCGTGAAACCGAGGAGCGGCTGCGGTTGCTGCGCGTCCGACGTGAGGAAATCATTGCCGAGCAGGGGACCCTGCAGGTGCACCTCGCCGAGGAACAGGTCCGCCGCGAGCACCTGCACACCCGGGTCGTCGATCTGTGCGGCACCGCGCCCGGCGAGATTTTCGACGCGGCGGCCCGCGACGATTTGCAGTCCATCCCCCTGGGATCGATGGAGGAGAGCCACCGCAGTCTCGGCCTCCAGATCCAGGCGCTCGGTCCCGTGAACCTCGCGGCGCTCGGCGACCAGCAGGAGCTCCAGGAGCGTCTAGAGGCACAGCGTCGCCAGCAGGAAGACCTCGATCAGGCCGCGCGCGACCTGCGTCAGGCGATCGCCAGGATCAACGCCACCTCGCGCGATAAATTCCTCGAGACCTTCGAGAAGGTCAACGAGAAATTCCAGGAAGTCTTCCCGCAGTTGCTCGAAAACGGCCACGCCCTGCTGAGGCTGGCCGACGGTGAGGACCCGCTCGAGGCGGGGGTCGAGATCCTGGCGCAGCCCGCGGGCAAGAAACTCAAGCACATCTCCTTGCTCTCAGGGGGTGAGCAGGCTCTCACCGCGATCGCGCTGCTGCTGGCGATCTTCATGGTCAAGCCCTCGCCGTTCTGCCTCCTCGACGAGGTCGATGCGCCGCTCGACGAGTCGAACATCATGCGCTTTCTCAAGGTCCTGCGTCGCTCAGTCGGCGGCTCTCAGCTGGTCATGGTCACCCACAACAAAAGGACCATGGAGAACGCCAACAACCTCGTTGGCGTGACCATGTCCGACCCCGGCGTCTCGCGCCTGATCTCCGTCCACCTGCGCGATTACCAGGCGCAGGCCTCCTAGGGAGCGCCGCCATGGTCTTCGGGCTCGGTAGCGACCGCCAGGGGCTCTTCGCCCGTCTCAAGGCCGGGCTGGCCAAGACCCACGACGGTTTCGTCAACAAGGTCGAGCGGCTGGTCTTGCGCCGCAACCGCATCGACGCCGAGCTGCTCGATGAGTTGGAAGAGCTCTACCTTCAGGGTGACGTCGGGCCGCGCACGACCGAGGATCTCATGGCGCGCCTGCGCGGGGCGATAGCCCGCAACGAGGTGCGCACCCCCGATGATGTTCTCGCCTTCCTCAAGGCGCAGGCACTCGAGATCCTCTCGGCGTGCGCCGGGAAAATCGAACTTCCCCGACAGGGGGTCGGGGTGATTCTCATGGTCGGGACGAACTGCTCGGGCAAGACGACAACAGTTGCGAAACTCGGACGGAGACTGCAGCGCGAGGGTCGCCGGGTCCTCCTCGCCGCCGCCGACACCTTCCGCGCCGCTGCCGCCGAACAGCTCGAGGTCTGGGGCGAGCGCACCGGCCTCGAAGTCATCTCGCAGAAGCCCGGGTCCGATCCTGCGGCCGTAGTTTTCGACACGATCAACGCCGCGATCGCCCGCGGGTACGACACCGTCATCGCCGACACGGCGGGGCGGATGCACACCAGGGTCAACCTGATGGAGGAGATGAAGAAAATCCGACGGACGGCAGCCAAACTCGTCCCGGGGTCGCCCCACGAAACGCTGCTGGTGCTCGACGCCACGACCGGCCAGAACGCCTTCTCCCAGATGCAGCTGTTCCACGAGGCGGTCGGCCTGACGGGGCTGGTTCTGACCAAGCTCGACGGGACAGCCCGCGGCGGCGTGGTGCTTGGTCTGGCGCGCGAGTTTCCGGTGCCGGTGAAGCTTGTCGGCATCGGCGAGAAGGTCGAGGACCTGCAGGATTTCGACGCCGAGGCCTTCGTCGAGGCCCTCTACGCCCCGGGCACGGCCTAGATGCCGAGGCGCTCGCGGATCATCCCGACGAGAACGCTGCCCGAATCGCCCTTCAGAAACATCCCCTGAACCGTGCCGACCTGGCATAGGGGCTCGACGAGCTTTTCATCGACGGAGCAGACGATCACGGGGGTCGTGTCCCCGCGCTCGAGCCGCAGTGCGCGGAAAAACTCTTCGCCTCCCATCTCCGGCAAAACGATATCGAGGAGGATCAGGTCGATCGGCTCTCCCGCGTCGACGAACGCCAGCCCTTCTTTCCCGGTGTAGGCCTGCAGGGACAGCAGGCTCAACCCCGCGAGCAGGATCTGGTAGTACTCCTGGATGTCGACATCGTCCTCGACGATGAGCAGGGTCTTCATGTCGCAACCTTCCCCTCGACCGGGAGCGTGCCCGCGGCGGCAGAACTAGAGCTTCATGAAAAGCTCGATCTTCGCCTTCTCGCGCAACATTTTGAGCCTCTGCTCGACGGCGGTCTCCGTCTTCTGCGACACGAGGAACTCGCGGATTTTCAGAGCAACATCCGCCTCGGGAACCAGCCCGGCGGCCCGCTTCTCCTCGAGCTTGATGATGTGATAACCGAACTTGGACGATACCACGCCGGATAGTTCACCCGGCGTGAGGGCGAAGGCGGCCTGCTCGAATTCCTGCACCATCTGGCCATGGCCGAAGAAACCGAGGTCACCGCCCTGTGGAGCCGAGGGACACTCCGAGCTCTTTTTCGCCAGCTCTTCGAAGCTCGCCCCCCCTTTGAGTTGCACCAGCAGGTTCTCGGCCCTGGCTTTCGCGTCCTGCCGCGTTTTCTCGTCGGCCTTCTCATCCACGGCCACAAGGATGTGGCGGGCGTGCGCCTGCTCGGGTGACTCGAACTTATCCTTGTTCCCCGTGTAAAAATCGTGCACCTCCGCATCGGAGACCGTGACCTTCCCGGCGATCTCCTTCTCCACGAAGCCCTGAATGCTCAGGTTGCGGTTGAATACGGTACGCAGACTATCTTCGGTCAGCTTGTTCTGGGCAAGGGCATCCTTGAAGGCCTCGGGCGTGGGAAACTGCGCGCGGGTTTTCTCGATCTGGGCGTCAACTGCTTCCTTCGCCGCGAGCATCTTGAGGTTCTTGGACTCCTGGAAGAGCAGCTCTTCATCGACCAGGCGGTCAAGAACCTGCTTGCGGAATTCGTTCACTTTTCCGGACTTGTCGGCATGAGTGGAGGGGATGCCGCTGCGCTGGAGAAAATACTCCCAGTTCCGATCGAATTCCGCCTGGGTTATGCCAAACCCGTTGACCTTGGCAACCATTGCGGTGGCGCCAGCGCCCGGTGCTTTACCGGCCGGCTTCACCGCGGACTTGGCGCCGGAACCGCCGCCCACCCCGACCGCCGGCTTCTCAGCCGCCTTGTCAGCTGCGACGGCCTGGGTCCCGATCGCGATCAGGACCGTCCAGAGGGCGATCCACAGGGTTGCTTTTCTCATAGTCCTCACGTTCTCCTTTCCAACCGACCTCGTCATCGGGAGGCT
The DNA here is from genome assembly GCA_964513745.1 of uncultured bacterium. Taxonomy (GTDB): domain Bacteria; phylum JAUVQV01; class JAUVQV01; order JAUVQV01; family DATDCY01; genus DATDCY01. The sequence goes on from CAZEOK010000002.1 coordinate 53,827, forward strand.
TATCCTTCCCAAAATAAAAATTTTATCACCTCTGAGCCGGTCGCGCCACTGTCATTTCCGGGTACCGTGGAAGTACTCGCTCCCGGCCCCGGGATACACCCTGCGCTCGCTCTCCGGCGTCGGCCGCTTCGGTGCGGGCCAGACTGCCGCTTGCGGTCCCGCGCCCTCGGCGGCCACGGCCCCTGGTTCGCGATCGACGAACCGCGGTGTCGCGCGCAGGTCGGCCGGCCCCGCGGCGACCGAGAACTCCACGGGCACCCCGTTCGGATCGAAAGTGTACACCGAGCGCACGAAGCCCTGGTCCATCGCCTCGGAGACCCAGAAACCGGCAGCCTCGAGGCGGTCCCGCAAATCGAAGAGATCGTCGTCTCCGGCCAGCTCAAGGCAGACGTGATCGAAAACGATGGGACCGCGCTGCGGGGCACCATGGTCCTTCTCCGGCACGGGTTGCGCGCCGGGCCACTCAAAAAAGGCGACGAGCGTCCGCTCCCCCGCAGCGAAGAAATACTGCCGGTATCCGGGGGCACCGAGTCTGGCGCACATCTCGAGGCCGACCAGGTCGCGCCAGAAACGTATCGTCAGATCGAGGGATCCCGTCACGAGCGCCAGGTGGTGAATGCCGAGGACGCGAACCATGCGCTGTTACATACGCCAGAGCCCAGCGCCGCGTCAAGGATCAGCCCTGGGCTGTGGTACCATAGCGTTGATTTCGCAACCATCGACGAGGAGGATGCCGTGCCCAAGTATATTGTCCTGTCCACGCTGACTGACCACGGGCTCAAGACCCTCAAGGAGAACCCTGACCGCCTGACCGAGGTCAACACGGAGATCCAGCGCATGGGCGCCAAGGTGCTCGAGCAATGGGCAGTTCTCGGGCAATACGACTTCGTCAACGTCATCGAAGCCCCGGACAACGCGACCATGACCCGCGTCTCGGTCGAGATCGGTTCCCGCGGCTCGGTGCGGCTGATGACCCTGCCGGCCGAGGACGCCCGGGAGTTCGTCAAAAGCCTCAAGTGACGTCCCAGCGCACGGAAGCCACCGGAGGGCGATGATGCGGCGCCAGCCTCTGCTCGCGGAGCTGGTCGCGCGACGCGAGCTGGTATCGAACTTCGTCGTGCGCAATCTCAAGCAGCGCTACAAGGGTTCGGCGCTTGGCTTTCTCTGGTCGCTGCTGCACCCGCTCTTTCTCGTCCTCATTTACCTGGTCTTCATCCGACTGATGCGCTTTTCGATGCGACTGCCACACCTGCTCGTCGGGGTCATGGCCTGGCAGTTTCTCTCCCTGTGCGCCGGGGATGCCGCCGGTGTCGTTCTCGGGCACGCATCGCTCGTCAAGAAGACCTGGTTCCCCCGCGTCATCCTGCCGCTCTCGGCGGTGCTCGGCAATCTTGTGCAATTCGGCCTCTCCCTGCTGGTGCTGGCCGTCGCCCTGCCGGTGCTCGGCGTGGCGCCCGGCGTCGGCTGGCTGCATCTGCCCTGGCTGATCGCGTTGCAGTTTCTCTTCTGTCTCGGCATCTCGCTGGGACTCTCCGCGCTCAACGTCTTCTTCCGTGACGTCGAGCACCTGGTTCCGATCGGCTTGATGTCCTGGTTTTTCGTGACCCCCGTCATCTACTCGGCCGAGCACGTCATCGAGAACCCGTCACTGCCCGCATGGGTGGCCCCCGTTTTTTTCGCCAACCCGATGGCCGCACTGCTGGCGTGGTACCGCCACGCCTTTCTCGGCGACCCGCTCCCGGCCGTCGCGCTCTGGCCGGGGCTGCTCGGGGCGCTCGCGGTCTTCGTCCTCGGGGCATTGCTCTTCAACCGTCTCGAGCCCCGCTTCGCCGATGAGCTCTAGCGCCGCGATCACGGTCGAGAGCCTCGGCAAGCGCTACCGGCTCCAGCACCAGGGGCAGACCACCCTCAAGGCCACGGCGCTGCGGCTGTTCTCGCGCGGATCGATGCACGGCGAAGAGTTCTGGGCGCTGCGCCGCGTCTCCTTCGAGGTCCGGCGTGGCGAGACGCTCGGCATCATCGGCCGCAACGGCGCTGGCAAGAGCACACTGCTCGGCCTGATCGCGGGCACCATCACCCCCACCGAGGGGACCGTCGAGGCCAGCGGCCGCATCAGTTCGCTGCTCGAACTCGGAGCGGGCTTTCACCCGGACCTGACCGGACGCGAGAACGTCTTTCTCAACGGTTCGATTCTCGGGCTGCGTCGTCGCGACCTCGTGCGGCGCCTCGACTCGATCGTGGCCTTCTCCGAGCTCGAGCGCTTCATCGACCTGCCGGTCAAACACTACTCTTCCGGGATGTTCGTGCGACTCGCCTTCGCGGTGGCGATGGAAGTCGACCCGGAGATCCTCATCGTCGACGAGGTGCTCTCGGTCGGCGACGAGCGTTTTCGCGAGAAGTGCCGCGTGCGCATCGGCGAGTTCCGACGGCGCGGCAAGACCTTCCTGATCGTCTCCCACGACATGGACACCATCCAGACGATCTGCGACCGGGTGCTCGTGCTCGACCGCGGCGAGGTCGTTCTCGCCGACGCCCCGGCGCGGGCCGTCAACGAGTACCACGCCATCAACGCCCCCGGCGAAGGCAATGATCCGGCGGCTCGCGAGTCGGGCACGCGCGAGGCCGAGATCCTCGGGGTCGAGCTGCTCAACGCACGCGGCGAGGATGTCGCCACCCTGGGCGCGCGCGAGGGATTCACCGCGAGCGTCCGCTGGCGGGCGTCCCGGCGGATCAGCGACCCGGTCTTCGGCTTCGCGCTCTGCGACGCCGAGGGACGGGTTCTCTACGGCACGAACACCGCCATCGACGGGTGCGCCATCCCCGCGATCGAGAGCGACGGGAAGATCGCACTCGAGATCGAGTCGATCCCCTTTTTACGCGGTCGCTACTACCTGACCTTTGCCATACACTCGCGCGAGCACCACACCTATCACCGCATCGACAACTGCCGCGCGATCACCGTGGCGCCGGACGGGGAGCACGCCGGAACGGTGCGACTTTCCGCGCGGTGGAAAATCAGCGGGTCGTCGGGTCCGTGACAACTCGGGCCTCGTCGTTCTCGCTCGCCGCTTCGGTCTTTCTCGTGGCGGCGGCCGTCGCCGCGCCCCACGGGTGGGCCTTCGCCTCGGCCCCCGTCATCGTCTTCGAGAGCGAGAGCTGCGACCTGGGCAGCGTCGTTCAGGGCGAACAGCCGGATTGCGTCTTCTCGTTTTCGAACGGCGGATCGGGCGATCTGCGCATTCTCCACGTGGAGCCGTCCTGTGGTTGCACCACGGCCCTGATTACTGCCGCGCTGACACGCGCCGGGGAGCGCGGTGGCATCCGCGTCGTGTTCGACTCGGAGAACTTCGCCGGGGAGATCGTCAAGGAAGTCGAGGTGCTGTCGAACGATCCCGTCCGCCCGAGCATCACGCTGCAGGTGAAGGCACTCGTCGAGCCTGAGATCGATTTTGAGCCGCGGCTGGTCACCTTCGACGACGTGCGTTCTGGCTCGGCGCTCAGGCAGGTGGTGATGCTCACGAATCGCCGGGCCGACCCGGTGCGAATCCTCCGGCTGAGCGCGGAGCCGGCATCGTATCGCTGCATCCTGCCCGGCTGGGACGAGCGGTCGCTCCCGTTGCAGCTCGAACCGTGGGACCGCGTTGTGCTCGAGGTACGCTTTGCCCCGCAGAACCCGCTGGCGATGCCGATCGCCGGCGAGTGCGCGTTCGAGATCGAGGGGCCGCGCAGGCGTCACTTCAGGCTCAAGCTCCTCGCCCTTCCCGCTCCTTAAGGGGCGACCGCTTCGCCTTTCTCGACACGCTGCGCCACGGAGTCGAACATCGCTTTAGCCCGCTCGTACTGCCCGGTCTCGAGATAGAGATCCCCAAGCGCCATGGCGGCTTCCACATGGTCCGGCTGGTTCCTGATCACCTTGAGATAGAGCTCTTCGGCGCGGCGGTATTGCTTCCTCTTCAGGCTGGCAGCCGCCAGTTCCATGTCGGAATGAGAGGCCTTCGTCACGCGAGGCGATGCGGCAGGAGACTGCCCCGCGGTGGGAGCGGTGGGCACCGCGGCCGGGCGGTCGGCGGAGACGGGCGGTTTCACGACGGGGGGGACCACTGCGGTCGTGTGCCCGATGGACGCGGGCGATTGAACGACTGCAGGAAACGCCGCGGCCGGGCGTTCAACAGGCGCGGGCTGCTTGACGACGGCGGGACCCGTCACAAGCGGCACCGCGGGATGTTGCACCGGGCTGCGCGTAAGAAAATACAGGACCGCGGCGCAGACCACGGCCAGTGGCACGCCCGCCGCTGCCGCCCGGAATGCCCACCTCCGAAACCGCTCCGGATCTGCCCCGGCAGGTTCGTCGCGGCCGCCCCGATGGGACCTCCGGAATCCGGGCTGCTCCTGCGCCCGCACCAGTGCTGATTTCTCGTCGAGCAGCCGCAGCACCTCGAGTTTAGTCTTTTCCAGCTCCTCGACCTCGGCGAGGATTTTCTGCCACTGCTTGCTCCGGCGCTCGTTGATCTGCTCGCCCCGGACATTCATCCAGTGGATGGCTTCACTCAGCAGCTGCTTCGAACGGAGCTTCAGCTCGAGCCGCCGCTCCAGTTTCTCGTAGAAGTGTTCCAGCTCGGTGAGGTTTTTCTTGCTCAGGTCTTTTTCCATGAATCCGGCTTTCTCCCTGCATCTCGTCGACACCCGGCTCGCGTCGGTCGCATTATACCTCCGCGCTGCCGTTTTTCAGGCAGGCTTTTTTTCGCGGGATCAACCGCCAGTACCGGTACAAGCGGACGCCGAAACGACTCCCCCGGAAAGATCACTTCCTCAAGGAAGAGCCCTGACGGCGGAGCGGTGACCTGGGCCGGGTACGGCGACGGGCCGTCGAAGAGAGCCTGGAAATCCGCCCCTGATATCTCGCCGCGCCCGACGCCCGCGAGAGCGCCCACGACCCGCCGGACCATCTTCCAGAGAAAATGCGAGGCCCGCAGCCGCACGAGAATGAGATCGCCGGCCTCGACGAGCTGCACTTCCTGCACAAGAACCATTGTCGACGCCCCCTTCTCGACACGCTTGTCGGTGAATCCCGCGTAGTCGCGCATGCCGGCAAGACCGACCGCGGCGCATCGCATGGACTCGATGTCGAGGGGGTCCTTGACCCACCAGACGAAGGGTTTACCGAAGGCGGTTCGACGCCGGGAGATCTGGTAGAGGTACGAGCGTCCCGTGGCGTGGTGGCGAGCGTGGAAGCGGGCGTCGGCGCGACTGGCGGAAAGGACGTTGATGTCGGGCGGCAGCAGGTCGTTGAGACCGTGAAGGACTCTCTCCTCGGGAAAGGCCTTCTGCGTCTCCAGGTGGGCGACCTGCCCGATAGCATGCACCCCGGCATCGGTACGCCCGGATCCCTGGAGCTCGACTGGCCGGCCGAAGGCCTCAGCGGCCGCCTGCAGCAATTCGCCCTGGACGGAACGGGCATTCTCCTGCCCTTGCCACCCGTGGTAGCGCGTTCCCTGATACTCGATCGTGAGACGATAACGCACGAACCGTAGGATACCCCAAGGGCGCTGCGGACTGCTTGACAAAAATGACGGGTCACGCAAAGATATCTGGTGATTAGTCTGGTGAGGCGCACCACGCGCCGCACCGACAGGATTCTCACGAACCAGGTTGTTCATACGGAGGTTCGGATCCAGACATGCTGCGACGGTCGTTGACGATTCTCACGGTTCTCCTGCCTCTGGTCGCCTTCACCGGCTCAGGTCGCCGGGCCACTGCTGCAGAGCCGGTCCCCGCGGAATCCTCACCTGCCGCGCCTGCATACGCCTATCCGGTCATCACGGCTATCGGCGTGGTCAAGGGCAAGTCCGGCACGCTCGTGACCATCAGCGGCAACACCGATCTGAAATACGACTATTTCGTCATCGATGGCCGGAGTCTCGTCATCGACGTACCCGGCGCCACCAGTTCGGTCTGGCCGGCGGAGCAGCAGGTGAACGACGATTTCGTCAGCCGGGTGCGGGTGGCGCAGCAGAGCGGCGACAGACCGGGTGTCCGGGTCGTCTTCGACCTCAAGCGGCCGGACGCCTTCACGGTTCGCGGGGACACCGGCCAGATCGCCGTGTGGTTCGCTGCCGGGAAGGCCGCAGCGGCTCCTCCGGAAATTCCGGCAGCGGCGGCGTCAGAAGCTCAGCCTCCGGCGCAGACAGCGCCGGCCACACCCACCGTCGCCCCCCCCCCGGCGCCGGCAGCACTCACCCGGGTCACCGATGTCACGGCAACCCGTCTCCCGAACGCGTTTCGCGTCGCAGTGAAGACTGACGCGAAGCCCGTATACCGGGTGCTGGAATCGGGAGATCCGCAAAGGGTTGCCATCGCCATCGATGCTGCCGCGCTCGGGCCGGACTCCCAAAAGGCGACCGACTACTCGGATCTGGGCACTCCCATCACGCGCATTTCCGTCTGGTCCGAGCAGCACGAGCCACCGGTGGCCATGATCGCCATCGACCTGCGCCAGCCGTTGCCGTTTCGCGTGTTCACCGATGCCTATGGGCTGAATGTTGATTTCAATTCCGATGTCCGCCGTGCGGCTGAGCCGGTCTCGCCGGCTCCATCGCTCCTGACACCGACCCCTGAGCCGGTTGAGAGCGCGACCCGCGGATCGTCTCCCCGGGATTCCGAGCGCCTGACGAAAGCGTTCACGGGCAAAAAAATCACCCTGGACTTCCTCGACGCCGACATCACGGACATCTTCAGGCTCATCGCCGAAGTCTCCGGCATGAATATCGTCGCAAGCGAGGACATCAAGAACAAGCGCAGCGTCAAGATGACGGAGATCCCCTGGGACCAGGCCCTCGATCTGATACTCAAGACGAACAACCCCCAGCTCGTGCAGGTCCCGGAGACGGGTAACGTCGTCCGGATCACGACGTTGAACAGCGTGCTCGTCGAGGAGGCGGCGGCGGAAAAACGCCGTCTTGAACAGATCAAGAACCAGCGCAACATGGACGAGGACATGAAAAAATCCATCGAGGCCCAGCAGAACCTGGAGCCGCTGGTCTTGAAGAGTTACGCCATCTCCTATGGAAAGGCTGGCGACATCAAGAACTTCCTCGAGAAAAGCCTGATTTCAGAGCGCGGCAAGAATTTGATCCAGTACGACGATCGCACCAATCTCCTGGTCGTCCAGGACATCGCCGCCCGGATACCCGAGATCGATCGCGTCGTCCAGGCGCTGGACACGCCGACCCCGGCGGTCCTCGTGGAGGCCCGTATCGTTGAAGTTTCAAGCGGCTACGAGCAGCAACTCGGCGTCCAGTGGAACATGGCCGGCGTCGCCGATGCCGCCCACGGCAACGCCACGGACTTCGCGTTCCCGAACTCGATGAGCGTCGGCGGCACGCAGAGCACCGACACCGGCAGCTACCTGGTCAACCTCCCCGCCGCCTCTGCGACGTCGGGGATCGGCTTCACCTTCGGCCATATCGCAAACACGCTGAGCCTCGACATGCGCCTGTCGGCGATGGAGCAGCTTGGCCAGACCAAGATCCTCTCCAACCCGAAGGTCCTGGTGATCCAGAACCAGAAGGCGGAAATAAATGTTGGTTCGCAGCTGCCGGTAACCAAGACAAGCTCCGAAGGCGACCGCACCGTGGAGTGGAAGAATGTCGGTATCGTTCTCGAGGTCAAACCCCAGGTGACGAAAGACAATCGGGTCTTTTTGGAGATTTTGGTCGAGAAATCCTCCCAGGGCGAGAACGTCGACACAACCGACGGCACAATGTTCTCGATCAACACTAGTCGGGCAAAAACCCAAGTCCTGATCGCGGACGGGGAGACGACGGTCATCGGCGGGCTCTTCGTGCAGGAGACCATCAAGGACGAAAGCTCGGTGCCCGGGCTCTCGAAACTGCCGCTTGTCGGCTGGCTCTTCAAGAACAAGAGCGACACCCAGCGCAAGTCGGAGCTGATGATCTTCCTGACCCCGCGGCTCGTCGCGCAGTAGCTCGCCGCGGACGCCAGAACCTCCGCGGCGCGCCCAGAAGCCGCCGCGCTACATCACGAACGCCGCCGGCGCAAGCGTGAGCGCCAGCAGTGCCGCGGCCGCTGCCCCCAGCATCTTCTCGCGCGCTCCGAGCGGTGAATCCTCCGCGAGCACCGGCGGGTGGCGCAAGCCCATGAGCAACAGCATTCCGCCCCAGAGAAACCAGCCCCACCAGAAAAATCCGAGCGGGGCGAGTGCGAGCACGACCAGCCGCGATATCCCTTCCTGACGGCGCCCCGCAAGCGCGTAGAGGACATGCCCGCCGTCGAGTTGGCCGACGGGGAGCAGGTTGATAGCCGTCACGAAGAAGCCGATCCAGGCCGCGAAGGCAACCGGATGCAGCACCAGGGTCGCGTTCTGCGGCAGCGATCCCAGCACCAGACGTTCCAGCAGCGCAAACAGCAGTGAATTCCCCAGCCCGATCCCGGGTGAAGCACCGCTTCCGGTGCTCGCTGCCGCGGCATGGACGACCACGCGGGAAAGCCGCAACCCTGACACCGCCAATGGCAGCGCCACGAGAAAGCCGGCGAGCGGCCCCGCGATCCCGATCTCGAGCAGCGATCGGCGATCGGGGATCGGGGACTCGATACGGATAACCGCGCCGAACGTCCCCGCCAGCGTCGGCGCCGGTATGAACAGCGGCAGGCTCGCGCGCACACCGTGGCGATGCGAGGTGATGTAGTGCGAGAACTCGTGAGCGAGCAGTATCACGAGGATCGACGCCGAGAACGGGACGCCCTCCAGGAGCGCCGCCGGGTCGGCGAAGGGATCGGCGCCAGCCAGCAGGCTCCCGGCGCCCAGCGTGGTGACGACCGTGGCCAGGAACATCAGGATCGGGATCCGCTTATCCCTCACGAGGGTCGCGCCACCCCGCTAGATCAGACACACCTGCCTCCCGTCGTCGGTGATGTCGTCGGGAAAGCGTCGGATCATCTCGCTTTTTATGTACTGCTCGCCCTCCCAGGCCGTGCCGAACTGCGTGAGCGCGACCGCCAGTTGCTGCGCATCGGCCAGCCGCGTGGCCCGGACGATCTTCTTCACGCGCGGCAGCGAGACGGCGTTCATGCTCAGCGAATCGATGCCCATGCCGATCAGCAGCTGGGTGTAGATCGGCTCGCCGGCCATCTCGCCGCACATCGCCACGGGAATTCCCTGCGTGTGCGCCGCGCGCACCGTCTCGCGGATGATCCGCAGGACCGCCGGGTGCAGCGGGCGGTAGAGGTAGGCCACGTGCTCGTTGACCCGGTCGATTGCCAGCGCGTACTGGATCAGGTCGTTGGTGCCGATCGAGAAGAAGTCGGCCTCGCTCGCCAGGATGTCGGCGATGATCGCCGCGGCGGGCGTCTCGATCATCACGCCGACCTCGAGTCCGCGATCGTAGGGCAGGCCCCGCTGGTCGAGACCCTGCGCTACTTCCCCGAGGATCTCGCGCGCCTGGCGGAGCTCCGAGAGCTCGGAAACCATCGGGAACATGACCCGGAGCTTGCCGTGGGCGCTCGCCCGCAGGATGCCGGCGAGCTGCGTCTTGAAGGCGGTGACCTCGCGCAGACAGAAGCGGATGGCGCGCAGGCCGAGCGCGGGATTCATCTCCTTGGCCAGGGGGACCTGGGAGAGGAACTTGTCCCCGCCCAGATCAAACGTGCGGATCGTCGCCGGCCTCGGGCGGATCGACTCGATCAGGTGCCGGTAGAGGCCGTAGTGCTCGTCCTCGGTCGGCATGTCGGAACGATTGAAGTAAATGAACTCCGTCCGGTAGAGCCCGATGCCGGCGGCCCCGTGCTCGAGTACCGAGGGGATCTCCTCCGGCAACTCGATGTTCGCCTCCAGCCCAACGCGGTACCCCTCGAGCGTCTCGGCGGGCAGCTCGCGCAGCTTGTGCAATTCGACATCGTAGCGGTGGTAGCGGCGCTTCAGCGCCGCGTAGTGCCGCACGGTCTCCTCGTCCGGATGCAGGTAGAGCTGCCCGGTGTTGCCGTCGATGATCAGCGGGTCGCCGTTCTCGACCCGCCGGGTGATGTCCTCGAGGCCGACCACCGCCGGGATTTCCAGCGAGCGTGCAACAATGGCGGTGTGCGAGGTCTTCCCGCCCATGTCGATGGCGAAACCCCGCACCCATTCCTTGCGCATCTGCGCCGTGTCCGACGGAGAGAGATCGCGCGCGAGGACAATCACGCCCTCGGGAATCTGGGTGACCTGTTCGTGAGGCTCGCCCACCAGGTTGCGCAGCACCCGCTGGCCGATGTCCTCCATGTCACCGGCTTTCTCGCGCAGGTAGGCCTCGTCGATGGCTGCGAAGGCTTCGCGGAAACGCGCGATCACCTGTTGGAGCGCCCACTCGGCGTTCGCGCGCTCGTCGCGGATGAGCTTCGCGACGCCGTCGACGAGCATGCGGTCCTTGAGCATCAGCAGGTGGGCATCCAGGATGTAGACGTGCTGCGGACCGAGATCCCGGGCGAGCCGGCGCCTGAAAGAGCGCAGCTGGGAGGCCGAGGCGGCTACCGCGGCGCGGAAGCGGCGGATCTCGCGGGCGACTTCACCGGGCGGGATCTCCCAGCGATGCGCGGCGTAATCCGTCTTCTCGAGGACGAAGGCCGGCCCGATGGCGATGCCGGGGGAAACCCCGATGCCGACGACGCTCACCATCTGGTGCGCCACCTGCTACTGCTCCTCGTGAAAGCGGTTGCTGATCAGCGACTCCACGGCGGACATCGCCTGAGCCTCGTCCTCGCCGTCGGCGGTGATGGTGACCGTGTGCCCCTTCGCGGCGGCCAGCAACATCAGCCCCATGATGCTCTTGGCGCTGGCGCTGGCGCCGGCCCTCTCGACGGTGATCCGCGACTTGAAGTCGCATGCGGTCTTCACGAGGTGGCTGGCCGCACGAGCGTGCAGACCCAATTTGTTCACGATCGGCAGATCCTTGCGGATCATGGCGTACTCACCACGCGAACGGCCCCCGTAACGGCGGCGATCGCCGAGATGCACGCCAGCAATCGTCCCTGGTCCAGACCCCTGCTCTGGATGGCCAGCAGCACCCCGAACACAGCGACCGTCGTGCCTGCCGAAGCCAGCCCCTGTCCGGGGAACAATCCCCACGACCCGTAAGCCCCCGCTCCAATGAAATAACCGGCGACGACCGTGGTTGCGGCGCCCAGGACCGGAACTGCCCGTGACAACGGCCGCCGCTGGAGCGTCTCGACAACCAGCTTGCCTCGGGCAAGCCCCGCATTGATTCCCCACACGCGCACGGCGACATGAGGGACATTGTAGAGCGCGAGCATGATCAAGGGCGCCCAGACGAAGCCGGCGATGGCTGCCGGCAGCGCGGCAACGGCAGCGAACGGGCGCAGGGTAGCCCAGAAAAACTCGTCACCGACGGCGCCGAGGGCGCACATCAGGGAGACTTTGAGGCCGTCGATGGCCTGCTCAGTAGTGCCGCGCTGTTCTTCCCTGACCACGGTCGCCGCGACGAGGCCAGCGAAGTAGGGATGCGTGTTGAAGGTACTCAGGCGCCGCAGCCCGGTCTGCGCCCGTTCCGGCGCCCGCTGTCGTCGCTGAGCAAGGGCCGGCCAGGTCATGAAGAAAAACCCGAGGTTTTGCAGACCCTCGAAGTTCCAGGACGTCTGCACGAGCAGGCTGCGCACCAGCATGCGCCATCTCAACGAAACCGCCATGTCGTGCTCAGGCCATCGCTTGCGTGAGGATGACACCGCCAGCGATTCCGGCACCCAACAACAGGGGCCAGCCGGGCTGCCGTCGCCGTGAGACCAGCGCTGCCAGGCCGATCAGCGGAACGCACCGGGCAAAAAGGGCGAAAACCGGCGCTGCAGCTGCGGCCCGGCTCATTCCCGCCCCGCCCCAGAAAGCGACTGCGCCGAGAACCGCCAGCGCCAAGAGGAAAGCCCGGAGGAAAAAGAAAATCAGTCCGCCGTTGGCCGCCGCCTGGGCCAGACGCTCATGTCCTTGCTCCAGCAGATTCCCGGTGATGCGCACCCAGATCCGGTTTGCCCGCCGCACGCGCACGTCGGCAAACCGTGCCAGGATGGCCACCGGGAGGAAGCCCGCCGCGATCAGACCGAGCAGCGACTGTTCACCCCACCCGGCGGGCTGCCCGAGCGAGAGAAACGTTGCCGTGCCGATGAGACCCGCGAGCGCGGTGTCGGGAGGAATGCTCGCTCCAACCGGCAGGTCGGTCAGGCAGAGAAACTGGAAAAAGGCGCCAGCGAGCAGACCCGAGCCGATATCGCCGGCGCTCCAACCGAGGACGGCTCCTCCGACCAGGGGCTGTGAAATCAGCACCTGGGCGACTGCGGTCTGGTCGAGGCCGAGCAACCCTACGATGACCGCGGCGCCGGCGGTGTTCACTCTTCTCCTTCTTTCAGCTGCCGCGGCAGGGCGCAGGAGCGATCGCGCGGCATCTGGCGCACGTCGACCTCGACGCCGCGCCGGCAGAACTCGCGCAGGATGGCGCAGTCGTCGCTGTCCAGGGTGACCCCGTCGCAGAGACACACCCGGCCCGCATCATGGCGCAGGCCGCCGATGTTCAACCGGGCAACCGGGAGGCCCGCATTCATCGCCCGACGTGCATCCTGGAGGCTTTCAAAGAGCATGATCACCGTGTCGCGGTCCCAGCCCGCGCTTGCGCCGCGGCGGGCAGCCTCCGCGACGGGGACGACTTCGAGGCGAACGTTCGAAGCGCCGGCCTGAAGGATCGAGGAAAGCAGCGGGTCGGCGGCAATCCGGTCGTTGGCGATGACCACGACGGTCGCGCGCAGGTGGGGCACCCAGCCGACGGAAATCTGCCCGTGCATGAGACGGTCGTCAACGCGGGCCAGCGCGATCATGGCCGGGAGCCTGTGCCGTTCGGGTCGGGGCCGGCGAGCGCCTCGCTGGCGACGATGATCGCGCCGCGACCGACCTTCTTGACCTGGGCGGCGGTCTCGCGCAGGCCCGAGTCCCGCCGCGCCTGCACGGCCTTGAGGAGCATCGGCAGACTGACGCCGGAGACCACTTCCACCGGGCGCGTGCCGCCCATGAGCGCCAGGCAGAGGTTCGAGGGCGTGCCTCCGAGCATGTCGGTCAACACGAGGGCTCCGTCGCCGGCGTCGGCGCTGCCGAGGGCCTCCTGGAGGCGCGAGCTGGCGTCTTCAAGCCGGTCGGTGACCTGGAGCGACAGCGAAGCCATGAGCGGCTGCTCGCCGACGATCATCGCCATCGCCCCAATGAGCGCCCGCCCGAGTTCTCCGTGGGTCGCGAGCATGATCCCGATCATCAGCCCCCTCCTCGCCCCGCGCAATGCGCGCTAATCGCCCTGAAGGTCCCTGTTGCGCACGGTGACACGGAAACCCTGGCCCGTCAGCGCCCCGGCGACGACCCGCGCGATGACCGGGGAGCGATGCCGGCCCCCGGTGCAACCGATCGCAATCGTCAGGTACGCCCGTCCGTCGGCGCGGTAGAGCGGCACCAGGTAGTTGAGGAACGGGAGAAAGGCTCCCAAGAACGAGACGGCCTCGGGTCGCCCGAGGACGAAGTCGTTCACCGGCTCGTCCAGCCCGCTGAGATGCTTGAGCCCCGCTTCGAAGAAAGGGTTGCGGATGAAACGGACATCGAAGACCAGGTCGGCCTCCGCGGGGACGCCGTATTTGAAGCCGAAGGAGAACACCGTGACGGTCAGGTCTCCGGCGGGACGCGCATCCCGCGCTATGGAGAGCATCCGCTCGCGCAGATCCCGTATGCGCATCTGCGAAGTGTCCACGACCTGGTCCGCCAAGGCCCGAAGCGGCTCGAGCTCCTGGCGCTCGGCGCGAATGGCCTCCACGAGAGGCAGGCCGCCGCCGAGGGGGTGCACCCGACGCGTCTCGCTGAACCGGCGCACGAGGACGTTCTCGGTGGCCTCGAGGAACAGCAGCCTGATCCCGATCCCCCGGGCGCGCGCCGACCGGTAGACGCCGGGGAACCGTTGGACGAAGCTGCGCTCCCGGATGTCCATGCCGAGCACGACCAGATCCAGATCCAGCGTGCTGCGGTGCGTGAGCTCCAGCATCCGCGGCAGCAGCGCGGTCGGCAGGTTGTCGACGCAGTAGGCGCCCAGGTCCTCGAGCGCCTTGACGGCGGAGCTCCTGCCGGACCCGGAGAGACCCGTGATGACGAGGAACTCGGCCCCCGGGGCGGTGACGCCGGGCTTCTGCGCCTTGCGGCGCCGGGCGGCGCGCGCCGCGCTGTCGGCCCCAACCCTGCCGGACTTCGCCGACGGCCGCGCCGCCTTCATGCCCCGCCCCCGCGCGTCTGCTGGAGCAGGCGCCGGTTGAGTTCGCGCGCGGTGTGGTATCCCTGCTTCTTGAGCAGGTGGTTCCTCGCGGCGAGCTCGAGGATGACGGCGATGTTCCTCCCCGGGCTGACCGGGATGCGCAGGTCGTTGACCGGGATGTCGAGCAGCTTCCGGTAGTGCTCGTCGAGTCCCAGCCGGTCGTAGTGAGCGCCGGTGTTCCATTCCTCGAGCTGGACGACGAGCTCGATCTCCGCCGTGGCGAGCACCGCGGCCACCCCGAACAGCTCCTTGACGTCGATGATGCCGATACCACGAATCTCCATATGGTAGCGGGCGAGCCCCGAGCCGCTGCCCATCAGGGAGCGGTTCTCTCCCCGGTGGACGATGACCATGTCGTCCGCGATGAGGCGGTGACCGCGGGTGACGAGCTCGAGCGCGCTCTCGCTCTTGCCGATGCCGCTGGGACCGAGGATCAGGACTCCGACGCCGAAGATCTCCACGAGCACCCCGTGTACGGTGATCTCGGCCCCGAGGCGGTTGCGCAGGAAAAACACGAGGCGACTGAGGCTGGTCGTCAGGGACTCCCGGGTGACCAGCAGCGGAAGCGAGGCCTCGCGCGAGAGCGTGACAATCCCCTCGGGAACCGGATGACTGCGCGAGAGCACGAGGCCGGCGATTGGCTCGGCGACAAGCGACCGTGCCAGCCGGCGACGGTCGCTCGGCGCCAATCGGTCCAGACGGGCCAGCGCCGCCGGACCAGCAGCCATGAGGCAGTCGCTCCCACCGAACCGGGGAGCACCATCCGAGCCGAAGCCGAGCCTGCGGACGCTCGGGCAGCGGATCGGACGCTCGAGACCCTGGCTTCCCGAAAAATACTCAAGGCCGAGGTGCGGGGTGCCGAGAAGCTCGCGTACCGTGAGATACGAGGCGGTTGGTGAAACACGTCCCACCGGGAGATCGCTTGGCAGGGCGCGCACCGGCACAGCCATGCTCTTCCTGACGGACACCAGATCGGCTGTTCGCGGTCGACCGTCGCGATGGTTCGTCGCGCGACCTAGGCCGGGGGCTGGACGAGCCCGAAGTTGCCGTCGCCCCGCTTGTAGATAACGTTCACCAGGCCGTTCTTGGCATTGTGGAAGACCAGGAAAACCTCCGGGCGGCCCTGGAGGTCCTCGACGGCCTCATCGATGCTCAATGGCTTGGGCGCGAATGTTTCCGCGACGAAGACCCGCGCGCGCGGGGGGGCGACCTCTTCCTCGGGCTCGGCGCCACCGGTGGCCTCGATGGCGTGCTTGTGGTCCTTGATCCTGTCCTTGAGACGCTTGGCCTGGATCTCGATCTTGTCGAGAACCAGGTCGATCGCGGAATACATGTCGTGCGTCTCTTCCTTGGCATGCAGCGTGGCACCGTGCGATTGAACGACGACCTCGACGATGTGACGGTACTTTTCCACGGCAACGGTGACGTGAGCGGAGGAGATCTTGTCGAGATACTTGCAGGCCCTGCCGATCTTCTCGGTGACGTAGTCCCTGATCGGGTCGGTGATCTCGATGTGTCTGCCGGTGATCGTGATGGGCATTTCCATGGTCGATGTCCTCCTTGCAGTGAAAATAGCACTCCCCGGGAAAATGTTCAACGTCACACCCCGAGGCCGTCAGTAAAGCCGCCTGCGACGGTTTGCGGGCGGAATCCGTAAAATGGAGCGGTACTTGGCGACCGTGCGCCGCGCGATGTCCAGGCCGTGCTCCTGGTTCAACCGACGGACGATCTCCAGGTCGCTGAACGGCCGACGCAGGTCCTCGGCGGAGACGATCTTCTGGAGCAGGTCCTGAACGGAAACGGACGACATCGACTCGGCGCCCCCGCTTCGCCCGATGCCGCTGTTGAAGAAGTACTTGAGCTCGAAGAGCCCCTGGGGCGTCTGTGCGTACTTGTTGCTGGTAACGCGGCTCACGGTCGACTCGTGCATCTGGATGTCCTCAGCCACCGTTCTGAGCACCAGAGGACGCAGGTGGTCGATGCCGCGGTCGAAGAAATCCCGCTGGAACCGCACGATGCTGCGGGTCACCTTGAGAATCGTCTCCTGCCGCTGGAGAATGCTCTTGATCAGCCAGCGCGCCGAGTTGACCTTCTTCTCGATGAATTCACGGTCGGAGGCCTCGAGCCTGCCGCTGCGATACATCCGGCGATAGAAACCGTTGATCCGAAGCTGCGGCAGCCCGTCTTCGACGAGGCTCACCTGATAGTCGTCCCCGTCCTTGACGATGGTGATGTCCGGGACGATGGTCGGCGCCGTATCGCCGGCGAAGACGCGGCCCGGGTGGGGCTCCAGCTCACCGATCGTCCGCGCGGCAGCCACGACTGCGTCGAGGGAGACCTTCTGGACGCTGGCGATGCGCTTGTACCGCCGGGCTTCGAGATCCGCCAGGTGCTCGCGGACGAGCCGCTCGGCAAGACCGCCGCCCTGGCCCCGCTGCTCCAGCTGGATGGCCAGACACTCGCCGACGTCGCGTGCCCCGACCCCCGACGGGTCGAACGCCTGAACAATGCGCAGCACCCGTGTGACCGCCGCGTCCGGAACGCCGAGCAGTGCGGCGATCTCCTCGGGTGTCGTCTGCAGGTAGCCGTTCTCGTCGATGTTGCCGACGATTTCCGCCCCGATCAGGCGGTCCTCCTCCGTGGCGACGGCCACGTTCAGCTGCTGCTCGAGATGCTCGGCGAGGCTCTCGGCCCTCGTAAGGGCGCTCTCGTACTCCGGAGCTTCCTCGGCTCCGCCGCGCTGCTCGGATGATTCGTCGTAGCTCTCGAGATACCGGGTCCAACTCTCGTCGTCGCCGTCGGGAGACGGTGCCGCGTCCGGCTCGCTTGCGGCGACGGCTACCGGCGCAACCTCGGGGGATGGCCCGATTGGTTCGGCCTGCAACTCCTCGAGTGTCGGATTTTCGAGAAGCTCCTGACGGATGTACTGCACCAGCTCCTGGCGTGAGTACTGAAGCAGCTTGATCGCCTGCTGAAGCGTCGGGGTCAGCACCAGGCGCTGGGTCAGGCGCAGGTCGAGTCGAGGCTGCTGCATCGGCTAGGACCCTGGCTGTGCGAGCTGGAAGCGCTCGCCGAGGTAGATCTGCCGGGCCTTCTCGCTGCCGGCGATCTGCGCCGGCGTCCCCTCCTCGAGGATCTCCCCGGCGCTGATGATGTACGCGCGATCGGTGATTTCGAGCGTCTCCTGCACGTTGTGGTCCGTGATGAGGATGCCGATATCCCGCGCCTTGAGGATGGCGCAGAGCTTCTGAATGTCCATCACCGCGATCGGGTCGATGCCGGCGAAGGGCTCGTCGAGCAGCACGAAGCTCGGCGAGGTCGCGAGCGCGCGGCAGATCTCGACCCTGCGGCGCTCCCCGCCCGAAAGAGACTGCGCCTTGCGCCCGGCGAGGTGGGCGACGCCGAGATCGTGGAGCAGCCGCTCCATCGCTTCAATGCGCGCGCTCTTCGTGAGCGGCTGGTTTTCGAGCACCGCGAGGACGTTCTCGGCGACGGTGAGCTTTCGGAAGACCGACGGCTCCTGGGGCAGATAGTTGATGCCCTTGCGGGCTCGTACGTACATCGGCAGGGAGGTGATCTCCTCGTCGTCGAGCAGCACGCGGCCGCGGTCAGGGTGCGCCAGCCCGACGATCATGTAGAACGAGGTCGTCTTGCCGGCGCCGTTTGGACCGAGCAAGCCGACGATCTCCCCCTGCCCGACCGCAAGACTCACGCCCCTGACCACGGTCCGGGAGCGATAGGTCTTGAAGAGCCCCTCCGCGCGCAGCGTGCGCATCAGGGTTTTTTCGCCTCCTGCGCCTCGTCGGGATACACCGTGAGATTGACCTTCCCCTTGACGACCACCTTCTTGTCCTCGAGGTGGAAGATCATTTCTTCGCCGACGATGACACTTTTGCCTTCCCAGACCCGCGGGCTCCCCGTCATGGTCACGATTCGCGGGCCGGCCTCGTATACTCCCTTCTCACCCGTGGAGTACCGTTCCTTCTTCGTGTCGGGGTCGATCTGCCGAAAACGCACGTTCTTGAGCGCGACGATCTTCGTGACCCGCCGCTGGGTGGACGGCCCCGCGGTGGCGGCCGCAGGATCGCCCGCCGGCGTCTCCGGTTGGGAGAGCGTCACCTCCATGCTGTCGGCGGTCAGCGTCGAGTCGGCCTGGATTGCCACGACATTGCCCGTGAAGACAACAAGGTTTTCCTTGTTGAAGAATTCGGCGGCGTCGGCCGTGATGCGCACCGGCGGTTCGGGCTTGGCCGCGCTATTCTCCGCCGGCCCGCCGGTCGGTGCGTCTGCTGCGGTCACGACCGAGGCGGCCGCCAGGACTGCGACGAACATGACGGCGAGGAGCCGCCGGTTTGATCCGCTGCGTGCTTGCACCGCTCTTCCCCCTGGCTTGACGCCGATAATCCCTTCACTCTGGTCAGCCGTGCCACGATACTGCATCCTGGTATTTCCCGCTACGAGGGCTGCGACGGTGCCAGGGCGCCACCGCGGATCTCGCCCTGCACCTGACCCCAGAGGATGACCCTCTCAGTCGCCAGATTCGCGTCAAGGTGCTCGCCTCTGAAGGTGAAGGTCGGCGTGACGATGACCACCGGCAGCGGCGCGCGCAGCACCTTGTTCTTATCGTCCCACAGGAGCTGGTCGGTCAAAAGGGCCGCGCCGTCATGCCGCTCGATGCGAACCTGGCCGTTGAGCTCCGCGTTTCGGCTGGCAAAATTCACCAGCCCCTCTTCACTGGTGATAACGACCGGGACCGAGCCGCTTTCCCCGTACCAGGTGATCTTGACGGCGCGCAGGCGGGCTTTCTCCTCGAAGATCTCGGCCTGGGCTGACTCGAGCACCCAGATGGTGCGGTCCATGCGCGTCTCGACATGACGAAAATCGCGGGTCACCATCTCCGCCCCGGTGTCATTTGCCACGCTGCCCACCGGCGGGTCCCGATCATCGTCGACCGCCATGCGCCGGTACCAGACCACGCTGGAGAGCGCCGAGACCACCAGGAGCGCAAGCAGGACGCGCCCCGCCCTGGCCTTGATACGCAGCCACCGCGATGTGCTCACCGCCGGAACCTCGCCAGGGCATCCTCCCAGCGGCCCTGCGCCGCGAGGAGGAATTCGACGAGCTCGCGAACAGCCCCGCGCCCCCCCGGTGCCGCTGCAACCCAGTCGGCTACGGCCTGGACCTCGGGCACGGCGTCCCCGACAGCCGCCGCGAAGCCCACCCGGCGCAGCGCGGGCAGGTCGACGATGTCGTCACCGAGGTAGGCAGTCTCCGCGGCGCGAGCGCCCTCCTCGCGGAAGAACCGGTCCATGACCTCACCCTTGTCGCGCGCGCCCTGGAAAACCCGGTGCACGCCCAGCTCGGCGGCGCGGCGCTCCACAACCCCCGAGCTGCGGCCGGTGAGAAATACCGTCCTGATTCCCTCCTGCGCAGCCAGCACGATGCGCTGCCCGTCACGCACGTCGAAGGCCTTCCACTCGCCGTGCCCGCCGTCGAGAACGATACGCCCGTCGGTGAGCACGCCGTCGACGTCGAGCACGAGCCAGCGCACGCTGCGGGCCTTCTCGCGGGCGTGAGTGTCGACCATGGGTGTCTAGGCGATGCCGGCCTTGAGCAGGTCGTGCATGTGGACAAGGCCCCGCAGGCGCCCGGCTGCGTCGATGACGGCCAGGGACGTGATCGACCGGGACTCCATCAGGCGCAGTGCCTGCACCCCGTACTCCTGCTCGCCGACGGTGACCGGGGTGCGGGTCATGACCTCCCCCACCGACGACCCGGAAAAATCGACCCCGCGCTCTATCATGCGCCGCAGGTCACCGTCGGTGACGATCCCTGAGAGACGACGGCGGGCGTCCACCACGGCGGCGATGCCGAGTTTTCGGGAGCTCATGACATAGATGGCGCGTAGAAGCGGCGTCTTCTCGCGCACCAGCGGCAGGTCGGCGCCACGGTGCATGAGATCGGTCACGCGCAACCAACGGGCACCGAGCTTACCACCCGGGTGCAGGCGCGCGAAGTCCTCCTCGCCAAAACCCCGGTGCTCGAGCAAAGCCATCGCCAACGCGTCACCGAGGGCCAGGGCCGCGGTCGAACTCGTCGTCGGAGCCAGACCGAGCGGGCAGGCTTCCTGGGCACGCCCCGTGAGGAGGACGACGGAGCTCGCCGTCGCCAGCCGCGAGTCGCGCACGCTCGTCAGGGAAATTACCGCTGTCCCCATCCGACGCAGCGTCGGCAGCAGACGCAGGACTTCCTCGGTCTCCCCGCTCGATGACACCGCGAGAACGACGTCCCCCGGGGTGACGACGCCCAGGTCCCCGTGCGCCCCCTCCGCGGCATGGAGAAACACCGCCGTGGTCCCGGTGCTGGCGAGCGTCGAGGCGATCTTCTTGGCAATCAGGCCGGATTTTCCCACCCCGGTGAGCACGGCCTTGCCGCGGCACTCGGAGAGCAGCCGCACCGCCGCCAGGAAGTCCCGACCCAGTCGCGGTGCAAGGCGCCGGATGGCGTCCGCCTCCATTTCGAGCGTCCGGCGGGCCCGCGCGAGGACACGGGCATCGCTCGTCGTCACGCTACCCCTCCCCGTCCGATCCGGTCGAGTTCGACCAGCTGCGGCCAGAGCCGCGCGAGCGCGCGCGGGGTGATGCTGTTCGGGCCGTCGCTGCGGGCCTTGCTCGGCTCCGGGTGCACCTCGAAAAAGATGCCGTCGCACCCGACGGCGGCGGCGGCCCTGGCCAGATAGGGGACCATCGCGCGGTTGCCGCCTGAGCGCCCGTTTGCGCCGCCCGGCAGTTGCACGCTGTGCGTGGCGTCGAACAGGACTGGCACGCCGAGGGCGCGCATCACCGGCAGGGATTGGAAATCGACGACGAGACGGTGGTAGCCGAACGTCGTCCCCCGCTCCGTGACCAGGACGCGCCGGGCGCCGCCGGCCTCGGCCTTCTCGACGATGTAGCGCACGTCCTGCGGCGCGAGGAACTGCCCCTTCTTGATGTTCACGACGCGGCCGCTCGCGGCGGCAGCGTACACCAGGTCGGTCTGCCGGCAGAGGAAAGCCGGGATCTGCAGAATGTCGGCGACTGCGGCAACCAGCCCGACCTCCTCGACCGAGTGGACATCGGTCATCACCGGGAGTCCGGTGCGCTCCTTGACCAGCGCGAGAATCTCCAGCCCCTTCCGCAAGCCGAGGCCGCGGAACGAACCGCCGGCCGTCCGGTTGGCTTTGTCGTACGAAGCCTTGAAGATCAACGGCGCGCCGAGCCGGTGGGCCAGTTCCTGCAGTTCGGCGGCGAGGTTGAGAGCGAAAGCCCGCCCCTCGATCACGCACGGCCCCGCTATGAGGGCGAGCGCTCTGGCCGGACCGATCTCGACTGCGCCGGCGCGAACCGGTGACGCGGCACTCGGACGGCGTCCCGTCCGCTCAGGGCCGGTGCGTCTGGACGGCATGACCGGCGGGCGGCGGCGACTTCTCGCGGTGCTCCCGGGCGGCGTTCACGAATTCCCGGAAGAGCGGGTGGGCAGCCCAGGGGCGCGACTTGAACTCCGGGTGGAACTGGCAGCCGAGAAACCAGGGGTGGTTCGGCAACTCGATGATCTCGACGAGGGTCCGCCCCGGGTAGATCCCCGAGCAGAGGAGGCCGGCTTCGAGGAACTGACTGCGGTAGGCGTTGTTGAACTCGAATCGATGGCGGTGTCGCTCCTGAATCTCGACTTGTCCATAGGCCCTGGCGGCAAGAGTGCCTTCCTGCAGCGTGCAGGGGTAGGCGCCGAGACGCATCGTCCCGCCCTTGTCGAGGACGCCGTGCTGCTCGGGAAGCAGGTCGATGACCGGGTGCGGGGTCTTCGGGTCGAACTCGGAACTGTTGGCGCCGAAGAGCCCCAGGACGTTGCGCGCATACTCGATGACCGCGCACTGCATGCCGAGGCAGATGCCGAAAAACGGCAGCGCTCGCTCGCGGGCAAAGCGGATGGCCGCGATCTTGCCCTCGATGCCGCGAATCCCGAAGCCGCCGGGCACCATCAACCCGTTGACTCCGTCGAGGTGGCGCTCGGCTCCCTCCTTCTCGACGGTTTCGGCGTCGACCCAGCGCAGCTTGACCCGGGTCTCGTTGGCCACGCCACCGTGAACGAAGGCTTCGGCGAGGCCCTTGTACGCTTCCTTGAGCGCGATGTACTTGCCGACCAGTGCAATCTCGACCTC
>CAZEOK010000003.1:0-68376 GCA_964513745.1 uncultured bacterium
CTTCACGGCCTGCCCGACGATGGAGGCGACGGTCTTGAGCAGCCGGATGTCCTCCGCGAAGTCGACATCGGGCGCGAAGAGCTTGTCCACGGTGAGCACGCCGATGGTCTTGCCGCGCACGCCGACCGGCACGCCGATGAAGGAAATGTTCTCCTTCGCCAAGTCGCGGCGCGAACCGGTGCGGTTGAGAAACAGAGGCTCCTTGCCGATGTCGGGTACGACGAACGGGGCTCCAGAGGCGAAGACCCGACCGGTGATCCCCTCGCCGACCTTGTAGAGGCCGCGTTTCATCTCGTTCTTGCTCAGGCCGTGCGAGGCCCGGACGGCGAGATGCCCGGTCTGCGGATCGAGAAGGGTGAGCGTGCCGCGCGCCATCTCGAGATGCTCGGCGAGCGCCCCGAGGATGGCGCCGATGGTCGCGTCAAGATCGAGCGTGGCCGCGGTGAGGCGCGCGATTTCGTACAGCGCCGTCACCTCCCGAATCCTGTCGTGCGGCATGCCGTGTGCCCCTCCCGCCGCGCCGGGCGCGGAACAGTCCGGGGGACGCACGGTCCGTGCGCCTCCCGGGATGATGGTCCTGCCGAAGGCCGGCGACTACCCGATCGCCGCCCCCCCCGTCTCGCCGGTGCGGATGCGCACGACCTCGTCGAGGCTGAGCACGAAGATCTTGCCGTCGCCGATCTGACCCGTGCGCGCGCCCGAGGTGATGGCCTCGATGGTCGCCGGCACGAACTGCTCGTTGACGGCGATCTCGAGCTTCACCTTCTTGAGCAGGTTGCCGGGCTCCTTGTGGCTGCGGTAGACCTCGGCGATGCCCTTCTGGCGTCCGCGCCCGAGCACCTGGGAGACGGTGACGAGGTGGATCTCCTTCTCCTCGAGCCTGGCGAGGACATCCTGCACCCGGTCCGGCTGGATGATCGCGATGACGTATTTCATGGCTCTTCCCTCCGCGTGATTTGTTGGCCGATCAATGCGCGCGATGTCAGCCGACCTTGATGAACCAGCCGTGCGCGTTCGGGCTGCGGGGGCCTGTCGCTGCGGACCTCCATCGTGCTCCCTGCGGTCCGCCGCTGGAGACCACGCCTCCGCTCCACCCCTCCGCCCAGTACGTTTCCCATGGCAGTGTATTTCTTTACACCGACCTTCAGTCGAGGACTGTGTATGCGGATTCGCGGTGGCCGGCGAGATCCAACCCAACACGCTCCTCGTGCTCGTCCGCCCGCGCGCCCATGACCGCATTGACGGCCTTGAGCAGCACGAAGCTCAGCACGAACGACCAGACCACCGTGACGAGCGTCGCCTTGACCTGGATCATCAGCTGCGCCGGGTTGCCGTAGAAGAGCCCGTCAGCGCCCGCGGCGTTCACTGACTTGGTCGCGAACAGCCCGGTGGCGATCGCACCCCAGATACCGCCGATGCCGTGCACCCCGAAGGCGTCCAGCGTGTCGTCGTAGCCGAGCTTGGCCTTCAGGATCACGGCCGAGAGGTAGCAGAGCACCGATGCACCGATGCCGATCCAGATCGCGCCGATCGGGTTGACGAACCCCGAGGCCGGGGTGATGGCGACGAGTCCCGCCACCGCGCCGGTGATGATCCCCAGGACGGTCGGCCGCCCGTGGCGCATCCATTCAATCAGCGACCAAGTCAGGCCCGCGGCTGCGCTCGCCACGTGCGTCGCGACGAAGGCGCTGGTCGCCAGGCTGCCGGCGCCGAGCGCGCTGCCGGCGTTGAAGCCGAACCAGCCGAACCAGAGCAGGCCGGCGCCGAGCACCGCGAAGGGCAGGTTGTGCGGCGGCGCGACGTTGTCCGGGTAGCCGATGCGCTTGCCGAGCACGAGCGCCGCGACGAGCGCAGCCATGCCCGCGTTGATGTGCACGACCGTGCCGCCGGCGAAGTCGAGCGCCCCCCAGCTGCGCATGAACCCGCCGATGCCCCAGACCCAGTGGCAGACCGGGTCGTAGACCAGCGTCGCCCAGAGCAGCGTGAAGATCGCGAAAGCCGCAAACTTCATGCGCTCGGCGAACGCGCCGATGATCAGCGCCGGGGTGATGATCGCGAACATCATCTGGAAGATCATGAAGGCCTGGTGCGGGATGGTCGCCGCGTAACCGGCGAACGGCTCAAGGCCGACGCCCTTGAGACCGAACCAGTCGAAGCCCCCGATGATCCCGTTCACGTCCGGGCCGAACGAGAGGGTATAGCCGAACAGCACCCACTGGATCGAGATCAGGCACATGATCAGGAAACACTGCATCAGCACCGAGAGGACGTTCTTGCGGCGCACGAGGCCGCCGTAGAAGAACGCCAGCGCGGGGGTCATCATCAGAACGAGCGCGGATGCCATGAGCACCCAGGCCGTGTCGCCGGTGTCGACCTGAGGGGGCTCGTCCGCCGCGGCGACCACCGTGGCGATGGCGGTGATCCCGAGGAAGACGAGAAAGAAGATCAGGGGGAAGATACTGCTGCGCGGCTTGCCGACCGTCGTTTCCATCTGCTGCTCCCTCCTTGGTTGCGATTATTCGTTGATGGGTGAATTAGCAAAGCGTGTGCCAGCAAGGACATTCACAAAGGGTCCTGTCGTGTAACTGCATGGTGTTGCAGTGAAAAGAGAGATTAGATCAATAGTTCGGCGATGTAATACGAATAATTTAATACTACCGAATGGTTGCTATGTTGTGTCGTTATTATCGAAAATGTCGTATTTGTAGGCTCGCAAACTGATCGGCCCGTCCGAGCGCAACGGAATCCGCCGGGTAGCTCCCGATGAGACGGGTGAGGAATGGTGGCATACTTGTTAGATGGAAGAACAAGCCGGTGCGGTGGGGAATCAGGAGGGGAGCCCGCCGCCGATCCGATCCCAGCGCAGCGTCCGCGCGCTGCTGCTTGTCTTCCTGACGCTCGGCTCGATGGGAGCCGGGTACCTGCTGCGCGGTCTGCGTCAGCCGGATGTCCTGGAGCGGCGGCAGCCGGATGTCCCGGGGCAGCAGAGCTATGAGATCCGCGGTGGTTCGGGTGGCCTCACCAACCCGCTTCTCGACTGCGAGATGGCGGGGTACCCGCGCGGCCGGGAGCTGCGGCCTTTCAAGCGGGAGATCGAGACGCTCGTCGATCGCCTGATCGCCGAGCGCGCCGCGGAGCGGATCTCCCTCTACTTCCGCGACCTGGACAATGGCCCCTGGTTCGGTATCCGCGAAGAGGAGCGCTTCACCGGGGCCAGCCTCCTGAAGGTCCCGTCGATCGTGGCCGCATTGCTTCAGGCGGAGGGATCCCCCGGATTCCTGGCGAGGACGGTGCGATTCGCGGGCTACCCGGATGAGGGTTCGCCCGGCCAGTACCGGCCGGAGCAGCGGCTGGTTCGAGGGCAGTCCTACGCGGTGGATGAATTGCTCCGGCGGGCCGCCGTCTATTCCGACAACGCCGCCGTCGGGGTGCTCAACCTGATCGTCAAACCCGAGTACATTGCCAGGGTCTACCGTGAGCTCGACTTGCCCCAGCCCCCGACGGACCAGCCGGGGTCGCGGTCGATCTCGCCGCGCGGCTATGGGCACCTTTTCCGCGTTCTCTACAACGCGAGCTACCTGGACCGCATGCTTTCTGAGCGGGCGTTGGGATACTTCGCCCAAAGCACCTTCCGCGCCGGCCTCGAGGCGGGTGTCCCGCCCGGGACAACCGTCGCCCACAAGTTCGGTATCTACACGATCCCGGGGCGCACGCAGACGGCACAGCTGCACGACTGCGGTATCGTCTACCGTCCGGGGCGGCCCTATTTCCTCTGCGTGATGACCGAGGGAGGCGATACCGACAGGCTGGCCGCAGTCATCAGGCAGATATCCCGTGAGGTTTTTCTCGCCGTCGACAGCCAGTCAGCACCCATGCAGGGCGAGAGTGGGGAGCCAGCACGGTGACGAACTGATCGTCAGGCAGCTTTCAGCGTTTGTCGGTGGCGCCCTGCCACCTCTCGAAGAAGCAGATCTCCTCGAGCGGCTTGCGTTTCGGCCCTTCCTTCTTCTCCTCGGCCGGGTAGCCGAGCGGGAGGAGGCCGACGACGCGGATATTCTCCGGAATGCCGAGCAGATCGCGCAGCGGCTCCTCCTGGAAGATGCCCACGAAGACCGTCCCAAGCCCCTGGGCGCGCGCAGCGAGCATCAGGCTCTGGGCGGCGATCCCGGCGTCCGCGAGATAATAGTCCTGCCCGCGGATGGCCCCCGACTGGGCCGGGTCGGCACAGAGCACGATCACGACCGGTGCCTGCGCGAGAGCCTTCATCGCCGGATTGGCCTTGTAGCCCTTCGGCGCGAAGAAGGATTCGAGATAGGTAAGTTCGCTGATCCCCTGCCTCGTGTCGGCGTCCTTGACCACGACGATGCGCCAGCACTGCTGGTTCGCCCACGAAGGAGAAGCGCGGACGGCTTCGAGGACCGCGTGGAGCTTTCCCTCCTCGACCGGGCGTTCCTGATACCGGCGGATGCTGCGGCGTGTCGACAATGCCTCGAAGAATTCCATCGCTGCCTCCTCGGCGTGGGTTCCCCGTCGTTTCTGCGGCCCGCCCGGGCCGCGTCACGCGGGCAGTCAGGTGGATCGGCCGACGCACGCGGCCATGCGCAGAAAATTGCCGAACAGGATGGGGGCGCGGCGGCGCCACCACGGGAGACGCACCGGCTGAACCCGGCGCAGCTCGACGAAATCCGCGGTGCCGATCGACCACGTTTCGATCATCGCGGCGTCGATCTCGGGATGGAATTGCACGCCCCAGGACATCGCGAAGCGGAAGGCCTGGTTGCGGCAGGCGTCGGTGGTCGCCAGCAGCTCCGCCCCCGGCGGCAGCGAGAAAGCCTCCTGGTGCCAGTGGAAAACACGCAACGGCGAAGCGAGGCCGGAGAAGAGCGTGTCGCGCCGGCCGGCCGGCGTGAGCTGCACGCTGGACCAGCCCTGCTCGGCGACCGGGGCGGCCTGCACCGAGCCGCCGAGCGATCGCGCGAGGATGCGGGCACCGAGGCTGATGCCGAGCACGGGAACGCCGGCGACGACCGCGCTTCTGAGAAATGAGGCCTCGTCACGCAGGAAGGGGAACTGTCGCTCCTCCCCGGCGCTCATCGCCCCGCCGAGGGACACGATGGCCTTGAAGCGCCGGACATCGTTCGGGAAAGGGTCACCCAGGTGCAGCCGCAGCGTGCGGTGGGCCAGGGAGCGCCTCACGAGCAGGGTGCGCAGAGCCCCGGCCGGGAACAGCGGATCGTGAGCGATCAGCAGAATCATGTTACAAGCATACAACAATACCTGATCAGGACTGTTCTCATTGAGAAGATGGGGTTGCTCAATTACGCCCGGCCGCAGAGAAGGGTCCAGATGCAAGGCGGACGACGATCCGGTGACTGAGGCGGGCTGGCGCCCGCCGCAGGGAGACGGGAGGAGTTCAACGCCGCAGATGGGCCGTTATCTGCGGCCGGGGCGGAAGCGGCGCCAGTCGACGCCGAGTCGTGCGATGCGCAGGCCGATGAGGCGCTCCGTGGTGCCGAGCGCCCGCGCCGCCTTGGCCTTGTTGCCGCGCGAGGTCTTCAGCGCGTCGACGATCAGGTCGCGCTCCAGGGCGTCGAGGGTCTCCTGGAGGGTGCCAGGGTGGACGGTGCCCGTGGACTCGGCGGACTGCAGCGACGGCGGCAGGTGGTGCGCGTGGATTACCTCGCCGTCGGCCAGCAGCACGGCGCGCTCGATGCAGTTCTCCAGCTCGCGCACGTTGCCCGGCCAGTGGTAGCTCATCAGCAGGTCGATCGCCGGGGTGGCGATGCGCCGCACCGGTTTGTGCGTGGCCTTGGCGTACTTCTCGATGAAGTGGTCCGCGAGCAGCAGGATGTCGGCCTTGCGCTCGCGCAGCGCCGGGACGTGGATCGGGAAGACGTTGAGGCGGTAGTAGAGGTCCTGGCGGAACCGCCCGTCGACGGAGAGCGCCTCGAGGTCGCGGTTGGTCGCCGCGATGATGCGCACGTCGACGCGGATGCTCTGGTTGCCGCCCACGCGCTCGAACTCCCGCTCCTGGATCACGCGCAGCAGCTTGACCTGCGTGGTCGGCGAGAGGTCGCCGATCTCGTCGAGGAAGATCGTGCCGGTATGGGCCAGCTCGAAGCGCCCCTTGCGCTGCGCGAGCGCGCCGGTGAACGCGCCCTTCTCGTGCCCGAACAGCTCGCTTTCGATGATCGTCTCCGGGAGCGCCGCGAGGTTGACCTTGACGAAAGGCAGGGCGGAGCGGCGGCTGTTGTAATGGATCGCCGCCGCGACCAGCTCCTTGCCGACGCCGCTTTCGCCGCGGATCAGCGCCGTGGCGTCGCTCTTCGAGACCTGGGCGATCAGGTCGTAGACCGCCTGCATCGGCTTGGAGTTGCCGACGATGTTCGAAGGCCGGAAGCGGTCCTGCAGCTCCTCGTGCAGCCGCTGGTTTTCTTCGACGAGACGCTGGCGCTCCTCCTGGGCGGCCTGGCGCAGCCGGACGGCCTGGGCGATCATCGAGGCGACGATGGTCAGCAGCCGCACGTCCTCGGTCAGGGAGACATCCTCGGCAAAGAGCCGGTCGATCGAGAGGGCGCCGATGACTTCGTTGCCGAGCTTGATCGGCACGCAGATGAAGGAGATGTCCCCCTTCTTCAGCCCCTTGCGGGCGCCGGTGCGGTCCAGAAAGAGCGGCTCCTGCGAGATGCGCGGGACGACCGCCGGCTGGCCGGTCTGCACGACCTTGCCGGTGACGCCCTCGCCCAGCCGGTAGCGTCCGCGCTCCTTCTGGCTGGGGGAGAGGCCGTAGGCGGCCTCGATCGAGATCTCGCCGGTGTCGCGGTTGAGCAGCGTCAGGCTGCCGCGGAGCATGCCCATGTGATCGGCCATCGCCTTGAGGACGGGGTGAACGCTCTCGCGCAGATCAAGGCTCCGATCCAGCACCTGGCTGATCTCGAAGAGCAGGGAGAGCTCCTGCACCTCGCGCCGCACTTCGGGTGGTGCAGTCCGTTCGCTCACGTTCCTCCCTCAGCCGATCATGACGCCAATAGAAGGCAGCCGTTGAAGTATCCTACTGAATTGTATGGACAGGTGAAGGTTCCGTCAAATCCCCGCAGAGGCGCGGCTTCGTTGCCGCCGCGCACCCCCAGCAGCCGCGCCGCCCGGCCGGGTGCAAGCGAGACCTCGACCGCCGCGAGCCGCAGCGTTTCGCTCCAGCAGCGCCCAGAGTGAATCAGGTTCGGTCGTCATCAGCCTTTCGTGGTGCCTGGCGTTTCCCCGCCGATTATATCGGCTATCGGTGTGACAGGCAGCTCTTTGTCGCAAGAGATGAGCCTTTTTCAAACACCTGGCGTCTCTGGCGGACGAGACCCGCCTGGCTTAAGATGGGGTGGCCATGATCATCGGTGTCCCGAAGGAAGTGAAGATCGGCGAGAACCGTGTCGGCATCGTGCCGGCGGGCGCGCAGGCGCTTGTCGACGCGGGTAACCGAGTCATCGTGCAGGCTGGCGCAGGGGAGGGGAGCGGCATCCCCGACGAGGCCTACCGCGCGGCAGGGGCCGGAATCGTCGCCGACGCCGTCGCCGCATGGGGCGAGGTCGACATGGTCGTGAAGGTCAAGGAGCCGGTCGCCGCCGAGTACGCCCTGCTGCGGCCCGGGCTCGTCCTGTTCACGTATTTGCACCTTGCGACGACGCGCGAATTGACCATGACGCTGGCTGAAAGGGGGGTCACGGCGATCGCCTACGAGACCGTCGAGGCATCGGACGGCTCGCTCCCGCTGCTGGCACCGATGAGCGAGGTCGCCGGCAGGCTGGCGACACAGATCGGCGCGACGCTGCTGCAGAAGGATCGCGGCGGGCCGGGTATTCTCCTCGGCGGCGTCCCGGGTGTTCGCCACGGCCGCGTGACGGTGATCGGCGGCGGTTCGGTGGGGGTGAACGCCGCGCGTGTCGCGGTGGGCATGGGTGCCGAGGTGAAGCTGATCGACGTCGACCTCAGACGTCTTGCCGTGATCGACGAGCACTTCCAGGGCACGGTCGAGTCGCTGATGTCCAACCGCGCCACCATCGAGGAGGCGGCGGTCGCCTCGGATCTGCTCGTCGGCGCAGTGCTCGTCGCGGGAGCGCGCGCCCCGATGCTCGTTTCAGAGGAGACGGTGCGACGGATGCGGCCCGGCTCCGTGATCGTCGACGTGGCGATCGATCAGGGCGGCTGCGTGGCGACGATCCGGCCGACGACGCATGCCGACCCGATCTATGTCCGCCACGGGGTGACCCACTACGGCGTAACGAACATGCCCGCGCTCGTGCCGCGCACTTCCACCTATGCGCTGACGAATGCCACGCTTCCCTATGCGCTTTGTCTTGCCCGTGGTGTCGATGCCGCGCTTGCGGCCGATCCCGGGCTCGCGAAAGGGCTGAGCACGGTCGGGGGGAGCGTGGTGCACCCCGGGGTGGCCGCCACACACCGGCTGGCGGCCCGCTGAACAGGGCCGCCCGCCCTCAGCGCGGGCGCTGGTACGTCCCCACCAACTGGGCTTCGGCGAGGACATGGCCCGCCATCGCCGCGAGGAGCTGCGCCTTCGTCGGCCTGCCCAAGTCTCGAAGCACCCTGTCGAGCGCGTAGAGCTTGTGGAAGTAGCGGTGCCGACCGATCGGTGGGCAGGGGCCGCCGTAGCCGGTGCGGCCCCAGTCGTTGAGCCCCTCGAGCGTGCCCGCGGGGAGATTCGCCGGGCTGAGCGCCTCGGCGAGGCCTTCGGCTGTGGGCGGGATGTTGTAGAGGACCCAGTGGACATAAACCCGCTTCGGGGCCTTCGGGTCGGGTGCATCGGGGTCGTCGACGATCACGGCGAGGCTTTTCGTGCCAGCGGGGATGTCCGTCCACGTCAGGGGCGGCGAGTGGTTTTCGCTGTCGCAGGTGAACGCCTTCGGGATCGCGTCCTGATGGACAAACGAGGGGGATCGCAGTTCCATGGTCATGTCTCCTTTTTGCGGCGCGAGGACTCGATGGCTGCGGCGAAGGTTCCGGGTCGGCCAGCGGTGCGCCGCTGCCACTCGCGCTGCCTCCCAGAGCTTTCTCCCCCGCAAGGCCCGGCATGTCTTGGAATTCATAGCGCGAACCGTCGCCGGGTGTCAACGCCTGCGCATGGCTGCGGGGCGTTCGCGAAGCGCCATGGTAGGATTGCGGCAATGAACACCATGCGGACGGCGGCGGCAGCGATGGCTCTTGCCGCCAGCCTGCTGCTTGCGGCGCCCGTTCCGGGTGCCGCGGGCAACCCGTGGACGGCTCTTGCCGCCGGCCTCGACCTGGGCCGGTTCACCCTGGACGGCCCAGGGTTCCCTGGTGCACAGGTGCACGTCCTGCGCATCGACCCGCGGCGCTGGGAACTGACGATCCACGGGCTCCCGAGCGGGGAGTCCGTGGGCTACACCGCGCGCGAGTGGTCTCGCCGCGAGGGGCTGGTCGCCGCAATCAACGCCGGGATGTACCAGGCGGACTACCGGACCCACACGGGGTACATGATCGTCGATGGCCGCGTCCTGAGCCGCGGGAGAAACGGCTATCTCTCCGCGGCAGCGTTCGGGCCCGTCGACCCGAAGGACCCGCCGTTTCGGGTCTTTGATCTCGACGACGACCCTCTGGCGTCGGTGCTGCCGCGCTATCGCCGCGTCGTCCAGAACCTGCGGCTGGTCAAGCGCCCCGGGGAGAATCGCTGGTCGCCGCTTGAGCGCCGCTGGAGCGAGGCGGCGCTCGGCGAGGACCGCGAGGGCCGGGCCCTGTTCATCCTCTGCGCGGCGCCGCTGCCGCTCGATCAGCTCATCGACGCGGTTCTGGCCTTGCCCCTCGGTCTTGTCGCGGCCCAGCATCTCGAGGGCGGCTCGCAGGCGCAGCTTTTCGTCTCGGCAGCGGGGCAGAGCATCGAGCTTGTCGGTGGACATGAGGGGACTTTCCCGGACCCGGGTCGCCCGGCCTGGCCGATACCCAACGTGATCGGCGTCCGCCCCCGCCCTTCTCCGTGACCGCTGCTGAAAAACCGGCCCACGGCCCATAGCGGCAAACGGCGGTGCGCGGGGCCTCGGCGCCTCGTCCCGGGGTGAAACGGCAGGAAGCCGCCCGCATCATATAAACAAATGCTTATGCGTTTATATGACAACGGGGAGGGCGATGCCGTAATGGTTACCTTGGTGAAGTGCCTGCGCGCGCTTGGGGACGAGACCCGTCTGCGCATCTTGATGCTCCTGCGTGAACGGGAGCTCTGCGTCCTCGAGATCCTCGGTTCGCTCGGCATATCGCAGCCGCTCGCATCGAGCCACCTGGGCGTCCTGCGCGCGGCCGGGCTCGTGACCTCGCGTCGGGAAGGCCGCCGGATGCGCTACAGCCTTTCAAAGGAGGCGCGCCGCGGCGGCAAGCACCGGTTGCTGCAGCACGCGGCGGCCGCGATTGCGGGCGAGCCGATCATCGCCGCGGATCGCGCCCGCCTTGACGAGTGTGTCGCGTTCCGCGGGGACAACGGCACCTGCGACAAGAGAACTCTCGCAAACTTCCGCTCGAAGAGGAGGGCACCGTGATCACGAAGGCACGCCTAACCGCCGTTTCCCCGTCGGTCCTGCTGGCTGCGGCGCTGGTGTCCGCGGCGCCGTCCTTCGCCCTGGAACGGTTGACGCTTGCCGAGGCCACGACCGAAGCCATGGTCAAGAGCGATCTGTTACGCGCGGAGGACGCGCGCGTCGATGCCGCGGCGGGCGCCGTCGCCGCTGCGCGCGGGAACTTGCTGCCAGCGGTCACGTTCGAGGAACGGTTTCTCGCGACGGACAACCCCGCCTACGATTTCTCGATGAAAATCAACCAGGGCAACTTCACCCCATCCGATCTGCAGGGTGCGCCGGGAACCTTCAACTCCCCGGATGCGATCGTGGACTTTCAAACGAGTCTGACGCTCACGCAGCCAGTCTACTCGCGCCGCGCCGCCCTTGGCGTGGCGATGGCGCGGGCGGAGGCCGGTGCGGTCGGCCTTGACCGGGACCGGCGCCGCGAGGAGGTCGCGCATCGGGTGCTGCAGGCCTGGCTCGGATCGCACGCGGCCGAGGCGTACCTCGAGACCGCGATTCGGGCCGAAAAAGACGCGGCCGAGCACCTGAGACTGGCCGGCGTTGCCGAGAGCGTCGGCACCGGGCTTGCCTCGGACCGGCTGCGCGCCGAAGTTGCGCTCGCGGAGTCGCGCCGGATGCGGCTGAGTGTCGAGAATGACCTCGAAATCGCCCGCCGCGGGCTTGGGCTGGCGGTTGGTCGCGAGGAAGCGCTGGCCCCGGCGGAAGGTGAATCCACCCAGGTCGAGCCCAGTCTCGAGTCCTTGCTCGCCGGAGTCGATCGCCGTGCCGACCTGCGTGCGTTGGCGGCCAGGGTGGCGAACGCGCGCCGCGCCGCACGGTTGGCTGGGGCGGCCCGGCTCCCCGAAGTGGGTTTCACCGGATCGCTGCAGGCCAACGATCCGGACGCGCCCCTGGGTACTTCGGGGACCAGCTACTCGCTCGGCATCGGGGTGACCTGGCGTCTCTTCGACGGTAAACGCAGCACGGCTGCCGAGGCGCAGGCCGACGCGGGCGCCCGCCAGGCTGAAAGCTATCTTGCCGCGCTGACGAAGGAGGCCCGGTACGGCGTGCGTGAGGCGTGGTTGCGCTGGCAGGAGGCGCAGGCGGGGATAGCGATCGCCGACCGCGCGCTGGCCGCGGCGGCGGAGGGCGTGCGCCTGGTGCGCGTGCGCTACGAGAACGGACTGGCGCCGATGGTGACGCTGCTCGATGCACAGAGCGCGCTCAACCGGGCGCGCGCCGACGCCGCCAGGGCACATGCCGGCGTGGCTTCGGCTCTCGGCGAGTTGCGGTTCCGCGCCGGGGTGCTCACGGCAGGCGAAGCCAGCGTGTTTCGGGCGTCCGCCGTGCAGGGCGATCCTGTTGCGTTCGAACCGCGGGTGAAGTGATGAAACATCAGATGCGCGTCTCTGGCGCAGGGAGAGGGAGAACGATGAATAAAAAGTTCGCGGGGGGCGGTCTTGCGGGCGCGGCGGTTCTCGCGCTCATCATCGGCTGCGGTGACCGGAAGGCGGACCACGCCACGAAGACGCCGCAAGCCGAGCCGGCCGTGGTGACGGGCCTGCAGATTGCCGCGGTGGCGACCGAGTCCGCTCCGCTCGAGCGCGAGCTGGCCGGCAGCGTGCAGGCGGCGGTGGTGAGCCAGGTTTCCGCGAAGATCATGGCCCAGGCGATCGCCGTGCCGGTGGCGGCGGGAGACCAGGTGAGAAAGGGGCAGCTGCTCGCGCGGCTCGACGACCGCGAGTTTCAGGCCAAGGTGCGCCAGGCCGAGAGCGGGCAGCGGCAGGCGGAGGCCGGTCTGAAGCAGGCACAGGCGCAGCGGGATCTTGCCGCAGCGACGCACACCCGGTTCAAGGCGCTTCTCGATGGCAAGGCGGTGTCGCGTCAGGAGTACGAGCAGGTAGCGGCGCAGGAGGCCGTGGCACAGGCCGCGGTTGCGCAGGCCGAAAGCGCGGTTGCGCAGGCCGTCAGCGCCGTCGATGAGGCGCGCACCTGGCTGGCTTTCGCCGAGGTCAACGCGCCGTCTGCCGGGCGGGTGATCGCCAGGCAGATCGACGCCGGCTCGATGGCCACCCCGGGAGCACCGCTGTTCGTTATCGAGCAGGAAGGGCGTTTGCGCCTCGAGCTGCCGGTGGACAGCTCGCTCTCCGGCACCGTCGTTCTGGGGACGCCGCTGGCGGTGGGCGTCGAGGCGGCGAGATTCGCCGGGACGGTGCCGGTGACCGATGTCGTCGCCGCGGGCGATCCGGTGTCGCGGACCTTCCTCGTGAAAGCCGACCTGCCGGCGAGCCCGGGCCTGCGCTCGGGGCAATACGCGCGGGTGCGCCTCGCGCTCGGCACACGTGACGCGGTGACGGTTCCCGAAACGGCCTTCGTGCGTCGCGGCCAGCTCGACGGCGTCTTCGTGCTCGAAGCCGGCGATCGTCTGGCCTACAGGATCGTGCAGCCGGGCCGCGAGACGGCGCCGGGCCGCCGCGAGATCCTCTCGGGTCTATCGCCCGGCGAGCGCATCGTTGTCGGCGGTGTCGGGCTTGCCCGCGACGGGGCCCGCGTGGCGAGCGGGCAGTAGGGGGATGCGGCCATGAAGGAGACCGTCGGGTTCTCGGGGCGTATTGCCCGCGCCTTTCTCACCTCGAAGCTCACGCCGATCCTCGTCCTCGCATCCTTGCTGCTCGGGGTGTTGGCCATCGCGATCACCTCCCGCGAGGAGGAGCCGCAGATCGTCGTGCCGATGATGGACATCTTCGTTGCCTATCCCGGCGCCACGGCCCGCGAGGTCGAGGAGCGGGTGACCAAGCCGATGGAGCGCAAGCTCTGGGAGATCGACGGCGTGGAGTACGTCTACTCGATCACCCGCCCCGGGATGGCGCTGGCGA
This sequence comes from uncultured bacterium, assembly GCA_964513745.1. Taxonomy (GTDB): domain Bacteria; phylum JAUVQV01; class JAUVQV01; order JAUVQV01; family DATDCY01; genus DATDCY01. The sequence continues at coordinate 13,448 of CAZEOK010000003.1, forward strand.
TCGTGCGCTACCGCGTCGGCGAAGACAGCGAGAAGAGCATCGTCAAACTCTACAACAAGCTGATGGCGAACGCCGACATCATCCCGGCGGGCGTGATGCAGCCGCTGGTGAAGCCGCGCTCGATCGATGATGTCCCGACCCTCGCCGTCACGCTCTGGTCGGAGCGACTCACGGCGTACGAACTGCGCCGCGTGGCGGTCGAGGCCGTCGAGGAGGTCAACAGCATCGACGAGGTCTCGGAGACGACGATCATCGGCGGCGAGCGCCGCCAGGTGCGCGTCGTGATCGACGCGGCGCGTCTGCGGGGCAGCGGTCTCTCGGCGCTGCAGGTGCTCGGCGCGCTGCGCGCAGCGAACGTGCTTCTCCCCTCCGGCCGCGTGAACGAGGGTGGCAGCGAGGCCCTGGTCGAGACCGGAGGCTTTTTACGCAGCGCCGATGAAGTCGGGGGCGTTGTCGCCGGCGTCTTCCAGGGGCGGCCGGTCTACCTGCGGGACGTGGCGAAGATCGAGGACGGCCCCGCCGAGCCGGCTTCCTACGTGCTGATGGGCCTCGGGCCGGGGGCCGAAGGCGTCGCCGCGGGCACCAGAGGCTCCCGCGAGTACCCGGCGGTCACGATCGCCATCGCGAAGAAGGCCGGTACGAACGCGAGCACGGTGGCCACGGCGGCGCTGCGCCGCATCGAGGGGTTGCGCGGGACGGTCATCCCGCGCGATGTCGAGCTGACCGTGACGCGCAACTACGGCGAGACGGCGCAGGAGAAGTCCGACGAGCTGCTCAAGCACATGCTGCTCGCCACGGTTTCGGTGATCATCCTCGTGGTGCTCGCCCTGGGCTGGCGCGAGGCGGTCGTGGTGGCGGTGGCGGTGCCGGTGACGCTGGCGCTGACCCTGCTGATCAACTACCTCTACGGCTACACCTTGAACCGCGTGACGCTTTTTGCGCTGATCTTCTCGATCGGCATCCTCGTCGACGACGCGATCGTGGTCGTCGAGAACATCCACCGTCATTTCAAGAAGAAGGGCGGCGGCTCGCGCTCGAAGCTCGCGGCGATCCTCGCGGTTGACGAGGTCGGCAACCCGACGATCCTGGCGACCTTCACGGTCATCGCGGCGCTGCTGCCGCTGGCGTTCGTGCGCGGCCTGATGGGTCCGTACATGCGGCCGATACCGGTCGGCGCGTCGGCGGCGATGATCTTCTCGCTGCTGGTGGCCTTCATCGTCAGCCCCTGGCTCGGGTACCTGCTGCTGCGGCGCGTCGGCGAGGGCGCTGGGCACGAGGAGCAGCAGGAGAAGGGGATGGAGCGCTGGTACGGCGCCGCGCTGCGGCCGTTGCTGGAGAGCCGGGGCAAGCGCCTTGTCGCCCTCGGCGCCGTCGTGCTGCTCCTCGGCGGAGCGGTGGCGCTGGTCCCGCTCAAGAAGGTCACCGTCAAGATGCTGCCGTTCGACAACAAGAGCGAGCTGCAGGTGGTTATCGATCTGCCGGAGGGGACGCCGTTGCAGCAGACAACCCGCGTCGGCACGGAGATCGGGCGCTATCTCGCCACGGTGCCGGAGGTCGCGAACTGGCAGCTCTACGCCGGCGCGGCATCGCCCTACAACTTCAACGGGCTGGTCCGCCATTACTTCCTGCGCTCGGCGCCCAACGAGGCGGACTTGCAGGTAAACCTGGTTCCGAAGGGTGATCGGGCGGCGCAGAGCCACGACATCGCCAAGCGCATCCGCGAGGGCGTCGACGCCATCGGGCGGCGCCACGGCGCGCGCGTCAAGATCGCCGAGATCCCGCCGGGGCCGCCGGTGCTCTCGACGCTCGTGGCCGAGGTCTACGGGCCGGACCCCGTTCGCCGTCGCGAGATCGCGGGGCAGATCCGTGCCATCTTCGAGGGCACGGCCGGTGTCGTCGACGTCGACTGGCTCGTCGAGGACGACCAGCAGAAGGTGACGTTCGCGGTCGACCGCACGAAAGCCGCGCTCAACGGTATCACCGCGGAGCAGGTCTCGCAGTCGCTCGCCGTGGCGCTCGGCGGCTTCTCGGCCGGGCAGGTGCACCTGCCGCGCGAGAAGGAGCCGGTGGAACTGCTGCTGCGCCTGCCGGTCGCCGGCCGCGCCGGGATCGACTCGCTCGCGGGGGTCACGGTGCCCTCCCCGGCGGGCGCGCAGGTGCCGCTCGCCGAGCTGGTCGAGGTGCGTCGCGGGCTCGAGGAGAAGACGATCTACCACAAGAACCTCCAGCCGGTGGACTACGTCGTCGGCGACGTGGCCGGCAGCGCCGAGAGCCCGGTCTACGCGATCCTCGCGATGAAGAAGAAAATCGCGGCGCTCCGGATCCCCGAGGGCTACGAGTTGCAGCAGTTCTCGGCGCAGATGCCGGAGCGTACCGACCGGTACGCGATGAAGTGGGACGGCGAGTGGCAGATCACCTACGAGGTCTTCCGCGACATGGGCTTGGCGTTCGCGGCGGTGCTCGTGCTGATCTACATCCTCGTAGTCGCCTGGTTCCGCAGCTTCGTGGTGCCGCTGGTGATCATGGCGCCGATCCCGCTGACGCTGGTCGGCATCCTGCCGGGGCACTGGGCGCTCGGGGCGTTCTTCACCGCGACCTCGATGATCGGCTTCATCGCGCTCGCCGGGATCGTCGTGCGCAACTCGATCCTGCTCGTGGACTTCGCGCAGGCCGAGGAGCGCGAGACCGGGGACCTCACGGAGGCGCTCGTGCAGGCGGGTGCGGTGCGCTTCAGGCCGATCGCCCTGACGGCGGCGGCAGTGGTCGTTGCCTCGCTGGTGATGCTCTTCGACCCGATCTTTCAGGGCCTGGCGATCTCGATGATGTTCGGCGCGGTCGGGGCGACGGCCCTGACGCTGGTTGCTGTGCCGCTGCTCTACAGGGAGCTCGTCCCACCGCCGCGGGCGCCGGAGCGCGAGGACGGCGAGGACGCGGCGTCGGGGACTGCCCCGTAGCGTTTCGGGCAGCCGCGGAGCCGGCGGGCGCATGCCCGCCGCGCCGCGGAACCGGCTCCTCACCCGTGGCGGGCTTTGGGGTTGCGCAATAGCCGGACATTGCACACACTAAGCGCCGTGAAATTGTTCCCAGGCCACGTGCCGCCGGCGGATAACGGCACGTCTCCATGAGCCAGTCGATGGGGTCGGGCAGCCATGCCAAGGGGGGCTCGCCGGCTGCTCCATCGCGCGCGGGCCGGTGGCTGAGCTTTGCCGAAAGATTCCAGGTCCAGCTCGTCGCCCTCGCCGTTTTCGCCATTACGCTCTCGTGTTTCAGCGGCAGGTTCACCGTCTACCGTGACAGCTATCTGATCTGCGCCCCCTCCAAGGACCTGATCGGCCAGTCACTCAGGAGGGGCGAACTCCCCGTCTGGAATCCCCATCAATATCTTGGCCTGCCGTTCGCGGCCGACATCCTTGCCGGCTGTTTTTATCCCCTCAATCTGCTGTACGCCGTCCTCCCGTTCGCCAGCGCCGACCGGATCTTTCTTCTCCTGCACTTTCCCCTGGCGGCTCTCGGGGTACACCTGCTCCTGAGGGAACTGCGTCTTGGCGCTTGGGCCTCCCTGCTCGGCGGCGTGGTCTTTGCCTGTTGCGGCTATCTGGTCAACATGTCAGTCAGCCTTCCCTACCTCCTCGGGCCGGCGCTGGCCCCGTTCGCCCTCTGGGCCGCCTTGAAGCGGGGGCATTTCCTGGCCTGGGGGTTGCTCGGCGGGGCCGTTCTGTCTCTCCAGGTGCTTGCGGGCGAGCCCCAGAGCGCCGCCGTCACCGCCGTCCTGTCGCTGGTGATCATCCTCGTGAGCGCGCAGACCTCCCGGGAATTCGCCCGTGCTGCTCTCAAGGCCGGGACGACCCTGCTCGCCGCGCTCGGCATGTCGCTGATCCAGGTCCTGCCGACACTGGAGGTCCTGGGCAACAGCTTCAGGAAGGGCGGGCTCGGCTTCGAACAGGCATCCTTTTTCTCCTTCCACCCGGCGAGGTTGTGGGAGCTGTTCTGGCCTCATCCCTTCGGCACCCTCTTCCCGAAGACCACCTTCTGGGGGTTCTTCGCCGTGGAGCCCTCGCCGATGAACATCCGCCATCCCTGGTCCTTCCAGAACTATCTGGGGCTGGCCGTGCTCGCGCTGGCGATCTGCGGATTCTTCAGGGCAAGAAAAGGACTGCGGCTCGCTTTGGCAGCCGGTGCGATCTTCTTTCTCGCCTTGTCCCTGGGGCACCACACCCCGGTCTTCAAGTTCCTGCACTCCTGGGTGCCCTTCTTCGACATCTTCAGATATCCCTCAAAATACCTGGCCTACTTCATGCTTTTTCTCGCCCTGGCGGCCGCAGTCGGCATGGAGCATCTGCTGCTCCGGCTGGAGGAGCGACCACGCCGCGCTCTGGCTTGGGCGCTGGGTCTCGTGATCGTCACGGCGGTCGTTTTCTCGGTCGCGCTTGGCTTCTCCTCCGAGGTGGTGGCGGGTCTGGGCGGTCTGCATCCCGGAACCCCACCCCATCGGGCAGCCCTTCAGGGGATTCTGCAGGGCGGGCTGCACCTGCTGGCGCTGAACACGATCCTCGCCGGCATTCTCCTGCTTGTCGCGCTCGGCACCTTCCCGCCCCGGTTCCTGACGCCGGCCCTGCTGCTCGTGCTGGCGGTCGACTGGTCTCTGGTGAATTTCCGCGGGGTGCCCGTGGCCGATGAAAGTTCCTCGACCGGCTCTCTGGCTGCCCGGGTCATCTCACCGGGAGGCCGGCCGCCGCTCGGGGCTTATCGCATCCACCGCGAGGATTTCGGTTTCCGCGATGCCGCTCCCGGCACCGGTTCCTATTTCGCGCGGCGGTACCGGTGGCAGCGCGACACGTTGCAAAGCAACCTGGGGGACCGGGAAGGATTCGAGAATCTCCTCGGCATCAACGAGTCCGTTCCCCAGGAAGGCTTGTCGCTTCTCGATACGCCGACCGCCAGGACGCTGGAGGTGTTCAACGTCGGCTACCTGCTCTCCAGATCACAGCGCAGGCCGGTTGCCTCGGCCAGGAGCGAACTGCTGCTGGATGACCTTCCCGACGATTTGAGCCTGCGGCGGCTCACGGGCGCCTTTCCAAGGGCTTACTGGGTGCCGGAGGCGGTGGCTGCGCCCGACACGAAAAAGGCCATGGAGCTTTTCCCCGCCACCGATCTGACCCGTCGGGTCATTCTCACCACCGATGAGCCCCTGGCTGCCGACAGCACGGGCGGCGCGTTGTTGCCGGCCGCTATCAGCTCTTATGCGCCCGGCAGCGTGCTCATCGACGCCGAGGCGCCCGCTCCCGGGTGGCTGGTGCTGTCGGATCGCTTCTATCCGGGGTGGTTTGCGGAAATCGACGGGAAGCCCACGACCATCTACCAGGCCAATGTCCTGGTCCGAGCCGTCCGATTCCCGGGCGGGAGGCACAGGGTCCGATTCGATTACCATCCCCGCTCCCTGCGCATCGGCGGCTGGATCTCGGGCCTGAGTTGGCTGGTGGCCCTGGGAGTATGGTGCAAGGCGGCCGGGGCGTTTGCGCGACTGCGACACCGGCCCGGCGGTTGAGAACGGGGAAGCCGTGCCTCATCCCGCGGGGGGGGCCGTCGCAGCGAGGCGCTCGAGCATGTCGTCCAGCGTCGCCACGCACCCGCCCAGGTCGAAGCGCTGCCTCAGCGCGGCGCGCGAGACGCAGGGATCATCCACAACCGGGGTGCCGCGCACGACGAGGGCCCGCAGGCGCTCCGTCAATTCCGCATCGCCACCGTAAAGGAACTCCTGGGGATACAACTCCGGGTAGGCCAGCCGCCCCGGCAGCAGAGGGCGCGCGCCACAGTACACGGCTTCCATGACGGCGATACCGAAAAACTCCTGGATCGCGGTCGAGACGACGATGTCCGAGTCCCAGAGCAGCCGGATGTAGTCCTCCCGACTCGGCACGTGTCCGAAGGTCGCGATCCTGTCGCCGAGCAGCTTTATTGCCTCGAGGAACGGTTTAGGCCGGACCTGGAAGTTCTCGCCGGCGATATGGACGCGGAACGCCAAATCCTCGGCAGCCAATTTTGCGAGCGCCTGGAAGAAAATTTCCGGTTGCTTGTCGAATTCCCAGCGGTGGTTCCAGAGGATGGTGACCGGCCGCCCGGCGCGATCCGGTTCGTGCCGGTGGCGCTCCAACTCGGCGCAGTCGATTCCCGGGTAGACGACGGAGCACTTCGGCCGCAGCCCGTCGGCGAGACCAACCGGCCGGTGGTCCGGCATCGGCTTGAGGAATTCGGCGATGCCGCCGAGAAATTCCTCCTGGTGGAAGCGCGAGTTGAACACGAGCCGGTCGGCGGCGAGGGCTGTCGAAATGTTTGTGAAGCCGAAGTGGACGTCTTTCGTTTCGCCGGGGGCGACCGGGTAGGCCAGTTGACTCTCGTGGAGATAGACGACTTTCGGGATGCGCGCCAGCTGCGGCAGGGCACCGACCAGCTCCGCGAGACTGAGCATGCCGCTGCTCAGCAGCGCGTCGAACTGCCCGAGCCGCGCGCGGACCTTCTCGAGCAGCGAGAGGTGCGCGCCGCGCATCCGCCACTTCCAGAAGCTGCCCGGCAGGGTCAGAGTCTCCACGCGGTGGCGCGATTGCGCCGCGAGCCTCTCCGCGAAGAGACGGTGAGAACCGCCGTGGAACGGCTCGAGGAACAGGACGCGCACGTGCCGGCTCCGCTCGGGCATTGCGGGATTGTAGCAGGGCGGGTGGCGTTCAATCCGGGGGGCGTTGGGGTATCATGTCGGGCCATGGCCGTGCAGAACCGCCTCGCCCGCGAGAAGAGCCCGTACCTGCTCTCGCACGCCCGCAATCCGGTCGACTGGTACCCCTGGGGCGAGGAGGCCTTTGCCGCGGCGCGCGAGCGCGACGTGCCGCTGTTCGTCTCGATCGGCTATTCCGCGTGCCACTGGTGCCATGTCATGGAACGCGAGTGCTTCGAGGATGCCGCTGTGGCCCGCCTGATGAACGAGCACCTCGTCGCGGTGAAGGTCGACCGCGAGGAGCTTCCGGCCGTGGATCACCTCTTCATGGCCTACTGCCAGGGCATGACCGGCAGCGGCGGCTGGCCGTTGACGGTGGTGCTGACCCCGGACGGCAAGCCCTTCTTCGCCGGCACCTATTTCCCGAAGGAGTCGGGGTTCGGGCGACCGGGGATGCTCGAGCTGGCGCCGCTGCTCGGCCGCCTCTGGCGTGACCAGCGCGAGCAGGTGCTGCGCACGGCGCAGGAGCTGGAGAGAGCGCTCGCGACGCAGGTGCGGCCGGCGGCCGCCTCGCTGCCGGGGCGCGAGGTCGCCGACGAGGTCCAGGGCGAACTCGTGCGCCTCTACGACCCGCGTTGGGGCGGTTTCGGCAACGCGCCGAAGTTCCCGACCGTGCCGTGGCTGTTCTTCCTGCTGCGGTATTCCGAGAAGCACGGGGGAGACGGGCGCGCCCGCGTCATGGTTGAGGAGACCCTGCGCGCGCTGCGTCTCGGCGGGATCTTCGACCAGCTCGGCTACGGTTTCCATCGCTACTCGACTGACGCGGGCTGGCTCCTGCCGCACTTCGAGAAGATGCTCTCCGATCAGGCGCTGCTCGCGCTGGCGTACACGGAGGCGTTCCGACTCTGGGGGGACGCCGCGTTCCGGCGCGCGACGGAGGAGATCCTCGCATACGTGCTGCGCGACCTGCGGGCTCCGGAGGGCGGGTTTGCCGCGGCGGAAGACGCCGACAGCGAAGGCGAGGAAGGGCGGTTCTACCTCTGGAGCCTCGACGAGGTGACCGCGCTGCTCGGACCGGCGGCAGCCGAGGAGTTCGCGGCGGCGTTCCACATGGAGGCGAACGGCAATTTCACCAGCGAGGTCGGCGAGCGGTCCGACCGCAACATCCTGCACCGGCTCTCACCGCTGGCGATTGCCGCGAGCGATTTCACGCTGCACGCCGGGGGGCTGCCGCCGTCTCTGGAGTCCGCGCGGGCAGCGCTTCTCGCCGCGCGGGACAAACGCGTCCGTCCCCACCGCGACGACAAGGTGCTCGCCGACTGGAACGGGCTGATGGTCGCGGCGCTGGCGAAGGCCGCCGCCGTGTTCGGTGAAGCGCGCTATGCGCAGGAGGCCGTCCGCGCGGCGGAATTCGTCCTGACGAAGCTGCGCGACGCGGAGGGCAACCTGCTCCACCGGTACCGCGACGGCGAAGCCGCGTTCCCGGCGGTTGTCGACGACTACGCGGACCTCGCCTGGGGCTGCCTCGAGCTGTACGGCGCGACCGGCAAGCCGCGCTGGCTTGACGAGGCGCGGTGGCTCGCCGAGGCGATGGAGGTCCGCTTCGGCGACGGCGCCGGAGGACTCTATTTCTCCGCGCCGGATCCGCTGCTGTCGCTGAGGCAGATGATCGCGACGGACGCCGCGGTGCCGGCGGGCGCCGCGGTGGCCGCCGAGGTGCTCATCCGTCTCGGCAGCGTGACGGGAGAAGCGCGGTTCACGGAGCAGGCCCGCGAGCTGATCCGCTCGCTCGGCGGCGACCTCGAACGCGCCCCGCTCGGGTGCGCCCACCTGCTGTCGGCGGCGCTGCTGCTCGAGGAGGAACCGGCGTGACCAGGAGAATCAAGAACGTGCACGTCTTGGCACACGAACGGCGGCGGGGTGACGCGGAGGGGAGGTCCGCAGCGTCAGGACCCCGACGATCGGCATCGGCAATGATGATCCAGATCAGCGCACTGACCGTCCTGGCGCTCGCAGCGATCGGCTCTCTGGGGCCGGCGACGCTGTGCGCCGCCGAAGGCGACATTCTCTTCCGCGAGGAGTTCACGAGCCTCGAGGCCTGGCGTCCGTTGACCTTCCCGAAGATCGAGCGGCACTCGACGTACGCCGTCGCCACGAACGACGAGAAGTCCGAGTTCTGGCTCAGGGCCGAGAGTGACCGTTCGGCGTCCGGGATCGTCTGGAAGAAGCAGTACGACGTCTACGCGTACCCGCGGCTGCGTTGGCGCTGGCGCATCGAGAACACCTACGTCAAGGGCGATGCGACGAAGAAATCCGGCGACGACTATCCGATACGGCTCTACGTCATGTTCCAGTACGATCCGGCGACCGCCCCGGCCGGCAAGCGTTTCAAGTACGGTTTCGCCAAGGCCGCCTACGGGGAGTACCCGCCCGACAGCGGGCTGAACTACGTCTGGGAGAGCCGCGAACCCCCGGCCGAGTTCATCGTCAGTCCCTACACCGATTCGATGATGATGTTCCTCAAGGAGAAGGGCGCGGCGAAGGTCGGCCAGTGGGTCGAGGAGGAGGCCGACGTCCTCGCCGACTACCGCAGGGCCTTCGGCAGGGACCCGCCGCGCCGCGCGAGCCTGGCCGTGATGAGCGACTCGGACAACACCGGCGAGAAGGGTCTCTCCTTCATCGACTGGGTCGAGATCGCCCGCTAGCCGGCGGCCTGCGCCATCACGGCGCCAGGGCGGCATCTGGGCGCGGCAACCGGTAGTCCCAATAATCGGGCCTTAGGACCCACGCGAGGAGGGCCGGGTCTCGTCGGACTTCCCGCCGGTGGAAGAGGTGTCCGGCGAGACGCGCCCGCTCCAGGCGCGCGAGCAGTCGGCCGCGTCTGGAGCCCACGGATCGCCACAGGCGGCGCAGGCCCCGTCCCGCCTCTTTCCAGTCCGAGCCGGCGGGGATCCTCCCGGTCGCCCTGATCTCGGCGTAGGAGTTGCATACCCCCTGGTAGAAGTACCGTTCCTCGAACGCGGCGACCGTGAGTCGTGCCGCCGGGATCCGGTGATGAAGAAGCGCACCGGGGGCGTAGAAGGCCTTGTGTCCCCGGGCCTTCGCCTTGCGGGCCAGACCCGTCTCGCCGTCCCCCTGGTAGCGCTGCAGGTGCTTCGGCATGCAGTCGGGATGAAAGCCGCCGAGCGCGGTGAGCGTCTCTTTGCGAATCGCGAAATTCAAGCCCCAGACCCACGACGGGTCGATCTCCCGCGCACGGCTGCCGAGGTCGAGGAGGCTCAAATCACCGCAGAGCGTCTGCGCGCCGTCGCGCGACCAGAGCCACTCGAGCCACGGGGGCGGCGGGATCTCGTAGCGCGGCAGGCTCGGCCCGCCGACGAGATGCACCGCGGGGTCCTCGAAGGCGTCGACGATCGCGCGCAGCCATGCGGGATCCAACTCGACGTCGTCGTCGATGAAGGACAGCAACTCCCCCCGTGCCTCCCGTGCCCCGCAGTGGCGCCCGGCGAGCAGACCCGGCACCGGTTCCTCGATGATGCGGGTGGCCAGATCGGGATGGGACCGGACAAGCGCCTCGGCGACCAGCCGGGTCTCGTCTGTGGAACCGTTGTCTATGACGAGCACCTCGAACCGTTCACGGGGAAAGTCAAGTAACGCAAGTGACGCAAGGGCCCGCCCGAGGGCCTCGGCGCGGTTGCGCGTGGGGACGATGACCGAGACGACGGGTGCGCTCATCGGACGCGGTAGACCTGCAGGTTGGGCAGTCTGGTGACCAGGTCGGCCCGTCCGGCGACGGATTCCCTGACCACCCGCTGGACGCCCTCGGCCCACTCGGTGTCGTGGAAGGCGACGAGCGATCCCGGGCGCAGCAGCGTGGAGTAGAGCTCCCAGTCGCGCGCGACCGCCTCGTGGTTGTGGTCGCCGTCGATGAAGAGGAAATCGCAGCAGGGCGCCGCCGCGCGCACCCGGGGGAAGGCTTCGTGGCTCCATGCCCGGAACTCGACGATCCTGTCCCGGTACGGCGCCGTGTTCTCGCGAAACTCGGCGTGCGTGTCGCGCGGCTGGGCGTCGGTGTCGGTGGGGACGTAGGCCATGGCGTCGTTGCCCCAGGTGTCGATGCACAGGATGCGCGAGCGCGCCGACACGGCGTGCGCGATGAAGCAGGTGCTGGCGCCGAGGTAGGAGCCGATCTCGATGCAGACCGCCGCCGCGGGCAGTCGGCGCAGGGTTCTGTGGAGGAGGCATTTTTCTGCGACGCTCAGGTGCGTGAAGATTCTGTTCTCCCGGTGCAGGCGGTGCGCCGCGATATAGAGCGGGCAGAGCAGGTCGCGTGTTCTGAACCAGAGACCCTCACGCACCCGCCGGAGGCCGATGTTTCGGAGGAGGTGGGGCGTGCTCATGGGACCCGATGAAACCGCAGGCGCGGCAGCCCGGCGCGAGTGTCCCGGGGCGGAGCTTCCGAGACCTGTTCGGCGGAGGCCCTGGTGTCATCGTCCCTTGTCTTCATGGGCCTTCCCGCCTCCCCTCTCGCGGCAATGAGACGGATGATACCATGCGTCCTCGCCGGTTTCCGCGGCCCGCGCGGTTGACAAAGCGTTCGACACGCGAATAAATGTACGCTGGACGCAGCGGGAGGGGAACGAGAGGGTGGGGACGTGAGGATACTCGTCGTCTGCAAGGGCTCGAGCCAGATCGGGCTCGGTCACCTTTTTCGCACCGTCACGTTCGTGAAGGAGGCATCCCGGCGCCACGAGGTTTCCGTGATAGCCGTGCTCGAGCCGGATCTCCACGAGATCCTGCACAACATCGCGGACTGCACCACCATGGTGGAATCCGATGCCGAGGTGGTCGCCGCACTCGGGGACCGCACGCCCGATGTTGTGGTTTTCGACACAGTCACGATGGACCATCCGGCATTCATAGCCGCGGCTGCGCTCGGGAAGCTGCGCGTCTCGCTGAGCCCGGTGTTTGCCTACGCCTCGGAGATCGACCTGCTCTTCACCCGCACCGCGCGGGGAGAGAGCGCCGGCCCCACTGTCGTCTACGGTGGCCTGCAGTACTCCGTCTTCAGCGATCACTGCACGGCCATCGCCGACGAGCAGTACTTCGCCAATCTCGGGAAACCGGCGTTGCCGATCGGGCTTTGCATGGGCGGCGCGGACGCTGCCAACAAGACGCTCGCCGTGCTGCGGTCGCTCGTGTGCCTCGAGGAGGTGTGCACCTTCTGGGTGCTGCTCGGCGAAGGCTACCAGCATTCCTACAACGACCTCGTGAACGTCACCCGGAGCGCCCGGCGCCACGAGGTCATCCTCGCGAAGACGAACCGCTCGATGTGGAAGATCCTCGGCAACTGCGCCCTGGCGGTCCTCGCCGGCGGTCTGACGACCGTGGAGGCGATCTACGCTGGACTCCCCACGGTCAACCTCTTCGAACGTGAAGAACACCTGGACGTCATCTCGCGGGACCTCTTCGAGCGCGGCGTCTGTCTGAACGGCGGCTTCTTCCGCGAGGATTCGCTCGTCGCGCTGCGCGTTACGCTGCGGGAGCTCATGGAGCGCAAGAGCCGTCTGCTCACGATGCGCGAGAACACCAAGGGTGTCGTGGACAAACTCGGCTGCGAGAGGATTCTAGAGAAGATCGAGCTGCACGCGAGGGAGCGGGGCGTCCGGATCTGAATCTCTACTGCAGATGGGCGGAGAGAATCTCGCCGAGCGTCGGATAGCCCTCCCCGATCAGGTTTCCGCGGGTGAAGGCGCCAACCCTGCCAAGGGCCGCGTTGCGCGCCAGCGGGTCCTCGACAAGGGCGCGCGCCGCTTCCCACAGCTCCTCAGGCGTTCGCGTGACAGTGCCGGCCGCAAGGTACAGGTCGGCGTAACGATATGGCTCGGTCCGGCCGAAAAGGGGGTCTGTCCAGAAGAAGACGATCGGCTTGTGGGCGCGGGCGGCATGGATCAGGGCTCCGCCGCAATAATTGAGAGCGATGACGAAGTCGGTCTGCCGCAGCGCATCTTCCAGGGAAACGTCCGGTGCCAGCAGCTGGACATTGGGGGCGATGTCGATCGCGGCAAACAGCTCACGGTCGGGCCAGTGGGGATGGGTCTTGATCGCGAGCGACAGCAACGAGCGGAGTCGCGGTGGGGGTGAGGCTGCGGTCCGCAGGGCGTCGCGCTGTGCGGACATGGTGATGGAAGGTGCGAGGTGCATCGGGAAACCGACCGGATTCGTCAGAACGAGGGCCCGAGCCGGCGTGGTGGCGGCGGGAAGCACCAGATTCCGCATGGGGTATTCCTCCGATGCGATGAGGTCGCGGCAGGGGATCATGCGGTCCTCCGGGGTGCCGGAGAGCCGATAGATCCTGCTGTGGATTCGCCAGTCGTAGAGGACGCGATCGGCCGCTATCTGATCGTAGGTTCTGGTGATGCCGGCCCCGTGTGGCACGGCGTAACTGGGCACCCCGCACCTCTTGGCTGCTGCGGCGGGCAGTTGCGATTCACCGTCCGGCAAGGTGCTCACCACGACCACGGCAGGGCGGGTCCGGCGCCACAGTCCGACCCAGTGGCCGAGGCTCAGTGCCAGGGTGGGCCACCGCCGCGTGCAGGATGAGACAAAAGTGGAAGCCAGGTGCTCAAGCGCTGCTTCCCACGGCTGACCGCTCGAATTCCGGCGGACCTTTGCATAGCCGTCGAGAAATTGCCGTGCCAGATGGCGCGGTGGCGCTGTCGCCGGCGGTCCTGGAGCGACTGGAACGGCGAGCGCCGCGGCGATGGTGCCTGCCGATTTCTCGTTGCCCGATAGGAGCGCCAGGGACACCATGCCAGGATGCGTAGCCGCCAGTTCCCGGATCGCGGGAGAAAACCGGTGGACTTCACCCTCATTGAGCGCGAATACCACTCCTGCTGCGGGCAGGGCGACCTGGGTCGCTCCCGAGCGAAGGCAGCGGGAGAAGGGGCGGCACAGCGCACGGTGTGCGAGATGCCTCAGGGGTTGGCGGAGGCGCCGCGCTCCGCGGAGCATCGCATTGGAGGAGTTCACTCTGCGCAATTCGACGCGTGTGCTGAGCAATCCCTTCCAGAGACTGCCGCAGATATCCGCCGGGTTGTAGTAGAGCGCCGGCTCCCCGGCGTGACCGTGCCAGAAGCGAAGCAGTCCGACGTTTCTCGACGCGCATGTGATCGCGAAGGCTTCCGCCAGCAGCACGTCCCTCCAGAAGTAGTACAGAGCGTGGTGGTCGAGGTCCGGCCAACAGATGCCGTCGGCCGTGAATTCCGCCCGCGCCGTTGCGAACCATTCCCGCTCGGCGTGTGCCGCCGAGATTTTCGCCCGCAGCAGGTCCTCCACACTCAGCCAATCATCGAGGACGGTGAAGGGCACCCCGCTTGCGATTGCTGTGCCGACTGCGGCGACATCGAGGGCCAGAACGGTACACCCTTCCTCCGGGCAGCTGCGGAGGATGCGCGCCGCGTTGCGGGGAGCCTCCCGGCCGAAGAACGCAAGAACCTTGCTCATCACCGGCGGGATGCGGGGTCCCTGCACGCTGCCATCATCCGGGGGGCACCGGAGCCAGCCGCGGTTGGTCTTGCAGCAGTACGAGTCCCCGGTCCGCGAAAAGCTTCACGTACTCCAGAACGTGCCTGACGCGCAGGCCGCACTGGAATCTCTCGAGTGTGAACCGCGGTATGCCCATGGCGTCCCCTCGCTCCTCCCTTCGGAGATCGACGGTCAGTCCCTGGGCTGGAAGCCGATGTGGCCAACGGTGAAGGCCTCGTGCCGGGCAATGCCCTTCGTGAGCACTTTGCCGACCAGGTCGTCGCATTGGCTGGCGCTCATGGCATTCTCCGGACGGAGGATCAGGATGTCTTCGTCGCGGATGGTTTCCCCGGCCTGCATCTCCCGAGCGGCGTACAGCGCCCGCCGGGCGCGTTTCCTCGTGGCGCGTTCAGCCTCGCCCACCTTGTCCGCGGCCTCGCGGATCGCAGCCTGCGCGGCTCGGAGATCCGAGACGTAGGTCGTCATCCCGGCCTCGTCCATGGCATGGTGGTGGTCGAATCCCTCCTGCGCCCGGTCCCGGGTCACGTGCTTCTCGATGTAGGTCGCGCCCTTGGCGATGGCGATGGCCGCGGCGATCGCGCCCTCGGTGTGGTCCGAGAAGCCGACAGGGAAGCCGAATCGCGAAGCGAGGACATCGATGAAGGAGAGGTTCGTCTCCTCGAGTCGCGCAGGGTAGACCGAGACACAGTGCATGAGCACGAGGTCGTGAAAGCCGGTCCTCAGGATCTCCCGCACCGAGAACTCGATCTCCGCGAGCGACGACATCCCGGTCGAGAGGATCATCCTCACGCCCTTCTCCGCCACCTGCCGCAAGAAGCGCACGTTGTTCAGGTCGGTGGAGGCGACCTTGACGTATGCGGGTTGCAGGGAGCAGAGCAGCTCGAGGCCGCGCCGGTCGAAGACCGACGCGCTGAAATCAAGCCCGAGCTCGCGGGCGCGATCCGCGAGCTGGCGGTAGGCGTCGTCGGGCAGCATGAAGCGGCGGCGCATCGCGACGACCTCGCGGATGTCGTAGTGGCCGTACTCGTAGTCGCCCGGCAGATAGAGCTCGTCTGGATCGATGATCTGGAACTTGACCGAGTCCGCGCCCGCGCGGCTCGCGAGATCGATCAGCCGCAGCGCCTCGTCGAGGCTGCCGTTGTGGTTGGCGCCGGCTTCGGCGATCACGTGGGTGTTGGCCGGGCGCATGGCTGGCTAGCGGCCGAGGACGAGCCGGGCATACCGTGTGCAGCCGTCGAGCAGCGCCGCCCTGAGCTCGCACCAGGTCCCGCGCCTGAGGGCGGCGATGGTGGTCTCGTGGTCCACCCGGGCGTCGAGCCTGCGGGCCACGTCGCCCGGGACGTCGCCGGCGAGCATGTCGACATTCCAGGCGCCGAGCCCCACCGTCTCGATGGCGCTGCGGCCCCGTTCGTCGTAGCTGACGGGTATTGCGAAGGTCCCGAGCGCGAGGCAGGGCAGGAAGGAGTGGAGGCGGTAGGTGACGTTCAGCCGGGCGTTCTTGAGCAGGGTGAGGTAGGTAAACACGTCCTCTGTGTAGGCGTACTCGATCCCCCGAAAAGAGGCGGCGAACGGGATGTCGCGGTGGTCGTGGCAGAGGAGCTTCACCTGAGCGTATCCCCGCTGCCGTAGCAGCTCGACGGTCCGGATGATGTCCTCCCTGACCCGGTATTGCCAGGACACCGGGACGCTCATCAGGTGGGGCGCGCGGATCGAGATGAGCGCATCCGCGCCGTCCCTCTCGGCGAGGGGGTCGAAGTGTATCGGCATCTCGTCGATGAAAAGCGACGGGCAGCCGCAGACGAGGCTCGAGCACCCGATGCTCTCGAGGTAGTCCCGGGTCGCGACGTCACGCACGAGGGAGAGGTCGGCACGGTCGTTGAGGGACCTGATCAGCTCGTCCGGCATGACGTTGGTCCGGTCGACGAGTCGCAGGTCGCGGTTGTAGATCCTGCCGCGGGCGAGGCTGAACAGGAGCAGGGGCACCTCAAGCGCCCGCAGCGCGGTCGGGTTGATCTCGATCTCGCCGTTCTCGTAGAGATTGCCGCCGCCGACGATCAGCCCGCCGCCGAACTGGTTGATCTCGTAGACGGTCTGGGCGGTGATGCCGGCCTTCCGGTGGGTCTCGTACTTGCCCGTGGCAGGCAGCGAGATCAGGTTGACGGCCTCGCCGAACGCCTGCCGCACGAAGTGCTTCAGCCCGAGAAAGATGACATCGTTGCCGATGTTGAACCCTTTCGGGCGGATGCAGTAGAGGTTAACCACGGTGCAGGCCCAGCCTCCGGTAGGTGCGGACGATTTCCTCCACGGATGGGGTCTCGTTCCGGCTCAGGCCGGCGAGGAGCTTCTCCAGGATTTCCCGGTCTTCGGGGGTGTCGACGACGAGGCGGACGTCGTGGTCGTTGCCATGCGTGTAAGTGTAGAAATAAGCGCGGCATTTGTCCATGTTCTCGTAGAACCACGCCGTGATGTGCTCTCGCTGGTGCGGATTGAACCCGGGGCAGCGGGAGATGAAGACGTCCGACCGCAGGGCCTCGAGGCTGATGCCGTAGGGAAACGCGCGGGGCACGAGGTTGGTGACGAAGTCGTAGCCGCCTCCCTCGAGGATGGAGAATCCGGCGGAGATGAGCCCCTTGTTCGGGAAGGGGCTGTCGCCGTTCACCCGCGCGAACAGGTCGATCCCGTGGCGCTCGAGGCAGTCCCCGACCCGCCGTGCGACGTCATCGCAGGCGCCCCGGAAGCAGGCGATCCCGGCCCGCTCGGCCACCGCGGCGAGCGGGTCGTCGAGCGGCCGGTCCGTCGTGGCGAGTATGACCGCGAAGCCCGCGGCGGGGTGCAGGGCGTCGATGCACCGCTCGAGGAGCGTCTTTCCGGCCAGCGGTGCGAGGGCTTTGCCGGGAAACCGGCGGGAATCGAGGCGCGACAGGATGACGGCGGCTTTCCGGCTCATCGCTCAGGAGGTCCCGAGGCTTTGAATCGTCCACAGGCTCTTGCGGTAGGCGCCGCCGGATCGCGAGACGTTCGAGAAGTCCAGGGCGCGCCCCGTGTCCTTGCTCTGGATGACCGTGAAGTCCAGAGCCGCCTCGACGAAGTCGTCAACGCCCTCGTGCACGGCATGCCGCAGCCACACGGTCAAAGTGTACTCGCCGGGGTAGAGCGTCAGCTGCGGCACCCGGATGCGGAAGGAGCAGGTCCCGGGCTCGAACGTTCGCGGGTCGTTCTCCCACGTGGAGGGGAAGTGGTGGAGCCGCGTCCCGGAAACTGTCGAAATGCAGAAGCCGATCTCCGGGTTGCGCAGGCGCTGGGTGAACCGGACGGTGAGTTCCGCCCCGAAGTCGCTCCCGAATTCGAACGTGTCGGCGACCGCCCCGTCGCCGGCGAGCGTGGCGAGCGTCAGCAGTTCGCCGTAGCGGCGGCTGCCGTGGCGTTCGAAGGTGGCGCCTGCGACCGAGAAGTCCGCGGTGCCGCGCCCCGTGATCCGGTTCTCCAGGTAGCGCCGGACCGCCTCGGCGGCGCTCCCGTGGAAGGCGGTCGTCCCGCCGCTGAGAAGCAGCCCCTGCGCGCAGAGCGTGTTCACCGCTCCCATGCTGTGGCTGACGAAGATGACGGTCCGGCCCGAGTCGCTCAGGTCGCGCATCCGGCCGAGGCACTTCCTCTGGAATTCGGCGTCGCCCACCGCGAGGACCTCGTCGACGAGCAGGATCTCCGTCTCGAGGTGCGCCGCCACCGCAAAGGCCAGGCGCACGTACATGCCGCTGGAGTAGCGCTTGACCGGCGTGTCGACGAAGGGCTCGACGCCCGCGAACGCGACGATGCTGTCGACCGCGCTGCAGACCTCGCGCCGCGACATCCCGAGAATCGCGCCGTTGAGGAAGATGTTCTCCTTGCCGGTGAGTTCGGGGTGAAACCCGGTCCCGACCTCGAGGAGGCTCGCCACGCGCCCGCGCAGGCGCGCCTCCCCCTCGGTGGGGTCGGTGACCCGGGCGAGGATCTTCAGCAGCGTGCTCTTGCCGGCTCCGTTGCGCCCGATGACCCCGAGGGTGGTGCCGGCCCCGACCGCGAAGGAGACGTCACGCAGCGCCCACAGGGTCTCGCGCCTGGCGGCCGGCGGGCCCGGGAGGACGCCGCGCACGGAGCGCGCCAGGCTCTCGCGCAGCGTGCGGTACGGGAGGCGTTCCCCGAGGAGGTAGCGCTTGCCGAGGCCACTGACGGTGATGACGGGCGCCATCGCGGTCAGATGACGTCGGCGAAGGAGCGCTCGACGCGGCGGAAATAGAAGAGACCGCCGACGAGGATCAGCGCCGTCACCAGGGCCGACGTCCCCAATGCCTGCCACGGCACCGGCCGCTGGTCGAGCAGCGCCGCGCGGAAGGCCTCGACGGTCCCGCCGACGGGGTTCAGGGCGAGCAGCCAGCGGTGGCGCTCGGGAAGCAGACTCGCCGGGTAGATCACCGGAGTCACGAACAGCCCGAGCTGGACGAGGAAGGGGATCACGTACTGGAAGTCCCGGTATGCGACGTTGAGCGCGGCGAGCCAGAGTCCGCACCCGATGGCGGCCAGAAACAGCAGCGCGACCAGGAACGGCAGCAGCGCGATTCCTGCCGCGGACGGCGCGATGCGGTAATGGAACATCATGAGGATCAACAACAGCGAGGCGACCCCGAGGTCGACGAGTCCCCCGAGGGCAGCGCCGGCGGGGATCAGGATCCGGGGGAAGAAGACCTTGGTGACGAGAGAGGCGTTGGCGACAACGCTCGCACCCGCTCCGGCGACGGCTCCGGCAAAGTAGTTCCACGCCAGCAGCCCGCTGTAGACGAAGAGCGGGTAGGGCGCTCCGTCTGATGGCACCCCGGCATACCGACCGAAGACCACGGAAAAGACGGCCATCGCCGTGAGCGGCTGGAGGATTGCCCAGGCGGCGCCGAGCGCGGTCTGCTTGTACTTGACCGAGACGTCGCGCCACGCAAGGAGGAACAGCAGCTCGCGGGAGGACCAGAGATCATGAAGGGCAAGGGGAGACCAGCCCCGTCGAGGGCGGATGACGATCTCGCGGTCGGCGGTGTTCATATCGCCGATGCCGGCGACCCTGGACTCCGGGATCCCTCATCCACTGCGTCACGATAGAGCCGCCCCCAGATGTTGTCAAGCCGCGAAGCGCCAAGAAACCGAGGTGTGCGCCGACTCAGGCGCGCGACATGCCCGCCGGGCGCGGGTATACTCCGCCCGCAACCGGGGGAAGACGAGATGACCGAGACGCAGGGGCGAGTCCGCCCCGTCGAACGCCCGGACGTCGCGATCCTGCTCTGCCGGGACCACGCCGTGATCTGCCACGACGTGTTGAACGCCGCGCGCGTCTGGGCCCGCCAGGGGCACGCCGCCGACGTTCTCGCGCTCTGGAGTGACGCCTGGCCGCAGCCGAACCAGATCGACCGGGGCGTGCGGCTCATCGCTCCCCGGACGCTCGGCGGCCTTCTGCGCGCGCTCGCGGTGCGATGCGACGGCGCCGCGACCGGCGCTGCCGCGACCGGGAAGGCGCCGGCGCCGTCGGCACCCAGCCGCTCGCGCCTTGCCCGAGCCGGCGCGGCGTTTCTCCACCTGCTTCAGAAGACGGAGTTCGTGCTGCGACACACCGCACGCCTGCTCTTTGGGGGCTATCGCATCGCGGTGGCTTGCGACACCCCGGGGTTGATCGCCGTCCGCGTCGCCAAAGCGCTGCGCGGCATCCCGTACCTCTACCACTCGCGGGAACTCGTGCTCTCCTGGGATCTGAAGTCCCGGGGGGCGCGGGCCGCCAAGCGCATCGAGCGTGCCTGCCACCGTGCGGCAGCGTTCGCCGTGATTCAGGACGAACGGCGCGCCGGGCTGCTGGCGCTGGACAACGGTGTCCCTCTCGAGGCGTTCACCTTGGTGCCGAACGCCCCGCTTGGCCTCTGGACGGGCGCGGCGTCGACCTTTCTGGCGCGGGAGCTCGGGCTCCCGCCGCACACCCCGATCGTCCTGCATGCCGGCTCGATCGTCCCGGAGCACATGGTCCTTGAAATCATCGAGTCCGTCGGCAGCTGGCCGGCAGGTCCGGTCCTCGTCATCCATGGGACCCCGGCGTACTCCTACGGCCCGCAGCTGCGGGAGGCCGCGGCGCGTTTCCCGGGGAGAGTCGTGTTTTCGTCGGCCATC
This sequence comes from uncultured bacterium, assembly GCA_964513745.1. Lineage (GTDB taxonomy): Bacteria > JAUVQV01 > JAUVQV01 > JAUVQV01 > DATDCY01 > DATDCY01. The sequence continues at coordinate 33,873 of CAZEOK010000003.1, forward strand.
GTGCCGCCGGAGCGTGTCGATGAGCTCTTCGCGAGCGCAGCCGTCGGGTTGGCCCTGTACCGGCCCGACGGCGACAACTTCCGTTGCGTCGGGCTCGCCGCGGGCAAGATCTTCAACCTGATGAAGGTGGGAGTGCCGACGATCGCGAACGACCTGCCGGGGCTGAGGGAGCTGCTGGAAGGGCGCGGCTGCGGACTCGTGGTCGCCGGTCCAGCGGGAATAGGCCTGGCCGTCGGGCGTCTGCTTGCGGATCGCGAAGGCTTCCGGGCCGCATGTCTCGCGGCCTTCCCGCCTTTCGAGTTCGAACAAAACTACCGGGCGGTCGTCCGCCGCGCAGTCGCACTCCTGTGAATCGGCCGCTGGGCGACCACCATCACGTTCCAATCGCTCAGCCCCGGCTCGGCGTCAGGCCGGAGAAACGGTGCGAGCAGCAGCTGACGCAGGCCGGCGCCCTCGAGCAGCAGCGCGATCTCGCGGGGGAAGAAAAAGCGCATCCGGTGCTCCTCTTCGCAGCGCTCGAGAAGGGCGCGCCCCTCTCGAGCCTCCGTTGCGAAGTTCACGGCGACCACCTGGCTCAGATAATCGATCCGGCTGGTCGTCCGCCGCGCGACGCGACGGGTGCCTTCGCGCACCACCTTTTCACGGTCCTGCGGCGGGTCGCAGAGCACCGCCGGGCCGAACCAGACATCGAACATGAACAGGCCGCCGGGCCGCAGGTGCGCAGCCGCGGTCGCGAGGGCGGCGCGGATCTCTTCGTCGCTGGTTTGGTAGCCGAGGACGGCAAACATCGAAATCACCGCGTCGAAGCGTCGTCCGAGGCGAAGGGCGCGGATGTCGCCGCGCGCGAAGGAAGCCGCCCCCGCCGCGGGCCGGGCCTTCGCGCGGGCAGCGCGCAACATCCCTGCCGAACGGTCCACGCCCGTGACGCTGTAGCCCCGAGCAGCCAGTGGCAGCGCGTGGCCGCCGGTGCCGCAGCCGAGGTCGAGCACCGTGCGCACCCGCCGCGGCGAGAACCGCTCGAAGAGCAGCTCGATCCCGTCCACCTCGGCGGCGTAGTCCTTGTCGCGGTAGAGCAGGTCGTAGTACCGCGCGTAGCGTCCGAAGGTGCTCATGCTCCGCCCCGGTCCGCCAGATGCGCGATCGTCTCGCAGACCCGGTCGATCTGCGCCGGCGATATCACCGGCCCCGTGGGGAGGTAGAGTCCACCGGCCGCAAGACGCTCGGTGACGGGGAACCCGCCGTGCGATCCCACGCCCGCCTTGGCGAGTGCCGGCTGGGAGTGCAGGGGTTTGAAGAACGGGCGGCTATCGATGCCCGCCGCGTGCAAGGCCGCAGCCAGAGCATCCCGGTCCATCCCGAACCGCTCCGGATCCACCACGACGCCGTACATCCAGTAGACGTTCCGCACCTGCGGGCGCTCGGTTGGGAGTTGCAGTCCGGGGACATCGCGCAGTCGGTCAGAATAGCGCCGCGCGGCGGCGATGCGGCGGCGAATGAGTTCGTCGGCGCGCTCGAGTTGGGCGACGCCGAGAGCGGCCTGGAGGTTGGTGAGGCGGTAGTTGTAGCCGACGTCGTCGTGGATGTAGTCGCGAGCGCCGGTGAGCGGGAAGCAGAGATTGCGGTAGGACCGGCAGCGGTCGGCTACGCCGGGATTGTCGGTCAGCACCATGCCGCCCTCGCCGGTCGTCAGGATCTTGTTCGCGAAGAAGCTGAAGGCACTCGCAACGCCGAAGCTGCCGCAGCGGCGACCGCGGTACTCCGCGCCGTGGGCCTCGGCGGCATCCTCGACGACGTTGATGCCGCGCTGCTCGGCGAGAGCGAGGATCGGGTCCATCTCGCAGGGGTGCCCGTAGATGTGCACCGGCATGATCGCGCGGGTCCGGGGCGTGATCGCCGCTTCGAGGAGCGCCGGGTCGAGCGTCCAGGTGTCGGGCTCCACGTCGACGAAGACCGGCCTGGCGCCGAGGTAGAGCACGGAGAAGAGGCAGGCCGCCATCGTGAAGTCCGGGAGCACGACCTCGTCGCCGGCGCCGACGCCGACGGCGCGCAGGGCGAGGTGAAGCGCCGTGGTGCCGCTCGTCGTGGCGATGCCGAAGTGCCGGTCGCACCACCTGGCGAAGCCGTTCTCGAAACGGGTCACGTACTCCCCGGACGAGGAGATCCACCCGCCGCGAAGCGCATCGAGCAGGTAACGCTCTTCGTTGCCGTCCAGCGCAGGGGAGCAGACCGGGATCAAGGGCGGCCTACTCAAAACGCTCCTTGTCCTCGGTGCCGGTGTAGGGGCCCTGCTTGACCTCGATGATCTCGGTGGGTTCGAGCATCGTCATGCCGTGTCCGCCCGCGGCGAGGAGGATGACGTCCCCGGTTTCGAGGATCTGGCTGGCGACGAACGCCTTTCCCTGCGTGTAAAGGTCGATGCGGGCGCGACCGCGCCGGATGAAGAGCACCTCGCGCGTGAAGCGCACCTCGCGCGGTACTTCGTGGTGCACGTGGGCGGGGATGCGGTGGCCGGTGGGCCGCTTCATGTAGGCGAGCTGCTGGGAGAACTCGTTCGGGGTGAAGAACTCGAGGCCTTCGGGGGCGTGGTCGTTCGGAACGATGATGGCGATGAGCTCGCCGTCCTTCTCGATGCGTCGGATCACGCTCGTCCCCCCCTGTCCCCCTGCCTTCGCCGCGTCGCGCGCTCCTCGATGCGCTTCCAAGTATATACCGGCGCTCATGTCGCGGGAAGCGCTCCACCGCACCGGCGGTTCGGTACGGGTCGCGGGTGGTGTGCGGCGGTGGATCGTGGATTCAGCCGCTGCCCGGCCGGGCAGCGGCCTGCGTCTGCCGCAGCGCCGGGACTGCCTCGCTTATCGCGAACAGCGCGGCTGCAGCCACGACGATCGACGGCCCCGCCGGGGTGTCCCAGCGCAGAGAGCCCCAGAGCCCGGCCCCGACGGCCGCGCAGCCGAGCAGCGCGGCCGCGGCGGCCATCGCCTCCGGTGAGCCGGCGAAGCGCCGGGCGGCGGCGGCGGGGATGATCAGCAACGCGGTGATCAGGAGCATGCCGACGACCTTCATCATCAGCGCAACGACCACGGCGAGGAGCAACACAAAGGCCGACTGAATCAGGCCGACGCGGACGCCCTCGACGCGGGCGAGCTCCTCGTGAACGGTCATGGCGAGCAACGGCTTCCAGAGGGCGGCCAGGGCGGCGAGAGCCGCGATGCCGCCGCCGTAGATCCAGAGCAGATCCCCCTGCGTTACGGCGAGGACGTCGCCGAAGAGGTACGAAATGAGGTCGACGCGTAGCGTTTCGAGGAACGCAACGGTCACCAGGCCAAGCGAGAGGGCCCCGTGGGAGAGGATGCCGAGGATTGCGTCTTCCGGGAGCCGCCCGCGGCGCTGCACGGCGAGCAGCAGCAGGGCGACCGCCGCGCAGACGGCGAAAACGCCGAGGGCGGGGTTCACGTGCAGTGCGAACCCGAGCGCCACGCCCAGCAATGAGGCGTGAGCCAGCGTGTCGCCGAAGTACGCCATCCGCCGCCAGATGACGAATGAGCCGAACGGTCCCGCAACCAGGGCCACGCCGACGCCGCCGGCCAGCGCTCTGCAGAGGAAATCATCCACCGTGCCGGTCTCCGATGCCGCAGGATTCATCGCGCTCGTGGCGGTGGGCGTAGAGAGCGAAGCCCGGGAGGCTCGTCGGGAACAGGCGCAGGTACGCCGGGTCGCTGGAGACGGTCAGAGGCGCCCCGGTGCAGCAAATCGTGCGATTGAGGCAGACGACGTGATCCGTGGAGCTCATCACGAGGTGCAGGTCGTGCGAGACCATCAGGACGCCGCAACCGTGTTCGTTGCGGATACCCGTTATCAGTGCGAAAAGCTCCTCCTGTCCCGCGAGGTCCACCCCCTGGCTCGGTTCGTCCAGGACGAGCAACCCGGGCTTCCGGAGCAGCGCGCGGGCCAGGAGCACGCGCTGCATCTCCCCACCGGAGACCGACTGGATCGGGGTGTGCAGCGTCCGGGAGGCGTTGACCCGTGCAAGGACCTCTTTGACGCGATCCCCGGCGTCCGGAGCCGCCATCATGAGAAACCGGCGGACGGTGATCGGGAGCGCCGGGGCGACCGTGAGCCGCTGCGGCATATAACCGATGCGCAGCCCGGGTTCCAGCCATACCTCACCGCGATCAGCGCGGAGCAATCCCAGCGCAACGCGCAGCAAGGTCGTTTTCCCCGCGCCGTTCGGTCCGATCAGCGTCACGATCTCCCCGGCGCCGACTTCAAGCCCGACGTTTTCGAGGACCGGCGCGGCGCCAAGGCTCATCGAGATCCCGCGCAGGGAGAGCAGCCTGCGGCCGGATCCCCTCGGGTCGGCGGGCGGGCTGGTCAACCGTGTCGTGAAGATATCGCTCCCGGACGTCTCATGCATCGCGGTCGTCCCTCCACCGTGGCATGCCGCAGTGTATCATTCACCAATGAGCACGGCACCAGAAGCAGCCCGCCCCACCAGGCGTCGTTCCTGGACGAGGGCCGCCGTTGTCATCTCGCTTTTTCTCGCGAGTCCCGTCGCTGCGTTGGCCGCCCCGCGGGTCGTCGCGACCGTCAAGCCGCTGCACTCGCTGGTTGCGGGTGTCATGACAGGGATCGGGGCGCCGGACCTGCTCATCCGGGGCGGCGGCTCACCGCACACCTACAGTCTCAATCCGTCGGCGGGCCGGTTGCTGGAGCGCGCGCAGGTCATCTTCTGGATCGGCGGCTCGCTGGAGGCTTTCATGGAGAAACCCCTGGCAGCTCTCGGGGCGAACGCGCGCATCGTCACAGTGACGCAGGCGCCGGGCATCGTGCTGTTGCCCGCGCGGGCGGGCGGGCGCTGGGACGAACCTGACGGCCATGAAGGTTCCGAGCACGGCCATGCGACGCAGGACGGCCACCTGTGGCTCGACCCGGCCAACGCGCGCGTTATCGCACGGCTGGTGGCGGACGTGCTGGGTCAGGCGGACCCGGAAAACCGGGGGCGCTACGCGGCCAATGCCGACGCGCTGGTCTCCCGCATCGACGCGCTCGATTTCAGCTTGAAGACTGCGCTCGGCCCCGTGCGGGACGTCCCATTCGTCGTCTTCCACGACGCCTATCAGTATTTCGAGAAGCGTTACGCATTGCGCGCGGTCGGTTCGATCGCGGTGAGCCCGGAGCGCGCGCCTGGCGCGCGGCGGGTGCAGGAGATCAGGGACAGGATCAGGAGCCTCGGGGTGCGCTGCGTTTTCAGCGAGCCGCAGTTCTCGTCGGCGATCATCGGCACGCTCCTCGAGGGGACGAACACCCGCGCGGGCACGCTCGATCCGCTCGGCGCCGGATTGCCCGCCGGCCCGGATGCCTATTTTACGCTGATGCACGCTCTTGGCTCCACGCTCGCGACCTGTCTGGGTGCGCCCTGAGGGGCCTCTGAAAACCGGGCCGCCGCGCCGGCAGTCACCAATGCTGCAAGGTCTCGTTTAACGTCCTACCGCATGACAAAAGCATGACATCCCGGCCCCATATTCCCGCCTGGTACGGCGCGCCGCTGGCTGGTCGGCCGCGGCGCGCCGATGGGACCACGGTCTGCAGGCGGAGGGTACGATGGGGCATCGAGCGTCATCCGGGCGGTACAAGAAAATCCTGTTGAGCGGGGTGTTCGGCCCCTTCGGCGTCGACGACGACTACGGGCGGCGCGAGAATATCATGGAGCTGTTCCACAACCAGGTCACCCGCGAGCAGGGCGTCGCGTCGTTTCGCTTTCACCACCGCTCCTTCGGGCTCTATTTCCTGGCGGAGAATGTAGATGCCGACGTGACGGTGCTGGACTTCCCGTCAAAGGAGCGTTTCGAGCGCGAGCTGCGCAATGGCTATGACATCGTGGGGATCTCCTTCATCACCCCGAACTTCGTGAAGGCCCGCGAGATGGCGCGCCTGGCGCGGCTGCACGCCCCGGGGGCCGTCGTCCTGCTCGGCGGCCACGGGGCGGCGATCGAGGGCGTGGAGCGGCTCATCGACTGCGATCACGTGATCAAGGGCGAGGGCATCGGCTGGTTGCGGCGCTTCCTCGGGCAGGATCCCGACGCGCCGATCGTCCACCCGGTGCTGCCGAGCACGGAGCGTCAGAGCATCCTGGGCGTGCCGCTGACCGGCGTCTGCTCGAGCCTGCTCGTGCCCGGGCTCGGCTGCGTCAACGGCTGCCGCTTCTGCAGCACCACGCACTTCTTCGGCAAGACCTACACCTCGTACCTGCCCACGGGGCGCGCGATCTTCGAGAACGCGCTGCGCATCGCCGACGCGCGCGGCACCGACACCTTCTTCGTGATGGACGAGAACTTCCTGAAGGACACCCGGCGCGCCCGGGAGCTGCTTGCCGAGATGGAGCGCGAGCGGCGCTTCTTCCGGTTCCAGATCTTCTCGTCGGCCGAGGCGATCCTGGCTTTCGGCCTGGACGACCTGGTGCGGCTCGGCGTGAACTTCATCTGGATGGGAGTGGAGACCAAGAGCCGGGAAGCGAATTTCGCCAAGAACCAGGGTGTGGACCCACAGAGGCTCGTCCGGGAGCTGCGCGACCGCGGGATCAACGTGCTGGTCTCGGGGATCCTGTGCATGGAGCACCACACCCGGCAGAACATTCAGGAGGACATCGACCACCTGATCGACCTGGAGGCGGACTTCACGCAGTTCATGCTGCTGACGCCGCTGCCGACCACCGCGCTCTACCAGGAGAAGAAGGCGAGCGGCCTGCTGCGGCAGGAGCTGCCGTACGAGGAGTGGCACGGGCAGAAGATGCTCAACTACAAGCACCCTCACTTCCCCGGCGATGCGGCGGAGCGCTGGATCACGCAGGCTTTCCGCCAGGAGCACGAGGAGAACTCGAGCTCAATCTATCGGGTCACGGACACGGCCCTGCGGGGCTACCTGTACCTGGCGGGCCTGAGCCGCCGGGACGCCTGTCTCGCGGCGCGTCTCGAGCAGGCCCGCGAGCGGGCGGCGGAATACGCGCTGATACTGCCCGTGATCGAGCGACATCCGGTCAACGGGCTGGAGTGCGAGCGCGCCGTCGATCTCTCCCGGCGGATGAAGGGTGCTCTGGGCGCCCCCCGGCTGCGAGAACGGGCCTTGCGGCTCGCGGTCCGGCTCTTCGCGGCGCGTTGGCGGTGGCGGGTGCGCTGGTTCGGGGACGACATCCAGCCCGCGACGCTGGTTATCCGGTACCCCGCGGGCCGGGCAGCACGAGGCGTCGCCCGGCCCGCAGCGTGTCCGCTGCCGGAGGCGCGCGAGACCCTGCAACGGCAGCAAGCGGCGGCGATCGGGGTTCAGGTGACTAGCTAGCAGCCTGCCCGGTCGGTGGAGTTCAAGGCACAGCGGATTGACAAACCTCCGTATTGACATCAGAGTTTGGCTCAGGACGCGATGCACCAGACCGGAGGCGACCGATGGACCCGCATTACCGCGTAGCGATCTTCGGCTCCGCGCGGATCGAGGAGGGCACCCCGGAGTATCGGGATGTCTTCGAGATAGCCCGGGGCCTGGCCACGCTCAACTTCGACATCGTCACCGGCGGCGGGCCCGGCCTCATGCAGGCCGCCAACGCCGGCTGCATGAGCGTCTCGTCGCCTGCCGACTCGATCGGGCTGAACATCAAGCTGCCGCACGAGCAGGTCGCCAATCCGTTCCTGGATATCAAGAAGGAATTCGACCGGTTCAGCAGCCGGCTCGACACGTTCATGTCCCTCTCCGACGCGATCGTCGTGGCGCCCGGCGGCATCGGAACCCTCCTGGAGCTGTTCTACTCCTGGCAGCTGGTCCAGGTGGGCCACATCTGCTGGACACCGATCATCCTCTACGGGGAGATCTGGCGCCCCCTGCTGCACTGGCTCAACGAAGAGGTGCTGCGTCGCGGTTTCATGAGCGCTGGAGATTTACAGTGCGTCTTTCACCGCGACTCCGCGACCGGGGTCGTCGACCTGATCCGTCGGATCCACGAGGACCGTTCCCGGACCGCGAACGTCTGCGTGAACTTCGACAGGTACCGCACCTGACGGGGGTGAGCAGGCCGCTTGCCTGGTTACGGCTTTTTCAGTGGCCTGCTAGATGCGCGCGATGTACTGCTTGATCTTTTCCCAGTCCTCCCGGCCCATCCGGGTGAACCTCACCCCCATGCCCATCATCGCCTGACGCCAGGAGACAACGCCTTCACCCACGATCGGCTTGTCGGAGATCTCCGGCGGGACCGTCATGCGGAACTTGACGGTCTTGCCGAGCTCCAGCGGATTGACCGTGTCGATGAACAGCCCGCCGATGCTGATGTCGGAGATCCTCGCGTTCAGCACGCTGCTGTCGCAAAGGTACTGTATCTCCGCCACCAGGGGAGCGCGCAGGTGCTTCCGCTTGTCCTCGCCGCGAGTCATGGTCGGCCGCAAGAATACCAGTATTTTCCCACCGAAGCTTGCGCGGTCTCCAGCGCGGTAGTATATCGGACGGGGTATGCAGAGCGGCCAGTCGCACAAGATTGAGCGGATCCGGCAGAGCCTGAGCCTCGTCAAGCCGATCGTCACGCTCTCCGTCGGCGTGGTGCTGCCGGTGCTGCTGTCGACGGCGGTCGGCATCGTTGCCATTGTCGCCGGCGAGAGCTCGCTCACGCTGATCCTCGGGATCCTCGTGGTTTCCTTTACGGCCGCGGCCATCGGCGGGGCCGTGATCCTCTACGTGCTCCTGGGCAGGCGCGCACGGCTGGCGCGGTTGCAGTCGGACCTGCTGGCCAACGTCACCCACGACCTGCGCACGCCGCTCGCCGCGATCCGGGTCTACGCGCAGACCCTGCAGTCAGGGCTGTTGCAGTCCGATCCGAGGCGCGCCGAGGATTGCCTGCGGACCATCGTGCGCGAAACAGAGTGGCTGGATGCGATGATCGATCGGGTTCTGAGCTGGCGGACGGCGGCGAAGGACAGGGGACTCGCCGATTTGCAGTGCGGATCGATCCGGGCCGCCGTGGACGAGGCAGCGGCGCGGTTTTTGCGGATGGTCCCCCCCGACGAGGTGCAGATGAGCTACAGCTTCGAGAGCGCGAACACAGTCCGCCACGACGCCCGGGTCCTCGAGCAGGCGATCCTCAACCTGCTGGTCAATGCCGCCAAGTACTCGGCGCCGCCTAGGAAAATCACGCTGGCAGTCCGGGATCAGGGGACGTGGGTGGTGGTCAGCGTAGAAGACAACGGAATCGGCATCCCCGCCGGGGAGGTCCGCAGGATCTTCGAGCCGTTCTACCGCGTGAACCGTCCGGCCGCAAAAATATCGGGGGCTGGCCTCGGGCTGGCGATCGTGCACCACGCGGTCAAGGCCCACGGCGGGAAGATCACCGTGGACACCAGGGAAGGCGCGGGCAGCCGTTTCTCGATCTTTCTGCCCGCGTGCGCCGCGATCGGGGAGGGCAGTGGATGAAGCGCGGAGAAAACGCGTCTCCACGGTCGCCGCAAGCCGGTGGTGAGATCATCCTTGTCATCGAGGACGACCGATCGCTGCGCGAAGCCCTGGCCATGAACTTCCAGTTGCGCCGGTACCGGGTGCTGACCGCCGGGGACGGGGAGGCAGGGGTGCGACTCGCCTTCGACGAGCGGCCGGACCTGATCGTGCTGGACCTGATGCTCCCGGGCTTCGACGGCTTCGAGATCCTGGGCCAGCTGCGGGAGAAGGAGATCGACGTCCCGGTCCTCATCCTGTCGGCCCGGGGGCAGGTGTCGGACAAGGTGAACGGGTTCCGCCTCGGGGCCGACGACTACGTCACGAAGCCTTTTCAACTGCCGGAGCTCATCGCCCGGGTGGAAGGGATGCTTCGCCGTCGGCGCCGTCAACGCGCGTCGCTGGGCGCGATCACGTTCGGTGAGATCGTCGTCGACCCCGCTGGGCGAACGGTGCGGCGCGCGGGGGGCGAGGTGCCGCTGCTCGCGAAGGAATTCGACCTGCTCTTGCTGCTGGCCGGCAATCCGGGGCATCCCTTCAGCCGCGAGACCATCCTCGACCGCGTGTGGGGGTGGGGCTTCGAAGGCACCACCCGCACGGTCGACAACTACATCCTCGCATTGCGCCAGAAGCTTGAGACGGACCCGGCGCGGCCTCGCCACATCACCACCGTTCGCCAGGTCGGCTACCGGTTCGATCCCTGAATCGTTGCGCCATCGCCGCCGTTTCGGGCCACTTCACTGAATAAACTGCACCGCTTCGTTATACTGACTTCATGTGACTGTAGGGTCTTCAGGAGGAGATGGTGTCATGCCAGTGTACGAATACGAGCACGTCGCGAAGAAGTGCGCCCGGGGGAAGCGCTTCGAGGTCCGTCGGGGGATCGATAGCGAGCGCCTGAGCGTCTGTCCCGACTGTGGCCAGGAAGTGCGGCGGGTGTTTTCGCCGGTCTTCGTGAACACCCCCCGGACGGACAGTGACCTGAAAGGGCTGGGATTCACCAAGCTGGTGCGCCGGGACAAGGGCGTCTACGAGAACGTCACCGCAACCGGAGGAGAAAGCCGGATCTGGGATGCGAACAGGCCGGAGACAAGTCCGCACCTGCACAAGAAAATCCGGGACTGACGGCGGCTGTCCGTCTGTCCCCGTGCTGACTGCGGGGTAAGAATGTTTTGACCGATCAGGCTCTGGCTCTTGTCGCTCGCGACAGGACCCCGCAACCAGCACGGAAATGAAGTTTCCTGAAGGGCGAGGTCCTGCGCTCCGGGTTCTCGATTGGTGACGCGTGCCTTATTTCGCCTGGTGCAGTGGCATCCCGCACTTGCAGGTGCCGGGCTTGTCGGAGACCGTGTTGCAGCCGCAGGAACCGCCGCAGTTGCAGAAATAGATCCCGGTGCCCTCGAGGTTGATCCTCTTGACCGGCTTGCCGCAGCCGCACTTCGTGTGGTCATTCGGGTCGATCTTGCAGGCGCAGGTCGGCCCACAGGTACAGACCAGCGCGGTGTTGCCCTCCGTGTAGACGACGTGACCGCCGGCCAGTTCCTTGCCGCAACCGCACTTCCCCGGCTTCAAGGAGACGGTGTTGCATTTGCACTCCGGGCCGCAGTCACACCAATAGATGGCGGCGCTCACCTGGGCCGGGCCCATGCCTTCCATGGAACCGTGTCCCTGATGCATCCCCTGGTGCATGCCGCCACCCGGGGCGCAGGCGCCGAGGACGAATGCGGCGGTGATCAGTGCGAGTACTGCTGCGAATCGTTTCATACCATCCCTCCCCTGTTGGTTGCCAGGACCGCTCGAGTCAAGTCGACGTCACGCCCCGAACGAGCAGACGTATTCGGCGATGCCGCTCTCGACCTCTATGTCGAAGGCGGAGTTCGCGCCCACCGGGAACGAGGTGCCAGCGGCGTACGGCTTCCACGCGCTCTCGCCCTTGAGGCGCACGCGGCAGGAGCCCGCGACGATCGCCATCACCTCGGCGGCGCCGGTCGTGAAGTGGAACGAGCCGGGGTAGATCAGGCCGATCGTCTTTTTCGATCCATCGGCGAGATACACGGTGTGGCTGACGACCTTCCCGTCGAAATAGACGTTGGCCTTGGTGACGACGGAAACCCCGTCGAACTTCTCCGGTGCACTGGGCATGGCTTTCTCTCCGTTCTCCCGAGGGTTGCTATTTCCGGTCCAGGTTCAGGAATTCCGCGATCGCCGTCGCCGACGCCGGCAGGTCCACCGGGCGGTTCTGCAGTTCTTTTTTCGGTGTCACCTCGTACTCGGCGGGCAGGCTGCCCTCGAAGTACTTCTGCTGGAAGTCGGCGAACTTGAGCTGGTGCGCGGTGGAGTCGACCACCACGCGCATCCCCGGCTCGATCACCTTCGCGCCGAGCGCGGCAGCCAGCCCGGCGACTCCCTCGCCGCCTTGCGTGCAGATCACGTGGCCGTGGCGGTTCGCGGTGAGCATCGCGTCCATGATCTGCTGCTCGCTGACCTCGACGACCGCGAAACGCTCGCGGAAGTGCTCCTCGACGAGGCGGCGGACTTTCGGGAAGGAGACGGGATTGCCGATCATCGCGGCCTGGGCGACGCTCGAGGTCACCTGCACCGGCTCGTAGGTGCCGCTCTTCCTCCAGAGGTAGACCGGGTTGGCATGGCGGCTCTGCACGCCGACGAGCAGCGGCAGCTTCCCGATCATCCCGAGGCGCTGCAGGTCGAGGAACCCCTCCATGACGGCGGTGACGTTGCCGGCGTTGCCGATCGGCACGACCACCGCCAGGTCCTCGGTGCGCCACCCGGCGTCCATCGCCACCTCGTAGGCGTAGGACTTCTGCCCGTTGATCCGCACCGGGTTCTTGGAGTTGAGCAGGAAGACCTGGTAGTCGCGCGAGAGCTCCTCGACGATGCGCATGCAGTCGTCGAAGACGCCCGGGACCTGGATGACGGTGGCCCCGCTGCCGAGCGGCTGGGAGAGCTGCTGCGGCGTGACCTTCCCCGCGGGGAGCAGCACAACGGACTTGACCGTCCCCTTGGGCAGGTAGGCGAGATAGAGCGCGGCGGCGGCCGAGGTGTCGCCGGTGGAGGCGCAGATGCCGAGCACGTCGCGCACCCCCCAGCGCTTGATGGCGTGGTTCAGGTACGAGATCGCCGAGGCCATGCCGCGGTCCTTGAAGGAGGCCGAGGGGTTGAGGCCGTCGTACTTGATGAAGAAGGGGGCGCCGACCGACGCAGCGAGATCGGCGTTGGCCGGGATCACCGGTGTGTGCCCCTCGCCGAGCCAGACGACGTCTGCCGGGGGGACGCAGGGGAGGATCAGCTCGTGAAAGCGGAAGATCCCTTTGAGCGAGGCCGGCTCGGGAGCCAGCGCCCGGTAGGCGAACAGGCGCCGCCAGAATTCGCCGCTTCTGCCTTTGAGCGTGTCGAAGGCGAGGTCGCGCAGCGAGAGCAGGCCGCCGCAGGCCGGGCAGGTGTAGGCGAAGCGCTCGATCGGGTGGCGGGCGGCGCAGGAGACGCACTCGTAGACGACGTCGCCCCGGTAGGTGGGGACGATGGCGTCGCGGACGTCGGCGGGGAAGTCGATCATGGCCCGTTACCTCCTTGTTCGAGGCAGTGAGATTAGCATGAAACGCCATCCGGGGAGGGGTTCGGTCTCCGTGCAGCCCCCCGTGCTGGCTGCGGGGTCCTGTCGCTGCGCACCCCCGTCGGTGCTCGCGAGACGCTGCGCGCCGCCGGGGTCCCCTGCTTCGCGCCACCCCTTCGCCCAGCTTGAGACAAAGCTCCTGACACCGTCCAGGTTCTTCGAGAAGACTATCATGAAAGAAGTAAAGGAATCACCGCTCAAGGCTGGCCCGGGCCCCTGTTCTCGTCGGGGAGCGCGCCGAGGTACGGCAGGTTGCGGTACGTCTCGCGGTTGTCCAGGCCGTAGCCGACGAGGAAGCGGTCGGGGACCTCGAAGCCGGTGTAGCGGATCGGCAGCTTGGCGAGCCGCCGGACACGCCGGTCGAGCAGGGTGCAGACGGCGAGGCTGGCCGGTTCGCGCGCCTGGAGGGTGCGCACGAGATAGCCGAGGGTCAGGCCGGTGTCGACGATGTCCTCGACGAACAGCACGTCGCGGCCGGTGATCGCCAGGTCGAGGTCCTTCTCGATGCGCACCACGCCACCGCGCTTGCCCGCCCCGTAGCGCGTGATCGCCATGAAGTCGAGGTTGATCGGGACGGTGATGGCACGCGCCAGGTCCGCGAGGAAGATGAACGATCCCTTGAGGACCGAGACGAGGATCGGGGTGCGTCCCGCGTAATCGCGCGAGATCTCGGCTCCCAGTTCGAGCACCCGCCGCCGCAGGTCCTCCTCGCTGATCACGACAGAAATATTTTCAGCCATGTTGACTCCAAACGTTGCAAATTCTCCTCTGGGCATTATATTGGAATTGGGCCCCGAGAGGTTGGAACGGCGGCGTCTTTGAGGGAACGGGACGAAGGCTGGCTCCAGAGCTTGAAACAGAGCCTGTGCCAGAAACAAAACGACCGTTAGGAGATTCCCTCAGAGAAGCGAAAAGCCAAGTACGGTCACTCGGGGCCGCTTGCTTTTCCCCTGCCGGCTTGTTTGCGCTACTCCATGCCAAACTTCTGCGCCAGCTTCCTGAAATCGCGACCGTAGAAGATCAGTAGCTTCTTGTCGGGGTAGAGTTCCCTGAAGAGGCGCACCTTGCGGTTCTTCTTCGTGACGAGGGACTGTCTCATCGTGGTAAGTTCGAGGTAGGTGTCCATCTCGTTGAGGTAAAAGTCCGGGGAGAAGCTTGACTTGACGCGGCCGTCCGGCCACCACTCGATCGGGAAGGTCTCCGGCTCATACTCCCAGGGGATGCGATAGAAATCCAGGACTTTCGCGAATTCGACCTCGCTCTCGTTGGCGAAACGCGTAGCCGCGGGCGAGGTCGGGAGAGGCTCGAGAGGGATCTCCTTCACCCCCCGGGCGAGGGCGCAGGCCCGGAGCTGCTCGAAGCTCCCTGCTTGTGCCAGTCCGACGGCGTTTGCCGCAAGCTCTATCACGTGCGCCGCACCCTCGACGCCGAGCGTGTCGACACGTAGCGCAAGATCGTAGTGTTCGCCGCGCGTCAGGTCCTTGCCGGAGTAGCGCCGCACGAGCCGCCGCCGCTCCTGCTCCCGCCGCTGCAGCGCAGCGACGCCACGTCCGGCACCCTGCGCCTCGGAGGTCGCGAGACGGAAGTCGAGACCGGCGGTCAGACGCACGTGCAGCGCGCAGGGGCACCCGGCAAAGAGAAACTGGCCACCGAAGCCGAGGAGCACGAGATTTTCACGGAAGGCCAGGTGCCAGAGGATCCCTTCGGTGGCAGCGCGGACGGTTCGCTCCTCCTCGTCGGCCTGGCTTGCAAATTCCGCAGTGGACGGCTCGTGGAGCCGCCCGATGGCCGAGAGCAGGTCAAAGCTGTATAGCAGTTCGCGCATCAGCGGCCGGTCGACGAGGCGGAAGCCCAGACGCCGGGCGGCCTCGGCGGCGACGTCCTCGCCGCGGCAAGCCTCAAGGCGCGAGATAGTGACGATGGACATACGGTTCGGGGAACTATAGCGGGGGAAGGGGACAGATTTCAAATCTGTCCCCTTGGGCAACGGTAGTTGCCCCCGCCGCCGCCCCGGGGGTAGAGTACGACCATGGCAGCGCGTCAGCGGCTCCGCGACATGAAGGCCAAGGCGCCCGACGGCCGGTCCGTCTCCGAGATCGTCGGGGAGTTGCGCAGGAACCTGCCGACCTCGGACTACCGCGAGCAAAGCCTGCGGATCCATGGGCTCATCTGCGCGAAGTGCGCGCGCGAGTTCGAGGCCAAGGACCGCCACCTGCTCAGCGTGCACCACAAGGACGGCAACCACCGCAACAACCCGCCCGACGGCTCGAACTGGGAGAACCTGTGCGTCTACTGCCACGATGACGAGCACAGTCGCGGCGGCCTCGGGGAGTACTACCGAAAAGGCGGATGAAAGAGATCTCCAGCTTTCGCAACCGCGCGCTCCAGCGCTATCGCGACCTGCGCGACTCAGGGGTGCGGCGACAGACGGGTTTAGCCGCGGCCGAGGGCTTCAACATCCTGCGCGAAGCGCTCCTCTCCAGGGCCGAACTTGTCCAGGTCTTCCTCAGCGAGCGGGCGCGACGCCGTCCCGACTTCGAGGATCTGGCCGCACGCCTTGAGACCGGCGAGGCCGCGGGGCGCTGGGAGTGCTACGCGATCCACGGCGAACTGCTCGAGCGCTCGGCGCACACCGAGAGCCCTCAGGGGGCGCTCGCCGTCTTCCGGCCGCGCGTGTTCACACTCGAAGAAGTTCTCGGCGGCGACGGCCCGGTCCTGCTGCTCGATCGGATCGCGGACCCCGGCAACCTCGGCCTCATCCTGAGGACCGCCGAGGCAGCAGGCGCTGCCGGGGTGGTCGTCTCGCCGGGGACGGCGGATCCGTGCAACCCCAAGTGCGTCCGGGCGAGTGCGGGGAGCATCTTCAGGTTCCCGATCGCTCACGCCGATCTCGATGCGGCTGCCGCGGCGTTGGCGGCGAACGGCGGACGACTTTTCGCGACCTCGTCTCACGGAGGAGTGGTGTACACGGCCGCGGACCTCTCGGGACGCATCGGGTTGCTTCTGGGCCAGGAGGGCGGGGGGCTCGCGCCGGCTTTGCTCGAGCGCTTCGAGGCGCTGCGCATCCCGACCGGGAGGGTCGAGTCGCTCAACGTGGCGATGGCGGCCGGCATCCTGCTCTACGAGGCCCGCCGCCAGAGAACCGCCCGCACCTGAAACCAACGTCTGTTCCCGTGCGGGCTGCGGGGTCCTGTCGCTGCGAGGGGGACCCCCGCCGCGCAGCGCAGTGAGCGGGCGGGGGTGCGCGGAGACAGGACCCCGACGGCTGGAACGGTTTGTGGATCGTTCTAGCCGGTCAAAGAAAGCGCCTCTTCCGGGCAGCGCCTGCGGCAGATGCCGCAGCCGTGGCAGCGCGCGGCGTCGATCGCCGCCTGACCGTCGACAATCGCCACCGCCCCGAACTGGCAGGCCTCGATACAGGCGCCGCAGCCGGTGCAGCGGGTTCCCTCGACGGTCGCTTTCTCCTCCCCGGGGAAATAGGTCGGGAGCCCGCGCCGCGTGTAGTTCACGGCGAGGCACCCGGACGGGTCGCAGTTGCAGATTCCACCGATGAACGGCGTGATGAACGTCCAGACCGTATGGATCGCCCCCTCGTCCTCCAGCGCAGTCATCTGGGCCAGCGCCGCCTCGGGGCTCACGCGCTCCATCCCGGCGACGAAGGGCGCGGCCTCCTCGCGCCTGCCGATCAGCTCGCGCATGCCGAGCCGGTCGGGCGAGGCGGCGATCAGGTAGCAGACCGCATTCTCCTTCTTCTCGAGGACCGTGCGGCAGACACAGGGGAGGCGGACGACCTGCCCGGTGATCGCGAGGATCGCGGCCACGTCCTCGATCGGGAGCACCTGCCCGAAGTGCACTCCCTGCAGCTCCTTTGACTTGAGCCGGGAAACCCGTCGCGCGAGTCGCGGGCTGACCCGGTTGGCCCGGTCGAGCACCCGTAGCCAGCGCCCGGCGTTGGCGGTCATTTCGGGGATGAAGTCCTCGACGTACTTGGCCCGCCGTGCATCGTGGAGCAGCTCTTCGGCATAGTTGCCTGCCTTGAGGTACCACTTTTTGCCGTCGCCGTGTTGGACGCAAAAATCACACATAGTTGCACTTGTCCATATTTTGCAATAGTATTACACATCTCTCACGACACGAGACCACCATTACAGGAACATCGCCCCTCGTGACGGGCATCCGGAGCACGGGGCTTCTCACCCAAGGAGGACGCGCCATGGCAAAAGCAAAGAAGACGACCCCGACCCCGAAGTCAGCACCCGCCGACAAGACTACTCCGGCACCGAAAGCGGAGCGGCCTCGTCGGAAGGCTTCGGCGGCGAAGGCGGCACCGGCGGCCAGGGCGAAGAAGACCCCCGAAGCCAAGCCGGCCAAGCCGGCGGGCATCGCGAAGCGCTATCTCAAGGACCGCCCCGTCTGCAAGGTGACCTTTGTGCTGCCGAAGGACGCAGCCCCCGAGGCGGAGTCGGTCTGCATTCTCGGCGAGTTCAACAACTGGGCCCCGGACGCGAACCCCCTCGCGAAGCTCGAGGGGGGCGATTTCACGGTCACCCTCGAGCTCGAAACCGGTCGTGCCTATCGCTTCCGCTACATGATCGACGGCTGGAAGTACGAGAACGACTGGTACGCTGACCGCTACGAGCCAAATCCCTACGGCGGCGAAGACTCCGTCGTCGACGTCTAGGTCGTCGGCCGATAAGGGCCAGCCTGCCGCGTTCCGCGCGCGCCACGCGTTCGGATCCTTTTCGCCGGCTTCCCCAGGCAGGGGCAACGAGCGCTTCTGTAAGGGTATGTAGTATTCTGACCAGCATATGAGTTCCTCCGTTCTGTCGGCAGGAAGCGCTCTGGTTGGCAATCCCGCAAGGATCGTCGTGCGGGCTCCCAACTGGCTGGGCGACCTGATGATGGCCACGGGAGTGCTGCGGGCGATCCTCGAGCGCTGGCCGGCGGCGTCGGTCGATCTGATCGTGCGCGCGGGTCATGAGGCGCTCCCGTTGCCTCGGCGCGGGCGGGTCGTCCCGTTCAATCCCGGAACGATTTCGGCAGGGGTTTTCGGCCTCTCCCTGCGTGCGGCGGGTTACGACCGTTTCTATGTCCTGCCCCCGAGCTTCTCGTCGGCGTGGATGGCCTGGCGCAGCCGGGTTCCCGAGCGCGTCGGATACCGCGGGCATCTCCGGGGACTGCTGTTGCGCCCGGGAGTCGCGCCCCGGGAGCCTGCGCGTGGCGTTCATATCACGCGCGAGTTCCTCGACCTGATCGACCCAGGGCTCGACACCGACTGCTATCCGCCCCGGCTGGATCTCCCGGGAACCTGGGTTGCGGCGCAGCTGGCCCGAATCTGCCGCGAGTTGCCGGAGCGGTTCGTCGCGATTGCCCCGGGAGCGGTGTATGGACCGGCGAAAGCCTGGCCTGCCGAGCGTTACGCGGAGCTGGCGCGCGGCCTGCGTGGCCGGACCGGCATGCCGGTGCTGCTGCTCGGCACGGCGGACGAACATGCGCTTGGCGAGCGGGTCCGCGATGCGGGGGAGGGCATCCTCAATTGGTGCGGCGCGACGGACCTGCCCGCCCTGGTCGCCGTGCTCTCCCGCGCGGCGCTGCTCGTGAGCAACGACTCGGGTGCGATGCATGTTATGGCCGCGCTCGGGCGCCCGCAGGTGGCGATCTTCGGCTCGACATCAAAGACGTGGACCGGCCCGGTCAACGCGAAGGCAACGGTCGTCACGCACGAGCTGCCGTGCGCGCCCTGCTTCGCGCGCACCTGCCGGTATGGGCATGGCGACTGCCTCGGGAAGATCACGGCCGCGCAAGTCCTGGAGGGGGCGCTGGCGAGTCTCTGAGCCACTCGTACACGCACCCTTTCGCCGGCTATCTAGCGGTAGTGCAGGTCGAAGCGCACCGGGTGCTCCCCGGCGTGCGCTCGGACAGCCTCCTGAATCGGGTGTTTCTCCTCCGGGCGGTGGAGTACACAGCGTACGAGTATGCCCCCGCCTTCCTCGAGCACCTCGAGCGTCGGCAGCTGCAGGTGCGGGTCGGTGAAGAGCGCAGCGCGCACGCGGGCGGCGGCGAGGCGCAGGTCGAGCACCCGCCGTGCCGCTTCACGACCGGCCCGGTCGCGGTCAGAGAGGTGCGCGACGATGTCGGCTGTGACGGCCTCCGGATCGAGCAGGCTCGTGTCGCACGTCATCTCGTAGGCTGTCGGATCGTCCCACGGCCGGTGGTAGATGGCGCGGATGAAACCGGCGCGCTCGTGGTCGATCCGCTCGATCAACCGACGCACGCTGTCGTGGTCGGCGTGCTCGCGGCGCATGATGCGCTCGATGCGCGCGGCAAGCGGGGCGACGATGCGCACGTGCAGTGCGGTGGGGACGCCGGCGAGCAGAAAGGCGCCGCCGCGGCCGACGATGACGACGCGATCTCCCGCGGCAGCCTCGAGGATGTGGCGCTGTAACAGCGCAGCGTACCCGCGGAACGACCAGTCGAAGCGTTCCCAGAGCGAGGGCGTGTGCTCGTCGTACTCGTCGCCGAAGCGCTCCCATCTCGGGTCTGTCGTGCGCAGGGCGGCCAGCAGCGTGACGCGGTCCTCGTAGGCGTACCCGAGCCGCCCAGCCACCGCGCGCCCTATTTCCCGCCCGCCACTGCCGTACTCCCGGGAGATCGTGAGAATTGCCATGGTGTTACCCTCCGCTCTGCTCCGGGCCGCTGCAGGTCCCGTCCCCTGCCGGACCTTCAAGCTTCTCGGCGCGCGCCGCTACCCAGCGCAACCAGATTTTACCGGTAACGATCACTCCCGCCGCGCTGGCCACCTCGGCAATCCAGAGCGCGCGTTCGGGAAGCACGACCAGCCGCGCGGCGACGGGATCGGTGAGCACCATCTCGGCTGCGACTTTGCCGAGCACCGCGGCCCCTGCGTAGAGAATCGCCGGGTAACGGTCCATGAGCATCGAGAGCAGTCCGCTCGTGAAGACAACGAAAGGAATCGAGAGGACGAGACCGAAGCTCAGCAGGAAAAGGTTGCCGTGGGAGGCGCCACCAACGGCGAGCATGTTGTCGAGGGCCATCGTGATGTCGGCAACGACGATGACGCGCACCGCCTGCCAGACGGTGGTTGCCGCCCGTTCCCCAACCTCTTCGGGGGTCCCCTCGACAAAGAGCTTGACGGCGATCCAGCCGATGAGCAGCCCGCCGACGAGTTTGATATAAGGCGTGCGTAGCAGCTGCGCCACGAAGAAGGTGGCGACGACACGCAGCAGCACGGCCGCCGCCGAGCCGAGCAGGATTCCCCGCCGTCGCTGCTCGCGCGGCAGCGAGCGCACCGCCATGGCGATGACGACCGCGTTGTCGCCGGCGAGAATCAGATCGATCAGGACGATGCTGGCGAGCGCCGAGAAAAACGCCGCGTCGAAGGTGACGGTGCCGATCGTCCCGAAGTCCATGACAGCCTCCCGACGTCCCCGGTCCTAGTGTGGCTTGTCGGGCACGGTTGTCAACAGGGAAGCCCCGCCGTACACTGAACCGCATGGCTGCGGCAGAGAATCCCGATTGCGTGGAGGCCCGGGCGTGCTGCACGTCCCGGAGATTCTCGGCGGGATGACCGCAGCTGGCCGTACCACCCTCGCCGTCTGCATCATCACCCTCGACGAGGAGGACCGCATCGGCGACTGCCTCGACTCGGTCTCGTGGGCCGACGAGCTGCTCGTCGTCGACTCCGGCAGCACCGACCGCACCGTCGCGATCGCGCGCGAGAAAGGCGCACGGGTCGTCGTCCGCGAATGGCCGGGGTACGCCGCCCAGAAGAACTTTGCGCTGGAGCAGGTCGCGGCCGACTGGGTGCTGAGCATTGACGCCGACGAACGGGTCACCCCCGAGTTGGCTGCCGAGATCCGCGGCCTGCTGGCGGACCCGCCGGAACAGATCGTCGGCGCCAGCCTGCCGCGGCGCACCTGGTACCTCGGTCGCTGGATCCGTCACGGCGGGTGGTACCCCGACCGCAAGGTGCGCCTCGTGCGCCGCGGCCGGGGCCGATGGGACGGCGAGAGCATCCACGAGCGGCTCGTGGCGGAGGGTGCGACCCGCAAGTTGCAGGGCGACCTTCTGCACTTCACGTATCGTGGCATCGCGGACCACCTGCGGACCATCGACAGGTTCACGACGGAGTCGGCGCGGGAGATGGCGGCCCGCGGCAGGTCCGGGGCGCTCTTCGGCATGATCGTCAATCCGCCGCTGAAATTCCTGAAGATGTACCTGCTCAAAGCGGGGTTTCTCGACGGGTCGCCCGGGTTCGCCGTGGCGGTGTTGGGGAGCTATTATGTGTTCCTGAAGTACGCAAAGCTGTGGGAGTTGCGACGGGAAGGACGTGGCGGGGTGAGGAGGCCCCGGGGCGATGGGAACTGACAATCTGATTTTTCTCGAAGTCCTCGAGTGGTTCGACCAGAGCGGCCGCGAGCTGGTGCACCGCATCCCGGAAGGCGGTTCGGGCGAGATCAAGTACGGCGCGCAGCTCACCGTGCGCGAGAGCCAGGCGGCCGTGATGTTCTACCAGGGCAAGGCCTTCGACGCGTTCGGGCCGGGGCGGCATACGCTGGTCACCGGCAACATCCCGATCCTGACCAAGATCCTCTCGGCGCCCTGGGGGATGAAGAGTCCGCTGCGGGCCGAGGTCTACTTCGTCAGTCTCAAGGACTTCGCGAACCTCACCTGGGGGACTCGCGATCCGGTGGCCTTCAAGGACTCTAAGCTTGGGCTGATCCGACTGCGGGCGCACGGCGTGTTCAACGTGAAGGTCGTGCAACCGGTGTTGCTGATCAACAGCCTCGTCGGCACCCAGGGGGTCTTCACGACCGAGCAGATCGAGGAGTACCTGGCGCGCGTCATCGTCTCGCGCTTCAACGACCACCTGGGGGAGCACCTCGACTCGGTTGTCGATCTTCCCGGGACCTACGAAGAGCTCTCGGCGGGGCTCACGAAGAGGCTGGCCGAGGACTTCGCGCGCTACGGGCTGGCGCTCACCCAGCTCTGCATCGTTTCGGTGACCCCGCCCCAGGAGGTCCAGAAGGCGATCGACGACAAAAGCCGGCTCGGCGTCTTCGACGACCTGAACAAGCTGCTGCAGCTGAAGGCCGCTATGGCCGTCGAGAAGGTCGCCGAGCAGCAGGGGGCGGCAGGGGCAGGCGCCGGGATGGGACTCGGGCTGATGATGCCGTCGTTTTTCGCCCAGGCCTTCGCCAACGGCGGCGCGCCCGCGGCTGCGCCGCCGACGCCCTGTCCGGCGTGCGGCTATCCGGCGGCGGCGGACGCGCGCTTCTGCGCACGCTGCGGCGGTCAGCTCGTCGTCTTCCAGAAGTGCGCGCGCTGCGCCGAGGACGTCGCTCCCGGGGCGCGTTTCTGCGGCCGTTGCGGCACGCCGTCCGGGGCGAAGCCGCAGGAAAAAAAGTGCGCGCGCTGCGGGCTGGAGAACCTGCCGAACTCCGTCTTCTGCAACCAGTGCGGCGAGAAGCTTGCCTGAGCCGCGAGCGCACTTTTCCGCCCTGGCGGCGTTGCGCTCCTCGGCCCTCCCTGCGGCGTACACCAGTACACCTCAGTCGAGCCTCGTCGCGTCGCCTTGCCAGGACAAAAAATTGCGATCGCGGCAATAGCATGAACAAGTCGGAGCCATCGGGCGCAGATCATGGCTGAGAGCAGGATTATGTCGGTCGAGCACGAGTGCCCGCAGTGCGGTGGCGCGGTGCAGCTCGGCGAGGCCGACCGCCTCCTGGCCTGTCCATTTTGCCGGGCGCGTCTCGCCCTGTGGCCGGGGGAGTTCTTCCGCTACTGGATACCGCCGGCGGCCGCGGCCGGCGACGAGGTGCTGCTCGCGCCGTACTGGCGCATCCGCGGCCTGGACTGCGCGCTGCGCCCCTACCAGGTGCGCGAGCGCGTGCTGGACGCGACCTTCCCGGCGATCACATCGAGCTGCCTGCCACCCACCCTCGGCCTGCGCCCGCAGGCGATGAAGCTGCGCTTCGCGACCGCCAGGACGCCGGCGTTCTTCCTCGCGCCCGACCGCGGGCTCGTCGCCGCGCTCGCCGGGACTGCCGATCTCTCGCGCCTGGCGGACGAGGCGATCGAGGGCGCACCGTCGCTGCACCGCGAGTTCATCGTCGAAACGGCAAGCCTCGTCTACACGCCGCTCGTGATTCGCGGTGAGACAATCCTCGACGCGCTGCTGATGCGGGAACTCTCCGGATGCGCGGGGGAGGCCGACGCGCTGCTGGAGCGCGTGGAGCGGGACCGGCACTGGGGGCTGAACTTTTCCGCCTCGCTCTGCCCCGAGTGCGGCCGCGACCTCGACGGTGGGCCCCGCAGCGTCGTGCTCTTCTGCCGCAGCTGCCGCGCGGGCTGGCAGGGCTCGAGCGGGGGTTTGCAGCGCGTGCCGTGCGAGGCGCTGCCCGCCACCGCGGGTGCCGTGCTGCTCCCGTTCTGGAGGCTGCGCGCGACCCTGAGCGCCTTCTCGCTGCGCACGGGCGACGACCTGATCCGTTTCGCGAATGTTTCGCGGGGCGTGCAGAAGGGCGCGGGCGAAGACCCGCTCTGGTTCTGGGTGCCGGCCTTCCCGATTGCGCCGGGCCCGTTTCTTCGCGTGGCGCGGCAGCTCACGCTCGCCCAGCTCCCGCTCGGCGCCGAGGCCCGCGAGGGCGCCGAATGGGAAGCTGTGCAGCCCGCGACGATCGAGGCCGCGAAGGCTGTCGGGGCGGTCAAAGTGCTGCTCGCGCAACTCGGCCAGCCGCGCAAGGAGGTCTTTCCGATGATCCCGTCGGTCGTGGCGACGCTCGAGGAGGCGCGACTCGCGCTGCTGCCCTTCGCGCAGTCCGCAGGCGACTGGATCCAGCCTGACACCGGCGCTGCGATCGCGCGCGCCACCCTGCGGCCGGGACGATGACGGCCCACCCCCCTCCGGGAGTCGCAGGCGAGGCCCTGAAGAAGCACTGGGGCTATCCGGCCTTCCGACCGTTGCAGCGCGAAGCCGTCGAGGCGGCGATCGCGGGGCAAGACGTGCTGGTCGTGCTGCCGACCGGCGGCGGCAAGAGTCTCTGCTACCAGCTGCCGGCGGTCTGCGGCCGGGCGCTGGTGCTCGTCGTCTCGCCGCTGATCGCGCTGATGGACGACCAGGTGGCCGGCGCGCAGCAGGCCGGACTGCGCGCCGCCGCGTTGCACTCGAACCTCGGCGAGGAGCGTCGCCGGCAGGCGTTCGGCGACGCGGCGCGCGGCCGCCTGGAGATTCTCTACGTTTCACCCGAGCGGCTCGCGGTCGGCGACCTGATCGACGTGCTCGCCCCCCGCCTCGGCCTGGTCGCCGTCGACGAGGCGCACTGCGTCTCGCACTGGGGGCACGACTTTCGGCCCGAGTACCGCCAGCTCGCTCCGCTCTTCGACCGGGCGCCCGCGGCGGTCCGCATGGCTTTGACCGCCACCGCCACGCCGCAAGTGCAGGAGGACATTTGCGCGCAACTCGGTCTGCGCTCCCCGCTGCGGCTGGTCGGCCACCCGGACCGGCCGAACCTGGTGTACCGCGCCCACCCGCGCGCGGAAGGGTCGCGCCAGATCCTCGACGTCGTGCGTCGACACCCGGGGCAGGGCGGGATCGTCTATGCGCTGACGCGCAAGGACACCGAGCGCATCGCCGAGGCGCTGCGGAAGGCCGGCGTCGACGCCCGCCCCTATCACGCGGGGATGGAGCCAGATGCCCGTGCGCGCGTCCAGGACGACTTTGTCAACGAGCGGCTGCAGGTGGTGGCGGCGACGATCGCCTTCGGCATGGGGATCGACCGCTCGAACGTGCGCTTCGTCGTCCACGCGCACCTGCCGCGCTCGCTCGAGCACTACCAGCAGGAATCGGGCCGCGCCGGCCGCGACGGCCTGCCGGCCGAGTGCGTCCTGCTTGCCAGCGCCGGCGACCTCTTCCGGCACCGGCGCATGGCGCAGCTGGACGGTCCGCTGCAGCAGGATCGTCGCGTCGCCCTCGACCGCCAGCTCCGGGACATCGGCCGCTTCGCGGTGGCGCCGGTCTGCCGCCACCGCATCCTCGTCGAGCACTTCGGTTTCACCCTGGCGCACGAGCCCGCCGGCTGCGGGGCCTGCGACGTCTGCCTCGGCGAAACCTCCGAGCTGCCGGCGTCGGAGGCACTGGTGATCGCCCGCAAGATCATCAGCGCGGCCTGGCGCTGCGGCAACTCGTTCGGTGCCGCGCACGTGGCCGAGGTCCTGCGCGGTGGCGATTCGGAGAAGGTGCGCCGCTTCGGCCACGAGCAGCTCTCGGTTTTCGGGTTGCTCGCCGGCGTGCCCGAGGGCGCGGTGCGCTCCTGGATCGACCAGCTCGTCGTGCAGGGCTATCTGGAGATTCGCGACAAGGAGGGGTTCCCGCTGCTCGCGATGACTGAGGCGGGCAGGACGCTGTGCGGCGAGGCGGGCGAGGTGCGTCTCGGGCGTTTCGAGGAGCGGCCGCGCGCGGGAAAGTCGAAGACCTCCGGCAAGGCGGCGCGCGTCGCGCACGAGGAGACACTCGGTGCCGAAGGAGTGGAACTCTTCGAGCGGCTGCGCGCGCTGCGCCGGCTGATCGCCGAGCGGCTGCACGTCCCGCCCTATGTGGTCTTCTCCGATGCGACGCTGCGCGATCTGGTGCTGGTGCGCCCGCGCGACGCCGACCAGCTCCTGCTCGTCAAGGGCATCGGCGAGCACAAGCGTGAGCGCTTCGGCCCGTCGTTTCTCGCGCTGCTTGCGGGCGAGGACCCCGAAGCGGCGGCTGCGCGTCAGTAAAGGATCACCTTCACGCCGCGGCCCGCGAGAAAGGCGAGGATCTGCTCTTCCGGGGCGGTGTCGGTGAACAGCAGGCTCTCGCCGGCCTGCTTGAGGAAAACTCCGGGGACGGAGATCGTGAACTTGTCCTTCCCGGTGCCGCCCGGTTCCCTGAATTCCACCCGTGGGGAGGAGTGGCCAAGCCCCAACGCGGCGAGCAGGGCGGCGACCGTCTGCTGCGGGGAGAGGTGGGGAAGAATGGTCGCGTGGCCGATCTCCTGGGCGTCCATGAGCCCGGCAAGAGGCTGGGGGATCTCGCGGAACGAGACGACCAGCCGTCGCGCACCCTCCACCAGGAGGTCCGCCCTGTAGCTCATCGCAACCCCGCCACCCTCTTCGGTGTAGAGGCTCAGGTCAAGATCGCTGAGGAAGGGCAGTCCGAGCCGTGCGAGCAGCTTGCCCAACAGCTCCGCCCGGCTGGCGCTGCGGATCGATTCGGTCGCGGCACGCACGGACGGGGCCGGCTCATCGCGCGAGCTTTCCTCCAGCGAAGCCGGGATGTTGACGACCTGGATGTTGTGTCGGGCGGCGTATTCGCGGATCGCCCTGGGGATGACCTCCCGGGGGTAGCGGGCGTAGTTGATGGCGTAGAGACTGCCGTCCACGATGCTGTCCGGGGTTTTTTCGACAAGCCAGTCGCAGGAGAGCGACACTCGCACGTCCCCCCCCAGGACCAGATCCTTGGAGCGGGCCACCGCGGCGTAGCCGCTCTGCCGCAGCAGACGGTCGAGAGCCTCCTCGGGCGACGCGGCGCCACCCAGGCGTACCAGCCGGTAGTTCGGCCAGGTCTTTTCGAGCAGATCCTTGAGTGTGACGGGGAGGGTGTCCCGGGGGTCGAGAACGAGCACGGCGCCGCTGCGCAGGGAGATGAGCGGGTACCGTGCGCTGTCGAGGCTCAGGGTCCCCGATCCTAGGATGGGGATGTAGAGAGAGCCCTTGTTCTGGACGGTCTCCCCCATCCGCGTGAATGCCTGCTGCGGCAGCAACTCGGCGTCGGGGGGAGAGGGGACCGCAGGCGGGGAGATGCGCACCGGAGCGGGAACGGCAGGCATCGGCGTGGCTCCCGGCGCCGGTTTCCCCGCGGCTCCGGCCCCGGCACTGCTGCTTGCCGGCGAGCCCGTGCCCGCTGGCGGGGGGAAGATCAGCACCTGCCCGGGTCGGATGAGATTGATGTTCCTGATGGACGGATTGGCGCCCTCGAAGAGGCGCAAATAGGCGGGGATGGCCTTCTCCTCAAGACCCATCCTGCGCAGGATGCGGTGCAGGCAATCGCCCGGCTGGACGGTGTATTGTCCGGGGATATTCGCGCGTTGGCTCGAAAGGGTCTTGGTCAGGACCATATCCACGTCCTCGGCAGCGGCACGCTCCTGGGCGAGGAGCGGGAGGATCAGGGAAAGGATCGAAATGATGGCGAATGGCATTGTGAACCAACCTTCCCGCGATTTCGAAATCCAGTGACGGCACCGTTCGCACGCACACCAGCCTTTTTCAGTATGGTGTCCGGGGAGTAGGTTGTCAAACCACAGATTGGTGCCCGCCGCAGCAGCTGGGCGTTTTTCAGCAACCTGCCAGCGGGGACTCGACGCCCGCGCCGTACGAGAGTGGTCGTGGAGCGACGTCCCGGAGGACGGGGGGCGTTGCATTTGGTAAATATTCTTCCATATTGATATGTGAAACAGGTTGTCCAGTCCAGGGGGATGCCCTTCGCGATACCGCACCGGTCGGCTGTGGGAAGGAGGTCCGCGATGAACAGGCAGCAGAAGTCCCGCACCAACACGAAGATGATCCAGCCGGAGCGCCACGACACCTACAAGGACCGAGGCAAACTTCACGAACCGACGGTTTGCAGCGGTTGCGGGGCGGTTTTTCTCGATGGGCGATGGTCCTGGGCAACGGCGCCCCGGGGAGCCAACAAGGCGGTCTGCCCCGCCTGCCTGCGTGTCGCCGATCGCTTCCCCGCGGGCCGCGTCGAAATCGGGGGAGGGTTCTTCAAGGAACATCGGGAGGAGATTCTGCGCCTTGTGCGCAACGTCGAGGCCACCGAGAAGAAGGAGCGTCCGATGGAGCGGATCATGGCCATCGCGGACGACGGCGACCAGACCATCGTGACGACCACCGGCATCCATGTTGCCCGCCGCATCGGCGAGTCTCTCTCCCACTCCTACCAGGGCGAGTTCGCCTTCCGCTATGGCGATGGCGAGGATTCCATTCGCGTTAGCTGGTCGCGCTGACTGTACGGAGGGCGGCCTCGGTCACGACGGCTCCGACGCGCCGATCCCGGACAGCGCCACCCCGATGTATGGCAGGGTGCGCCAGCGATCGGCACAGTCCAGGCCGTAGCCCACGGCCCAGACATCGGGAATGTCGAAACCGACGTAATCAGCCTCCACCTCGATCTGGAGGCGGGAGGGTTTGCGCACCAGAACGCACGTCCTGAGCTGCGATGGCCCGCGTCCCCGGAAAAGCTGCAGCAGGAAGTGCAGGGTGTGGCCGGTGTCGAGAATGTCCTCGACCAGCAGCACCGGCCGTCCGGCAAGCTCACTGCGCACATCGGTCAGCAGCGCGATGTTCCCCGAGGCTGCGGTCCCGCCCCCGTAGTGCGAGGTCGCGACGAAATCCACGGCGTGGGGGACGGTGATCCGTCGGGCGAGGTCGGCCAGGAAAATGAACGCTCCCCGCAGCACACCGACGAGGAGCAGCCCCTGCGCCCCGCTGAAGTCCCGCGAAATCTCGGCGGCCAGCTCCTGGACCCGTGTCCGGATCCGCTCCTCGCTGATCAGCACGGGCGGGCGCACCTCGTTGCTCATTGTCAAGCCTCCTCGGGAAAGAGCGGCACCAGGGTGAATCGCTCGACGTCCACCAGCCCCCGATCGGTGATTTTCAGCGCCGGGATCACCTCGAGGCCGAGAAAACCGAGCGCGAGAAAGGGGTCGTGCAGCCGGGACCCGAGCGTCCGGACGGAGGCGAGGAGGGCCCTGTCCTGCGCGAGGACCGACTCCAGGGGCTGACGGGACATCAGCCCGG
This sequence comes from uncultured bacterium, assembly GCA_964513745.1. GTDB lineage: Bacteria > JAUVQV01 > JAUVQV01 > JAUVQV01 > DATDCY01 > DATDCY01. The sequence goes on from CAZEOK010000003.1 coordinate 62,812, forward strand.
CGATCGGGAGCGGGAGCACGGCGAGGACGCTTTCTCCCTGCGCCGCCGCAAGCCCGCCCCCGGCCTCGGCCACCGCACGGGCCGCAGTCGCCATCGACTGGTCGTCCGCCCCGGCGACGATCAGGTTGTGGTGGTCGTGGGCCACCGTGCCCGCGATCGCGCCTCGCTTCAACCCGAGCCCGCGGACGAAGCCAAGGCCGAAGCGGCCCGAGGCGTGGTGCCGTTCGATCACGGCGATCTTCGCCAGATCGCGCGACGCGTCCGCCACTGCGTGGCCCTGTTGCGCGCCGGCCTCGAGCAGCAGGTGCTCGGTGACGATCTCGCCCGGCACGACCCCGATCACGCGAATCCTCCTCCCCCGGAGCGGGATGGAGAAATCCAGGTCTGCCCAGTCGATGTGGACCGTGTCCGCGGTTCCGGCCGCGTCCCGGTCGCCGCGGGGCCAGAGCGGCTTGCCGTCCAGCGCAACCAGCCTCCCGTCCTTGTACACCATCTCCGGGCGGGGTTGCGCCAGGTCCCGGAAGACGACGAGGTCGGCCCGGCGGTTCGGCGCCACGACGCCGCGGTCGGCAAGGCCGAAGCGTGCCGCTGGGTTGACCGTGGTCATGCGGATGGCCACCAGCGGATCCACGCCTGCCGCGATGGCGCGGCGGACGAGGTGGTCGATGGACCCCTCGCCGGCGAGATCCTCGAGGTCCCGATCGTCGGTGCAGAGGCACAACCGCCGCTCGGTGGACGCGGTGACAAGCGGCAGGAGGGCGTCGATGTTCCGGGCGCTCGTGCCTTCGCGGATGTAGATCCACATCCCGCGCCGCAGCTTCTCCCGCGCCTCCGCCGCGGTGGTGCACTCGTGGTCCGAATCGATGCCGGCCGCGACATAGGCGTTGAGGGGACCCCCGGAGAGGCCGGGCGCGTGCCCGTCGATCACGCGGCCGCCAAAGGCACGGATCTTCGCCAACACGGCCTCGTCCCCGCGCACCACGCCGGGGTAGTTCATCACCTCCCCGAGGCCGAGCACGCCCGGCTCGCTGAGCAATCCGACGAGGTGGGCGGCCTCGAGAACGGTGCCCGAGGTCGAGAGGTGCGAGGCCGGCACGCAGGAGGGGGCCATCGAGAGCACGTCGAGGGGGACATCCGCCGCGTCCCGGAGCATGAAGCGGACCCCCTCGAGGCCGAGGACGTTGGCCGTCTCGTGAGGGTCGATCACCACGGTCGTCACGCCGCGCGGGACAACGGCGCGCGCGAACTCGCGCGGCGGGACCAGGGAGCTCTCGACGTGGACATGGGCGTCGATGAATCCGGGGGCGAGAAACCTCCCCGCCAGATCCACGGTTTCCCGGGCCGAGTACCCCTTGCCCATGGCGACGATCCAGGGCCCGGCCACGGCGACGTCGGTCTCCTCGATCTCGCCCGTGTACAGCTGCAGGACGCGGGCGTTCTTCAGCAGCAGGTCCGCCGGCACATCGCCGCGGGCTGTTGCGACCCGCTCAGCGAGAGTCACTCTCCGCCTCCCTCCCGACCGTGATGGTTTGCCGCATGGCGCCACTCCCGGCGCGGCGTGCTCAGATGTCGAGAACCACGGACGCCTCCCAGCCGCGCGCCGTCCGCTCCACCCGGAGGCGGTGCAGGGTCACGGCCTTCACATCGGCCTGGAGGTGGTGCCGGAGCGGGTCGAGGGGCTCGCCGCGCGCCTCGGCATCGAGGACGAGAGCGCCGTCCCCGCGATGGATGCGGACCACGGGGACCCGCAGCAGGAGCCCTTCGACGTCCTTGAGGTAGACCAGCTCTTCCAGCAGCCGGTACAGGAGCAGGTCGGCGCTCTGCTCCTCGATGCGGATCGGTCGGCGCTGCCGGTCCTCGATCGCCTCGAGGTTCTCCACCATCGTGTTCGTCGTGGCGTCGGCGGCGGCGACAAACAGCTCCTCGATGGTCGCGCCCCAGGCCGCGAAGGCGGCGTCGGCGATGGCGATGTCCTCGCGGAAACGGTAGGGGCTCATCCCTTCACATTGCCGATGGGTACGAGGCGCGCCACCCGCCTGCTGATCCCGGCGAGCTCGGTGGCGCCGACGACCAGATCGATGTCCTTGTAGGCTGCCCCTGCCTCCTCGGCCAGGCCGGAGTAGCAGGCCGTGCGGATGCAGATCCCCCGCTCCTCCATGTCGTGCTCGAGCTTTCTCCCGGAGAAGCGTCGCTTCGCCTCGTGGCGGCTCATCGACCGGCCGCTGCCGTGAGCGGTCGAGAAGAAGGTCTCCCGCCCTCCTGCCGTTCCCGCGAGCAGGTAGGAGCCTGTCTGCATGCTGCCCCCGATGATCACCGGCTGCCCGGTCTCCCGGTAGACCTCCGGGAGCTCCTCGCGGCCCGGGCCGAAGGCGCGCGTCGCGCCCTTGCGGTGCACGAGCAGCTCGCGGACCTCGCCGTCGACGAGGTGGCGCTCGAGCTTGGCCGTATTGTGGGAGACGTCGTAGACCTGGCGCATCCCGAGATCCCGCGGGTCCTTGCCGAAGACCGCGGAGAAGACCTCGCGGATGCGGTGCGCGATCACCTGGCGGTTGGCAAAGGACATGTTCAGCGCGCACTTCATCGCCGCGAAGTAGTCCTGCCCCTCGGGCGAGGCGAAGGGGGCGCAGGCCAGCTCCCGGTCGGGGGTGGTGATCCCGTACCGCGGGCCCATCACCTTGAGGAAACTCGTCAGGTAGTCGGAGGCCACCTGGTGGCCGAAGCCGCGGCTGCCGCAGTGGAACATCACGACGACCTGGTTCGGCAGCGTGATCCCGAAGGCGCGGGCCAGCCCGGCGTCGAAGATGTTCTCCGGTCGGGCGACCTGGATCTCAAGGTAGTGGTTCCCCGAACCGAGAGTCCCGATCTGCTCGCAGCCGCGCGCGACGGCCCTGTCGCTGACCTTCGATGCGTCGGCGCCGCCGATGCACCCTCCCTCCTCCGTCAGCTCGAGGTCCTCTTTCCAGCCGTAGCCTTCCCGGACGGCCCAGGGCGCCCCCTGCTCCACGATGCGGCGGAACCGCGCCGGGGCGAGTTTCAGGAAACCCCGGCACCCGACCCCAGCGGGGACCCGCGCGAAGAGCCCGTCGACGAGCTCCTGCAGCCGCGGCCGCACTTGCTCCTCGGTCAGGCTCGTCAGCAGCAGCCGCATGCCGCAGTTGATGTCGAAGCCGATGCCGCCGGGGGAGATCACCCCGGTGCGGGGGTCCATCGCCGCGACGCCCCCGATGGGGAATCCGTAACCCCAGTGGCCGTCGGGCATGCAGAAGGCATGGTTGACGATCCCCGGCAGGGTCGCGACGTTAGTGACCTGATTGAAGACACCCTCGTCCATCTCGTGCAGGAGCCGCTCGGTGGCGTAGATGCGCGCGGGCACGAGCATTCCCGGCTTGAAGCTGGCGGGGATCTCCCAGACGGTGTCCGAGATCTTGCGGATTCCCTTCGGAAGGGGCATGGCGCGTGCCTCCTTTCGCCCGGTTACCCGGCGATTGTACCCCGAGTGCTGCGGGACCAGCCGTCCGAGTCAATCGGGAGCGTCATGGCCTCCCGAGTTACCCGGGCCTATTCGAATTCCATCGCGAAGCTGTAGACGTCCTCTTCGAGCCGGCTGCTGACCTTGAGGCCGCTGTGGTTGAAGACGGCCTGCATCCGGCGGTTCTCGCGCAGCACCTCCGCGGTGAAGCCGCCGATCCCGGCGCGCTTGGCGATCGTCGCCAGGTGCGCGAACAGCGCGTGGCCGATGCCGCGGCCCTGCCACTCGTCGCGGACCGTGAAGGCGACCTCGGCGCGGTTGGTCTTCTCGTCGAGATAGTAGCGGCCGACGGCGATCATCTCCTCGCCGTGCGCCTCGGGGACGGTGCCGACGATCGCGACGTCCCGGCGGTGGTCGATGTAGACGTAGTTCAGGATCTCCTTGTGGGTGAAGCGCTGCACCCGCGTCATGAAACGGTAGTAGATCGTGTCCTGCGAGAGCGCGTAGTGCAGCTCGCGCATGCTCGCCTCGTCCGTCGGGCGCACCGGCCGGAAGGTCACCTGGGTGCCGTCCTCGAGCACGAATGAGGTGCGCATCTCCGGGGCGGCGATGACGAACTTGTCCTCGACCTGCGCCAGTTCCTGACGCAGATAGCGTGCCTCGATGGCGTCGTGGAAGAGCTGGGCGCGGAACTTCGGGTGCGCGATCGAGATCAGCGCGAGCGCCCGCTCCTGGATGCTCTTGCCGTGCAGGTAGGCGACGCCGTGCTCGGTGACGACGTAGTGCACGGCGCCGCGTGTCGTGACGACACCAGCGCCAGGGGAGAGGCGGGTCACGATGCGCGAGATCTCGTCGTTGTGCGCCGTCGACGGCAGCGCGATGATCGGCTTGCCGCCGAAAGAGCGGGCCGCGCCGCGGTTGAAGTCGACCTGGCCGCCGATGCCGGAGTAGAAGCGTCCGCCGAGCGAGTCGGCGCAGACCTGGCCGGTGAGGTCGATCTCGAGGGCGGTGTTGATCGCGACCATCTTGTACTGCTTGGCGATCACCCCGGGGTCGTTGACGTACTCGGTCGGCCGGAAGGAGAAGAGCGGGTTGTCGTTCACGTAGTCGTAGAGGCGCTTCGAGCCCATGCAGAAGCTGGCCACGATCAGGCCGCGGTCGAGCCGCTTGCGCGCGCCGGTCACCGCGCCGGATTCGATCAGGTCGATGATGCTGTCGGTGAGCATCTCGGTGTGGATGCCCAGATCCTTCTTCTTCCTGAGGAACTCCACGACCCCGTGCGGGATGCGCCCGATGCCGAACTCGACGGTCGAGCCGTCCTCGACGAGGCCGGCGATGTGCTCGCCGATCTGGCGCGTGGCCTCGGTGAGCTCCGGGGGCGGGATCTCGAGCAACTCGCGCTCGCCCGGGACCAGGATGTCCAGGTCGGCGACGTCGAGGAAGGAGTCGCCCATCGTGCGGGGCATGAACGGGTTGACCTGCGCGATGATCAGCGACCCGTTCTCGGCGGCGCTCCTGACGATGTCGACCGAGACCCCGAGGCTGACCTTGCCGTGGCTGTCCGGCGGCGTGACCTGGATCAGCACCGCGTCGAGGGGGATCTGCCCGGAGTCGAAGAGGTGCGGGATGTCGATGAGCATGATCGGCGTGTAGTCCCCGAGCCCCTCCTGGATGTGGCAGCGGATGTTCGCGCCGATGAAGAAGCTGTTGACCAGGAAGCACTCGGTGAGCTTGCGGTCGGCGTACGGGGCGTCCCCCATGGTCAGCAGGTGGACGATCTCGACGTCCGCCAGCTCGTGGGCCCGCCTGACGAGCGCCTCGACGAGCACCGTCGGGGTGCCGCAGCCGGTGCCGACGAAGACGCGATTCCCGGCGCGCAGCCGGGCCAGAGCCTCGGCGGGAGTGGCGACCATCTCGCGGTACTTCTGCCGCCAGTCCGGGTCGTACGGGGAGGGGTGTTGCATCTCAGGATCCCGCCGCCCTGGGCGCGGCCGCGCGCAGCATGATGCGCGCGTCGGCGGCGATCGGCTCGGTGCCCGCCTCGCCGACCATGAGCGGGTTGATGTCGAGTTCGGCGATCTCGGGGAAATCGGTCG
>CAZEOK010000004.1:0-53994 GCA_964513745.1 uncultured bacterium
GCGCGCTTCGGCGCGAACCACTACATCATCAAGCCCTTCGAGGAGGAAAAGGTCAGGGAAGTGCTCGGGCGAATCGTTGCCGCCGCGGCCGGCGCCGCGCCGCCGGGGACGTCCGGGTGAGCCGGCTGACGCGCGACGAGGTCCTCGCCCGGGTCGAGCGCCGCGAATCGCTCGCAAACGAGGACCTGCACGGGATCGACCTCACGGGTGCCGACCTGCGGGGTGCGACTCTGGCGGGGGCGAACCTGAGCTATGCCGACCTCGCCGGCGCCGACGTGCGTGGCGCTGATCTCTCCGCCGCGGTTCTGTGTCTGGCGAACATCGAGAAGGCCGACCTGGCCGGGGCGACCCTGGCCGGGGCCGACCTGACCGGCGCGATTCTCGAAGGAGCGATGGCCGAGGGGGCGATGTTCGCCGGCGCGGAATTGCTCGGAACCTCCTGCCGGGGGGCGCGTCTGCGCCAGGTGGATTTTTCGCGAGCCAATCTCTCCGGCGCTTCGTTCCGCGGGGCGGACCTGACCGGCGCGCGGCTCTTCGGCGCAAACCTGCACCACGCTGATTTCGGCAACGCCGAACTCGCCGGCGCCCTCTTCGGCAGAACCGCCGCCAGCGGCGGCAGCTGTTGAATCCGGGGCGTCAGTTCGAGGGTTCGACGCTCGCCTTGAGCGCCGAGGGCCTCCCGGCCAGGTCGAAGTAATAGACATCGACCGCACTGATGTTGTTGTTCAGATACACCACGAGGCTGCCCTTGAGCGCGGTGATGATCCTGGTCGCCAGTAATCTCTTCGGGGAGAAGGCCGGGTTGTTGGTGATGAAGATCGCCGGTTGCTTCAGCTTGCCCGACTTTGGAACGCGGCTCGCGTTGAGCACCGCCCTGCTATGTGAAACCGGATTGCGGTGAGCCATGCGGTTGTCGTAGGGAGCGTTCTCCCAGCCGTTCTCGAGATAGCCGTTCAGGGAGTCCTTGTCGTGGTTCCTGCCCCAGCGGTGCGTAAGGTCGAAGTCGTTGATGTGGACCAGCAGCTCCACCTGGAGGTTGTGCACCATCCCCTTGAGGTGGGACTCGCGGGCGCGCTCCCGGTAGATGGCGTAGGTAAAGGTCGCGGTCGAGCTCAGGATGCCGACGATGGCGATGACGACCATCAGCTCGATGATCGTCAGGCCGCGCTCGTTCGCGAGATAGCCGCCCCCCGTCCGGTGCGCCAGCGTGGCGCGCATCACGACGCACCTCCGCCGTAGACGATCGACTTGGGGAGCGAGTCGAAGCTCCTGCCGGTCCTTTTCTCCCATTCACGCCGCAGCAGTTCGCGCTGGGAATCGGTCTCCCCGGCCAGCGCGAAGCAGGCGGCCTCGAAGCGTTTGTTGGCGGCCTCGAAGCGGCCGAGGAATCCGCCCTCGATGACCCCGGTCTCCAGCGCATAGCCGGCGAGCAGGGCCTCCTCGGCGCTGGCCGGCCCGTCTCCCCCACCACCGAGCAGAACAGCCAGCCGCGCACGGGAGTCACTGACAGCCACGGCGGGGAAATCCTCCCGCCGCAGCCGCCCCTCGCCCTTGAGCATCCGGGCGAAGAGCGCCTCCACCGAGCGTGCCTGACGCTCGCGGGCTCCGGCGAGGGTCGTCCAGGTCGCGGCATCAGCGGGGTAGCGTCGGGCCCAGGAGCGGTAGAGGTCGCGCAGGGCCTGCTGATGGTCGACGAGGAGGGCGACCATGTCCTGACCAAGCTCGTGTCGTCGTTCCCCGGCGGCGCGTCGGGCGGAGAGGGTCAGATAGGTCGCGGTACCAACCGCCGTGATGCCGAACGCGATGCCCCAATAGGCGATCTGGCCGAACGCGGAGGGCATCCAGGTGGGAAGCACGGACTCGGTGAACTCGGGCTCGGCGGCGGATGTCTGGTCATCGGGCAGGGCAACGGCGGGAGCCCTCACGGGGCACAAAAGCACGGCGCCAATCGCAAGGATCGGAAGGTAATTCATGGTTGCCCTCCAGGTTGATTATCCGCCAGGGATCCTTTCGCCCCCCCGGCATGGCCTTCTGCCGTCAAAATCCCGGCGATCTCCGCCCGCATCAGGGGCGAGTCATCGGCGACGAGTATCCGGGCCGCTTCAACCATCATCGCGGATTGTAGCCTGAATGAACCGTAAAGTATCGGTACGCAGGCGAATTCTGCCGAAAGCCGGAATCAGGTGTCGCGTGCCGGCGCGTGTCCCCCGGATACTGGTTGCGCCTCCGTGACAACGCAGGTGCGATACTATCTTCACTGAAACATCCACGATCTGGTAGAGTATGAAAATATCGGTAACACGCGGCGAGAACCGGGAACAGTCTTCCGGGCAGTCGTTCGTCGTCGAGCGCTGATGAATGTCCTCTGTGGGCAGGAGGAGAGGTCATGGACGTCCCGGACAATCTGGAAGCCCCCCCCGTGCTAGCAATGATCCCGCGTCAGCCCGGCAGGACCTCGTGATGAGCGCGGCCCCGATGCACATTCTTCTGGTCGAGGACAACCCCGGGGACCGCCGGCTCGTCCAGGAGTTCCTCAAGGCGGACGACTCCGCCTCCTTCGTCATCAGGGAGGCCGAAACCCTCGCCGCGGCCTTTGCCAGCATCAAGGCCGGGCCGACCGACCTGGTGCTCCTCGACCTCGGCCTTCCCGACAGCTGGGGGTTGAGCACCCTCAACGCCATCCGCGCCGTCGCCCCCCGGCTTCCTGTCGTCGTCCTCACCGGCGCCGACGACGAGGAGCAGGCGCTGCGGGCGATCCAGGCCGGCGCGCAGGACTACCTCGTCAAGGGGCCGTTGACCAGGACCGCGATCCAGCGCACGATCCGCTACACGATCGAGCGGCACCGCCTCGAGAACGCCTTGCGTGAGAGCGAGGAGAAGTTCCGGACGATCGCCGACTTCACCGGCGACTGGGAATACTGGACCAGGCCCGACGGCACGTTGGAGTACATGAATCCCGCCGCCCGCGCGATCAGCGGGCACGACCCCGGCGAATTCGACGCAGATCCCACGCTGCTCGAGCGCCTGGTGCATCCCGGCGAGCGGGCGGCCTTCCGCGAGCACAAGGATCAGGTCCTGAAGCAGGGTGCCGGCCACCCGACCGTCGAGTTCGAGTTCCGCATCATACGCCCGGACGGGCAAGTCCGCTGGCTCAGCCATCTCTGCCACCCGGTGGTGGCAGCCGACGGGACATTCCGGGGCCGGCGCGCCAGCAACCGGGACATCACCGCTCGAAAACAGGCCGAGGCCGCGCAGGCTCAGCACCTGCTGCGACTCGCCAGCCTGATCGAGATCTCGCATTACCAGGCCCAGGATACCGGCGACCTGCTGGATTTCTCGCTGCGGCAGGCCATCAAGCTCAGTGAGAGCATGATCGGGTACCTGTTTCTCTACGACGAGGAGCAACAGGAGCTGATGTTGCATTCCTGGAGCCGCGGCGTCAAGGAAGCGTGCAGTGTCCTGGAGCAAAGAACCCGGTACAAGCTCGCGGAGGTAGGCCTGTGGGGCGAGGTCGTGCGCCAGGCTCAGCCGCAGATCCTCAACGACTTCGCCGCGCCCCATCCCCTCAAGCGCGGTTGTCCGGCGGGGCACCTGCCCCTGAAGCGGTGGATGAGCGTCCCGATCGTCCACGAGGGGCGGATCGTGGCCGCGATCGGCCTGGCCAACAAGCCGGACCCCTACGACGAGGCCGACGTACTCCAGGTTTCCCTCCTGATGGGAGGGGCGTGGCGGGTCAAGAGAGAGCGCGAAGCCACCGACGAGGTGCTCCGTCTCAATGTCGACCTGGAGGCGCGGGTCGCCAGCCGCACCGCGGAGCTGGACAACGCGATGCGGGAGCTGGAGAGCTTCTCCTACTCGGTCTCCCACGATCTGCGGGCCCCGCTGCGCAGCCTCGACGGCTTCAGCCAGGCGCTACTGGAGGAATACGCGGATCACCTGGACGCCACGGGAAAAGGCTATCTCGGGCGCATCCGCGCGGCGAGTCTGCGCATGGCGACGCTGATCGACGATCTTCTGCAACTCTCGCGCGTGGTCCGGCACACCCGCGAGCGCGCCGCCGTGAACCTCTCGTCGCTCGCTCACGAGATCGTCGCCGACTTGTGTCGGGAGACCCCCGGTCGGGACGTGACCGTGACGATCGAGCCGGACCTGGTGGTCCAGGGCGACACGCACCTGCTGCGGATCGCTCTCGATAACCTGCTCAGCAACGCCTGGAAGTTCACCTCCCTTGTCCCCGGGGCGAGCATCGAGTTCGGCAGCCGTGGGTCCGGGATCTGGCGGGAGTACTTCGTCCGCGACAACGGCGCCGGCTTCGACCAGGCCTACGCGGACAAGCTCTTCGTCGCCTTCCAGCGTCTCCACGCCGCCGAGGTGTTCCAGGGCACCGGGATCGGCCTGACCATCGTTCAACGGATCATCCGCCGCCACGGCGGCGAAATCCGGGGAGAGGGGCGCCCCGGGCAGGGCGCTGAATTTTCTTTCACGCTTCCGGAGACGGGATGAGCCGCAGGAGTCCGTCAACGCGGATCCTGCTCGTGGAGGATAGCGCCGACGACGTCGAACTCACGCGCCGGGCGCTGCGGCGGTGTGGCCGGCCGATCGACCTGCACGTCGCCGTCGATGGTGTCGAAGCCCTCGAGAAGTTGGCCGCCGCGCCGCGCGACGACCTGCCCGACCTCGTGCTGCTCGATCTGAAGCTGCCGCGCCTCGGCGGACTCGAAGTTCTCTCGCGCCTGCGCGCCACGGCCGCCACGAGCCTGCTCCCGGTCGTCGTCCTCTCCACCTCGCTGGAAGAGCGCGATCTGCGCGAGGCTTACGGTCGCGGGGCCAACTCGTATCTGCGCAAGCCGGTGAACTATGACGAGTTCGCCATCATGGTCCACCATGTCGTCACCTATTGGCTGAGCATGAACGAGCCGCCGCCCGGAAGCCCGCTGCCGTGATCACGGTGTTCGGCAAAATCTTGGGAGTTTTTTTGCCGCACTGTTCGCGGATCCGGGTTGAGAGCGCCCCGGGGCGGGGCGTATGAGGATCCGGACCCGGCTCGATGCTTTTTCCGTCACCACGGTGGCGCTGGTCGCCGTCACGGCCCTGGGCGTGGGCTGGTTCGCCCGGGAAGCGGCGCGGGAGGATCGCAATGCAGCGCTCCTCGAAGAAATGCATTGGGTCGCTCACGAGAGCATCACGTTGCGGGACGAATACCTGCTTTTTCGAACGAGCAGCGCCAGGCGCCGGTGGCAGCAGCAAACCCGGCGCTTGCAGGAGTTGCTGGAGACCGCCCGGACGCACATCGCCGACATGGGGCAGCGCGCCGCTCTCGAGGAGCTTCGGGCTGACTTCGAGGGTACGCGAGAGATTGTCGGGCGAATCTTCCGACGCGACGAGGAACGGGGCCCGGATCGGGAACTCGGGAACTTCGTCGACGATGGGGAGAGGTTGCTCATCGCCCAGGTCCTCGTCCGGGCCAATCGCCTGACGAGGCAGCTTCAGATCCTCCAGCGCAACTCGGCGGCGGCCTCCGCGCGGACGCGCAGGGCGCTCACCCTGACGCTGGCGGCGCTGATCGCGTTCATGCTCGCCTCGGTCGTCGGGAACGGCCTCATGATGAGAATTTTTCTCACGAGGCGCCTCGCGCTGCTGCGTGAAGGCGCCGCGAAGATCGGCGCCGGCGATCTGGGACATCGCATCGGCCTCGGCGGGGACGACGAGCTGGGGGATCTGGCCCGGGAGATGAACGCCATGGCTGCGAAACTCCGGGAGTCCTACGCCTCGCGGGACGATCTGGAGCGGGAAATGCGGGATCGCGTCCGGGCCGAGGAGTCGCTGCGCGAGAGCAAGGAGCGCCTCCAGAGTATCGTCGACATCGCCGAGTACCCGGCTGGCGACGTGCAGCAGCTGCTGGCTTATGCCCTGGAGCGGGCGCTGGAGTTGACCGGGAGCCGCTATGGCTACCTCTACCACTACAGCGAGGAGCGCCGGCAGTTCACCCTCAACGCCTGGTCGGACGGCGTGATGCCGGAGTGCGCCGTCATGAACCCCGAGACCGTGTACGACCTGGAGCAGACCGGGATCTGGGGCGAGGCGGTGCGCCAGCGCCGCCCGCTCCTGATGAACGATTTCGCCGCGCAGAACGACCTGAAGAAGGGCTACCCGGAGGGGCACGTGCATCTGCGGACCTTCCTGACGATCCCGGTTTTCAGCGGGTCGGAGATCGTCGCGGTCGTCGGCATGGCCAACAAGGAGGGCGAGTACGACGGGACGGACGTCGCGCAGCTCCAGCTCCTGATGGCCTCGGTCTGGCGGATCGTCGAGGACCGGCAGGCCTCGGCGGCCATCGCCAGAACCGTTGCCGGGCTGCGCCGCAGCAACGAGGAGCTGCAGCAGTTCGCCTACATTGCCTCGCACGATCTGCAGGAGCCGCTGCGGATGATCACGAGCTTCCTGCAGCTCCTCGAGCGGCGCTACGGGGAGCGGCTCGAGCAGGACGGACGGGAGTTCATCGCCTACGCCGTGGGCGGGGCACAGCGGTTGCAGGGCATGATCGAGGGGCTGCTCCAGTATTCGCGCGTCGAGCACCACCGGGACACCTTTGTCGAGGTCGAGAGCGGGTGGATCCTCGACCGCGCGCTCTTCAACCTCAAGCTCCTGGTCGAAGAGAGCGGGGCGGTCGTTACGCATGCGGACCTGCCCACGGTCGTCGGTGACGAGGCGCTGCTGGTGCAGCTCTTCCAGAACCTTCTGGCGAATACCGTCAAGTTCCGCGGCAGCGCGCCGCCGCGGGTCCATGTCTCCTGCGAGTGCCGACCGGAGGGCTGGTGCTTTGCCGTGCAAGACAACGGGGTCGGGATCGAGGAGCGTCACCGGGAGCGAATCTTCGCGATTTTCCAGCGGCTCAATCCGCAGTCCCACCCCGGCGTGGGGATCGGGCTTGCCGTCTGCCGCCGGATCGTCGAGCGGCACGGCGGCCGGATCTGGGTCGAGTCGACCCCGGGGGAAGGGTCGACGTTCTTCTTCACAATCCCCTTCACGCGTGCCAAGGAAAGGAGCCACGATGGTTAAAGCATACCTGCCGGTCAATATCCTGCTGGTCGAGGATAGCCCCGGTGACGTCCGGCTGACCCAGGAGTGCCTGCGCGAGGCCAAGGTCCGCAACAATCTTGTCGTTGTCGCGGATGGCGAGGAAGCGCTGGCCTATCTGCGGCGCGAGGGCAAGTATCAGGGCGTGACGCGGCCGGACCTGGTGCTGCTCGATCTGAATCTGCCGCGCAAGGACGGGCGGCAGGTTCTCGCGGAGATCAAGGCGGACGAGAATCTGCGGCGAATCCCGGTGGTCGTCCTGACGGTCTCGAAATCCGAGGAAGACATCCTCAAGACGTACAACCTGCACGCCAACTGCTACATCGTCAAGCCGATGGACCTCGAGCAGTTCTTCCAGGTCGTCAAGTCCATCGAGGAGTTCTGGCTCACTGTGGTTCGTCTGCCGAACGGTGGGATCTAGCCGCTGACTCCGGCCGCTGCGTCGGGAGCGAAAAGCTGAAAGTGGCGCCCTCGCCGGCGATCCCCTCCGCGCGGACCTGCCCGCCGTGCCGCTCGACGATGCGCTTGACGATGGCCAGCCCGATACCGGTGCCCTCGAATTGCCCGGGATGGTGCAGGCGCTCGAAGGCGCCGAAGAGCTTGTGCGTGAAGGCCGGATCAAAGCCGATGCCGGTGTCGCGCACCGTGTAGACCGCCAGGGTTCCCTCGAGACGCCCCTCGACGACGATGCGCCGCTGTGCCTTGGGGCGGCTGTACTTGAGCGCGTTGGAGAACAGGTTGCTCCAGACCTGGCGGATCAGCCCGGGGTCGGCCCAGGCTTCGGGGAGCTGACGTGCCGCGAACTCGACGGCTTGCCTCTCCGCCGGCGACGCGACCTCCCTGAAGACCTCGGTTGCCAGGGCCGCCATGTCGATGCGCGCGTGGTGAAGATCGCTGCGGGCCAGCCGCGAGAGGCTGAGCAGGTCGGAGATCAGCGCGTCCATGCGCTTGGCGTTCGCGCGCACGACGCCAAGCAGCCGCCGGCCCTCGGCGTCGAGCGCGGCTCCGTAGTCCTGGGCGAGCATTCCCGCGAAGCCCTCGATCGCGCGCAGCGGCGCGCGCAGGTCGTGGGAGACCGAATAGGCGAAGCCTTCCAGTTCGCGCACCGCCGCCTCGAGCTGGACGGTGCGCTCGGCGACCCGCTGCTCGAGACTGGCGTTGAGCCGCTCGATGGTATGCTCGGCGTGGCGTCGCTTCGTGATGTCGAGCAGGCTCACCAGCGCCAGCGCCCGTTCCTGGATGTTCAGGCGTGTGGTGGAGGCGAGGAAGACCGACGAGTCCTCGCGGCCTCGCGGCCCGAGTGGCAACACAGCTTCCACATGGCGATGTCCGCGACCGCTCGTGAGCGTGTCGAGCACGATCCTCCGGAGGGAGCACTCGACGCAGCGCGGCCCCGCGCCACACCCGCGCGGGTCGTCCAGCGCGTTGAGGCAGCCCATGGCGTCCCCGGGGCGTTTGCCCGACAGCGCGGCGGCCGAGTCCATACCACCCTCCTCGGGCAGGTGGTTGACCTTGACGACGCGCCGCTGCTCGTCGACGAGCAGCATGCTGATCGGCGCGCTTTCGTAGATCGCCGCCAGCTCCTCTTCGCGGGCCCGCAGCTGATCCTCGGCATGGCGGTGCTCCTGGAGCACCTTCCACTCGCGCAGCGCGCCGGTTGCCGTGCGCGGCATCTGGGAGAAGGCCTCGACGGACTTGACGACGAAGTCGAGCGCGCCGGCCTTGAGCGCCTCGACCGCCGTGCGTTCGTCGCCGTGGCGGGTCATCACGAGAACCGGGAAAGGCAGCGGCTTGCCGGGTGCCGCGGCGAACAGGTCGACGGCGCGGCCGTCGGGGAGGTTCAGGTCGACGAGGGCGATGTCCGGCGGCCGGGCGGCGGCGATCTCGCGGCACTCGCGCAGCGTCCGGGCCACCCGGAACTCGACCGGGAATCCCGCATCGAGGAAAGCGCGCCGGATCGCCTCGACATCGGCCGCTTCGTTGTCCACGACCAGCACGCGCGCGGGCTGGCCAACCGCCATGGTCATCCTTGCACCCCGGGCTACGGTTTCACGAGCGCTCCGGGGAGGGTGAAGAGGAAGGAGGCGCCGCGCCCGGCGTCGATCCCGATGCTTTTGTCACGCACGGAACAGATCATCTCCCTCCCCCGCCACTGCGCCGATTATACCCGGAATCACCTGGCAAGTATCAGATGCCGGGCGATGCGCTCATCGGTCCAGGACCTTGCGCACCGTGCGCGAGAGCGCCGAGACGCTGAATGGCTTGTGTAAAAATTCGGTCGGTGGGCCGCCCGCCACCGTCTCCCGCAGCAGCCGCTCCTGAGAATACCCGGAGGTCAGGATGACCCGCAGCTTTGCGCAGCGGTCGTGCAGGATCGATGCCATCTCGTCGCCGCGCATCCCCTGGAGAACGACATCCGTGAGCAGCAGCTGCGGCGTGCTCCCGCCGTCCAGGTGAAGCGCGAGTGCCTCCTCGGCGCTGGCGACGGCGGTGACCTGGTAGCCGAGGTCGGCGAGCACCGCCGCAGTGACCTCGCGCAGCGTTCCTTCGTCTTCGACCAGCAGGATCCGCTCGGTGCCGCGGGGCAACGGGGTCTGTGTCCGCGCACCGCCTGCGGCCGGTGCCATCCCCTCCGACGACAGAGCCGGCAGGTAGATCTTGAACTCCGTGCCGATCCCCTGCTCGGTGTAAAAGGCGACGTGCCCGCCGAGCTGTTTCACGATGCCGTACACCGTGGCCAGGCCGAGGCCGGTCCCCTTCTCCCCCTTGGTCGTGAAGAACGGCTCGAAGATCCTGCCCTGCACCTCAGGCGGAATGCCGCAGCCGGTGTCGGCCACCGAGAGCAACACGTACGTCCCGGCAGATGTCCCATGGTGGCTGCGCACGTAGGTCTCGTCGAATTCCGCCATGGATGTCGTCACCGTCAGCCCGCCGCCGCGGGGCATCGCATCGCGCGCGTTCACGATGAGATTGAGGATCACCTGCTCGAGCTGGCTCGGATCGGATTTCACCGCGGCGATCGCGCTTTCGAGCCTGAAGTCGCAGCGGATGTCCTCCCCGACCAGGCTCGGGATCATCTTGCGGATCTCGTGCAGCGTCTGGTTGATGTCCATGCGCACCGGGTCGAGCACCTGGCGGCGGCTGAAGGCCAGCAGCTGGCGCGCGATCCGCGAGGCGCGCTCGCCGGTCTCGAGAATGATCTGGAGACGATCGTGAAGGTGCTTGTCCGCCCCGTGCCGGATCGCCAGCAGCTCGGCGTTTGCGATGATCGCGGTCAACAGGTTGTTGAAATCGTGGGCGATTCCGCCCGCGAGCCGCCCGAGCGACTCGAGCTTCTGCGACTGGTTGAGCTGAGACTCGAGGTGCTTGCGCTCGGTGATGTCGACCATCAGATGCACGGCGCCGGCGAGCACCTGCTCCTCGTCGAAGAGTGGGTCCACCGAGATCGAGTACCAGCGTCCGCCGGCATTGATCTCGGAGGTTTCGCGGCGCAGGGAACGGAGCATCCGGTGCATCGGGCACTCCTCGGGTTCGGAAAGCTCGCAGCGCACCTGCGAGCAGGGGGCCTGACCGCAGCAGCCATCGGCCGCCCGCCCGAGCAGCTGCTCGCCGGCCTGGTTGGAGCGCACGAGGGTCTTCTCGCAATCGAGCAGGAAAAGCGGGTGCGAGATCGCGTCGAAGGTCGACTGCCACTGCCGCGCCGAATCGGAAGCCGAGCGCTCGGCCGAGCGCTTCTCGTCCTGGAGCCGGCGGGCGCGGATCGCCTGCTCCACGGCCGGCCCGAGTCGGCCGAGGCGGTCCTTGAGGAGGTAATCGTCCGCGCCGTCGGCGAGAATCTGTGCGGCCTCGGCTTCGCCGAGCGTGCCGGTGACGACGATGAACGGGATCTCCGCGCTGTGCTCGCGCAGCAGACGCAGGGCGGCCCGGGCGTTGAACTGCGGCAGGGAGTAGTCGGCGAGGACGACGTCGGGGCGGCCCTCAAGCGCCGCGAGGAACCCGGGGGCATCCTCGGCCCGCACCCACGTCGGGCGCGCGCCGCTGCGTCGCAGTGCATGGACCATCAATTCGGCGTCTTCCGCGCGATCCTCGAGAATCAGGATGTGCGGCCGCGCGGTCGTCTCACCGACAGGGGCTTCCCGAATCGTCGTCTCCATGGCCGCTCTCCCCCCGGACCGTGATGGTGTGCTCACTCGCTCTGTAACGTACTCGCTCCGGCGTTTCTCTCCCATAGGTGCCGATCCAATACAGCTGTAGGTGTTTGTCCTACAGGGCTTGTCCGGCAGTATGAGACTTGTCGGGAGTACGTTATACTTCGCTCCAGTTCTCGTCCTACAGCCGCGGGGGGGATCGTGGCAGCTGATTGCCCGGATCGAACCGACAGATCTGCGCCATGGGCACTCATTGGTTTCATTATTGTTCTGAGCCTCGCGCTCGTTGCCGCGGCCGTGTCCTACTATCGTGTCCAGCGCGCGCGGATCGTTGCCGATGCCACGCTCATGCTCCAGTCCATTGCCGATCTCAAGGTGCAGCAGGTAGTTGCGTGGCGAAACGAGCAACGGGAGGAGGCGAATTATCTCTTTGATAACAAGACGTTCGCGCGGTCTTTTGCCGGTATGCTCGCGGGCGACGCGCAGGCGCGAATCGAGGTGGAGGACTGGCTCACCCCGATCCGGGAGGAGAATCCCGATTGGAGTTACCTGACCTTGCTCGATCCTCAATTGCGCCAGCGGTTTGACTACGGGAAACTCGGGGACCCGTTGCTCGGGAGCAGGGGTCGCGAGCACGCGCTGGCGGCCGCCGCGAACCATTCGATCCTCTTCACCGAACTGCACCGTCGAAATCCGGATGATCCGGCACATATCGACCTGGTGATCCCGATCGCGGACGAGAACGACATCGGCGTTGGCCTGATCTTTGTCCGCATCGATCTTTCGGTCGCGCTCTTCCCGATCTTGCGCGACATGCCGACATCGACCCGGACGGCCGAGGTGCTGCTCGTGAGTGACGATGGCGATACCGTGAGCTACCTCGATGAAATGCGCCATTACCAGGGTATGGCGGCCGAGCCGCTTCTTCCGCTCACCAGAGAAGATCTGGCGGGAGCAGCCGCCGTCCGTGGCGGTCCGGGGCCCTTCGTGGGCCGGGATTACCACGGGATGCCGGTCGTGGCTATCCTGAAGCCGGTACCGGAGAGCACCTGGCGCCTGGTGGCCAGGATCGACATGGAGGAAATCGAGGCGCCGCTGCGCCCCCTCATGGCGAAGACGGCGGCGGTGGCGGCCCTTTTCCTGCTGGCTTCGGTGGGCATGCTCGGTATGTTCTGGGAGCGCCAACGCCGTCTGGAGGCCTCCCGGTTGCTGGAGATCAAGAGCGCCGGCCTGGCCCTGGCATCCCGCTATGCCGCCCTGATGCTCAACGCCAATGACGGCATCCTGCTTGCCGACGAGCGATTGCGGATTATCGACGTCAATGCGCGCCTTGAGGAGCTGACCGGATTCTCGCGCCAGGAGCTTCTGGAAATGAGCGTTTCCGATCTCAGGACCCCCGAAGCCCGAGCCGATCTCGAGTCGACCCTGGAGCGCGTACGCCGCAGCGACGGGGGGATCTACGAGACCGTGCACCAACGCAAGGGGGGCACGATCTATCCCGTGGAAGTCAGTGTCCGCTTCGTCGAGGAGGGTGACAGACGCCTGCTGCTGGCGCATCTGCGTGACATCTCGGAGCGCCGACACGCCGAGGACCAGGTCCGCCAGCTCAACGCCGAGCTGGAGCAGCGGGTGGCGGCGCGCACGGCGGCGCTGGCGGAGGCCAACCGGGAGCTGGAGTCCTTCAGCTACTCGGTCTCACACGACCTGCGGGCGCCCCTGCGGGCGATCGACGGTTTTTCGCGGATTCTGCTCGAGGAGTATGCGCCGACGCTCGACGGGGAGGGCCGGCGGCTGCTCGATGTCGTGAGCGCCAACGCCCGGCGCATGGCGCACCTGATCGACGACCTGCTGGCGTTCTCGCGGCTCGGCCGCGCCGATCTGCACAGCGGCAGCGTGGACATGGGGGCGCTCGCTCGGGAGGCCTTCGAGGAGCTGTGCCCGCAGGAGGCGCGGGCGCGGGTGCGGCTCGAGCTCGGCCCGCTCCCCGGCTGCCTAGGCGATGCCGCGCTGCTGCGACAGGTCTGGGCGAACCTCGTCGGCAACGCGTTGAAGTTCACGTCGAAGCTCGAGTACGCCCGGATCGAGATCGCGGGGGAGCAGCGGGGCGAGGAAATCGTCTATCATGTGCGCGACAACGGCGTTGGGTTCGACATGGTGTATGCGGAGAAGCTTTTCGGGGTGTTCCAGCGGCTGCACGGCCCGGAGCAGTTCGAGGGCACGGGGGTGGGGCTGGCGATCGTGCAGCGCATCGTGCGCCGGCACGGGGGGCGGGTCTGGGCGGACGGCACACCGGCGGGGGGAGCGACCTTCAGCTTCGCCCTGCCCGCGGGGGGGAGCCATGGTGGAACCGGTGGTGGTTGACTTCGCCCTCGACACTCCCTATTACAACAGTCGCATCACAAACACCTATGTCAAGCTTGTCAGGAAACGGTACCCGCAGGTCGATGTCGGCGAACTGCTGCAGTATGCGGGCATGGAGCTCCAGCAGGTCGAGGACGAGGGGCACTGGTTCACCCAGCGCCAGGTCAACCGCTTCCAGCAGAAGCTCCAGGAGCTGACCGGGAACCGGGGCATCGCCCGTGAGGCGGGCCTGTTCTCCGCCTCGCCGGAGGCGATCGATGGGATCGGTCGCTACATCCGCGGGCTGGTCAGCGCCGGAAGGGCCTATTCGCTTGTGAGCAGGTTCGTCCCCAAGTTCACCCGCGCCACCCGCGCCGAGTCCCGCCTGATCGGGCCTACCAGCGCGGAAATCGTGATCACGCCGAAAGCAGGAGTCCGGGAGGAGCTCTACCAGTGCGAGAACCGACAGGGATACCTGGAGTCGATCGCCCGGCACTTCAACGCCAGACTTGAGCGGATCGAGCATCCCGAGTGTTGCTTCCGCGGGGATCCGCACTGCCGGTACCTGGTCACCTGGCAGCCGGCGCGCGCGTCCCGCTGGCGCCGTTCGCGGATCGCCGCATTCGCCCTGGTTCTTGGAGCCCTCGGCGCCGTGGTCGCGGGCGTTCTCCCGTGGGCGTCTCTGGGCGCTCTTTTACCGCTGGTGGCGGTGGTCGTGTTGCTGATCAACGCCGCGGCGATGCATCTCGACAATCGAGAACTGCGGGATGCTGTCGACCAGCTGGAGCACTCCGCCGACGAGCTCGTCGACCAGATCAACGTGAATTACGAGAACGCGCTGATGATCAACGAAATCGGGCAGAGTCTCGGGAAGGAACGCAGCATCAAGGACATCCTCGGCAGTGTCGTCGGGATACTTGCCCGGAGGCTGGATTACGACCGCGGCGTCATCCTGCTCGCCGATCCCGACGGTTCGAAACTCTCCGTCGTCGCAGAGTTCGGTTACCAGCCGGGGCAGCTCGCGGAGATGGAGGGTGAGGCCGGGTTACGTCTCGACCGCCCGGCACCCCCCGGCGCCCTGTCCCCCTCCTCCCCGCAGCCGCGGGCGTTCACGATGAACGACCTGGCCGCGGCGGCTGCGGAATTCTCGCCGCGCAGCCTCGAAATCGCCCGGCGTCTCGGCGTGCTCTCCTTTGTCAGCTGTCCGATCGTGTACGAGAACAAGTCGCTCGGCATCCTCGTGGTGGACAATGTCACCTCCAAGCGGCCCCTACACCAGCGCGACGTGAACCTCCTGACGGGCATCGCACCCGAGATCGCCCTCGCCATACGGAACGTCAGGATCACGGAGGAGAGTTTTCAGCAGATCCGCCGTCTCAATGCCGAGCTCGAGCAGCGGGTGGCGGTCCGCACGGCGGCGCTCGAGGAGGCCAACCGGGAACTGGAGTCCTTCAGCTACTCGGTCTCGCACGATCTGCGGGCGCCGCTGCGGGCGATTGAGGGTTTCTCGCGTATCCTGCTCGAGGAATATGCGCAGACGCTCGACAAGGAAGGCCGGCGGTTGCTCGGCATCGTGAGCGCCAACGCGTTGGGCATGGCGCAACTCATCGACGATTTGCTGACGTTTTCGCGGCTCGGCCGCGCCGACCTGCGCGCCGGCAGCGTCGACATGGCGGAGCTGGTCCGGGGGATCTTCGAGGAGCTTTGCCCGCCGGAGGTGCGGGCGCGGGTGCGGCTGGAGATCGGGCCGCTGCCACCTTGCCGCGGCGATGCCGCGCTGCTGCGTCAGGTCTGGGCAAACCTTGTCGGTAACGCGTTGAAGTTCACCTCGAAGCGCGAGCGGGCCGAGATCGGCATCGCGGGGGAGCTGCGGGGCGAGGAAATCGTCTATCATGTACGCGACAACGGCGTTGGCTTCGACATGCGGTACGCGGACAAGCTCTTCGGGGTTTTCCAGCGGCTACACGGCCCCGAGCAGTTCGAGGGCACGGGAGTGGGCCTGGCGATCGTGCAGCGCATCGTGCGCCGGCACGGGGGACGGGCCTGGGCGGATGCCACGCCGGAGGGGGGAGCGACCATCAGCTTCGCCCTGCCCGCGGGGAGGGTGGATGGCCGGACAGACGGCGGTTGAGCTCCTGTATGTCGAGGACAACCCCGACGACGTGGAGCTGACTCTGCGGGCGCTGAGCAGGCAGAACATCTTTCCTTGCCTGCACCATGCCTGCGACGGGGTGGAGGCCCTGGAATTTCTTGCCGAAAACCGCGCCACTACAGGCGCAGCGGCGTTGCGGCTGATCCTTCTCGACTTGAAGCTCCCCCGGGTTTCCGGACTCGAGGTGCTGCGGCGGATCCGCTCGGACGAGCGGATCCGCACGATCCCCGTGGTGATCCTGACCTCCTCGTGCGAGCGTTCCGATCTTGAGGCGGCCTACGCTCTAGGCGTGAACAGCTATGTCGTCAAGCCGGTGGACTTCGACGCCTTCATGGACGCCGTGGGCCGGGTCGGCCGCTACTGGCTGCAGCTCAACGAGCCGGCACGCGGGTAGGTTGCGATGGGCGACGGTGTGGCGGCGGGCGGCAGTGGCGGCGGGACCGGGGCGCCGGTGCGCATCCTGATCGTCGAGGATTACGCGCCGGACGCCGAGTTGGCCGCGTACGAGATCCGCCGCGCGGGACTCGCGATCGAGACCCGGGTCGTCGAGACGCCAGAGGCGTTTCTCGCGGCGCTCACGGAGTTCCGACCGGACCTTATTCTTTCGGATTATCGGCTGCCGCACTTCGACGGCATGGCCGCGCTGCGCCTGACGCTGAAGCACGCGCCGACCACGCCGCTGCTGATCAGCACCGGCTCGATGAACGAGGAGATCGCAGTCGCCTGCATGAAGGCCGGTGCCTGGGACTACATCCTCAAGGAGAACCTCACGCGGCTCGGCCTGGCCGTGCGCGCGGCGCTGGAGCGCAAGCAGGATCTCGCCGAGAAAGCGCGGGCCGAGCGCTCGCTGGCCGAGAGCGAGCGGCGCTACCGGCGGCTGTCGGCGCACTTGCAGCAGGTGCGCGAGCGCGAGCGGGCCGTGATCGCGCGCGAGATCCACGACGAGCTTGGCCAGTCGCTCACGGCGCTCAAGATCGACCTGTCACTCTTGCGACCGGGCTCCGCAGGTTTCGAGGAGCGCCGCCGCGAGATGTCCGGCCTGATCGACGAGACGATCGTCACCGTTCAGCGCCTGACCGCCGAATTGCGGCCGGGCGTGCTCGACGACCTCGGGCTCGAAGCGGCGGTGGAGTGGCAAGTCAAGACCTTCATGGCGCGCACCGGCGTCAGGTGCACCTTCACCGCCGAGGGGCGCTCGGGGGCGCTCGACCGGGACCGGCAGACCGCGATGTTCCGCATCCTGCAGGAGGCGCTGACCAACGTGGCGCGCCACGCCGCGGCCGCGACCGTCACGGTGGTATTGCGCCAGGACGAAAAAGGTGCGAGCTTGCAGATACGCGACGACGGCAGGGGTCTGCCGGCCGGCGAGCTCGGCAACCCCCGCTCCTACGGCTTGATCGGCATGCAGGAGCGTGCGGCGGAGTTCGGGGGACACGTCGATTTTCAACCCGCACCGGGGGGCGGCACCATGGTGCTGGCGCAGATCCAGAAGGAAAAAAGGAGAAAACCGCGATGATCCGCGTGCTGATCGCCGATGACCACGCCGTGGTGCGACGGGGGGTGCGCATGGTGCTCGAGAGCACCGCGCGCATCAAGGTGGCCGCCGAGGCCGCCACCGGGTTCGAGGCCCTCGACATGGCGCGCAAGGAGAAGATCGACGTCGCGATCCTCGACATGTCGATGCCGGGGCCCGGCGGGCTCGAGGTTCTCAAGCAGATCAAGGACGAGCATCCGCGTCTGCCGGTGCTGATCCTGACGATGCACCCCGAAGACCAGTATGCGGTACGGGCCTTTCGCGCCGGCGCCTCCGGGTATCTGACCAAGCAGAGCATCCCCGACGAGCTGATCAAGGCCGTCGAAACCGTGGCGGCCGGGCGCAAGTACATCACCCCGTCGGTTGCCGAAGCCCTGGCGAGCGAGGTCCATCACGACACGACGAAACTCCCCCACGAGCTGCTTTCCGACCGCGAATATCAGGTGCTGCTGCGGATCGCTGCCGGCAAGACCGTCGGCGAGATTGCCGAGGAGCTGCGGCTGAGCCCGAAAACCGTGAGCACGTACCGCACCCGGATTCTCGAGAAGATGGAAATCAAGACCAGCGCGGAGTTGACGCACTACGCCTTCGCCCACAAGCTCGTGGAGTGACCGGTCTTGGAAGCTCTCCCCCTGCCCGCGGAGCTGGCCGGAGTTCTGCAGGATCTGGCGCAGGCGCTGCTCAACCTGGAGCACGCCCTCTGCTTCTATCCCGAGGGCCACCAGGCCCGACAGGCCCCGCTCGAGCGCCTGCTCGCGAAATTGCAGGCGGAAGCCGCAATCAGCGGCGTGGCCTCCCTGACCTTTTCCGGGGAGGAACTGCACTGGCGCGAGGCACTCTACACCGGGCTGCCGCCCGCGGCGCGCAAGCTCTCCTCGGTGCTGGGGAACCAGGGCATCGCCCGTCTGGGCTGGTCGCCGGCACTGACCGCTCCCGAGCTGGAGAGGTTTCTTGCCCTGCTGGCGCGCGGTCGCAGCGCCGGTCACCGCCAGGCCTGGGACCCGGCGGTGCAGTTCGAGAACCTGTGGGTCGAGAGTCCGGACTACCAGGCGCTGCTGGCGCAAGGCGCCGAGGGCGACGAGGCCCTGAGCGTCGAGCGGCGGAACCTCTGGCGGGCCCTGCTGTTGCGCACCCTTGCCGACCCGCAGGCCGAGATCTCCGGCGCGGAATTGAAACTGCTGCGCGAGCGCTGGGAGGACCCGGCGGCCCTGGCCGCGCTGTTGGCGGAGGCAATCGGCCCTGGCGCGCAGACCGGCGATGCCGACACCGTCGAGGCGGTGCGACGGTTTGTCCGGCTCGTGGAGGGGGCCGCTGCCGCCGGGGAGCCATTGCCCGAGGGGGAGTGTGCGCAGAAGCTGGCCGCGGTGGCGCGCCGGCTTCCGCCGGCATTGCGTCTGCGCCTGCTCGAGGCCGCGCTGGAGCAGCCGGCGTCCGGGCTTTTTTCGGCAGCTTTCGGCTCATTGGACGCGGATGAGGGTCTCGCGCTGATTGCCGAAACTTTTTCGATGGATCCCGGCCAGATCGGGCGCTTGACCCGCATCTTCCAGTACCTGGTCCCCCGCCGGCTCGAGCGCATGGAGCTGGCGCCCGAGCTGAGGGAGGAAATCCGCCGGACCGGCGACCCCGACGACCCGCTTGCCGACAACGCCTGGGAAGAGGTGCAGGAACTGCTCACCGGGGAGTCGGGGGAGTTTATGTCCCCGGGGTACCAGGAACAGCTGCAGCGCCTGACAACACGGGAGGAAGCTCGCCGCGGCGGGGAGATGTCCCTCGCGGAACTGCCCGAGCTCGTCGCGGATCTCGCGGCGGCCCGCACGGCCGGGGAGTCCCTCCTGATCCAGTTCGAGCAGCTGCGTCTGGCCACGAGCGTCGAGTGCTACCGCGACGCCCTCGAGGGAGTCGCCGGTCTCTGCGGCGCCGCTCTGGCCGCCGGGGACCGCGGACGAGGGATGCAGACACTGCGCGGGTTGCTGCAGCTGAGCGCAAGCGACGAGTCGCTTGCCGGGCCTCGCGCCGAGATCGAGCGCGCGCTGCGGGCGATCGCCTCCCCGGCGGTCCTCGATGCGTTGATCCCGTTCCTCGGCAGCCTCGACGACGACGATCGTGCCGCACTGCGCGCCTTTGTCTCCCTGGCTCCCGCGGTCGCCACCCCGGTGTTGCTCGACACGCTGGTCGACGAGGAGGACCCCGGCAGACGGCGTGAGGTGGTGGCATTGCTCCAGGCTCTTGGCTTGGCCGCACTTCCGGAGATGTTGCGGCGGCTGGCCGCCGGCCCCCCGGCGACGGTGCGGGCGCTGATCCCGCTCGTGGCCGAGCTTCGCGATGCCGCCTCGGTGCCGGTGCTCCTCGGCCTGCTCGGGCGCGACGATTCCAGAATGCGTCGCGACGCGCTGCGCGCCCTGCTGAGCATCGATTCCCCGGAGGTCCGCCGCGCGCTGCCCGGCCTGCTCGAGGATCGCGACACCGAGGTCGTCCAGGTGGTCGCCGCGCACCTGGGCGCCCTCGGCAGCCCGGAGACGGTGCGCGCTTTGCTTCAGGCGCTCGAAGCGGGATTCTTTGCCGGCCGACGCGCCGAGGAGATGCAGCGGGCGATCCTCGTGCTCGGCCGGATGCGCGCCACCGAGGCCGTCGGACCCCTGTCCGAGTTGCTGCGCCAGCGCACCTGGATCAACCGGCGCGTCCAGGAAAGGATCAGCGAGGCCGCCGCCCAGGCGCTGGCGCGGATCGGCGGGGACGATGCGAAAAAGACGCTCGAACAGGTGGCTGCCCGCGGCTCCGAGGGGCTTGCAGCCACCTGCCGTCGCCTGCTGGCCCGGTGGGGGGCCACGTGAGCCACGCTGGAGACACCGCGGCCGACGCACGGCGGGACCGGCTCCTGGCCCTGCTCAAGGGGCTGCTGACGGCGGTCAAGAGCCGCTCTTTCTATCCCGGCGGCCACCCGACCGTGAGAGCCTCGCTGCGCGAACTCGGTGCGGCATTCAACGCCGCGCTCTCCGGCAGCGGTCAGGTGGTTGTCGGGCTGATCGGACGGGATCTGGTCGCCGATGGCCGGCCGCTGCCGCCCGATGACCCGTTCGTGGAGCGCTTTGCGCGCGAACTGGCGGCCCGCGATGTCGAAAAGATGACACTTCTGGGCAGCGCCAGGGCCGAGGAACTCGAGGCGCTGGTCGAGGCGCTCACGATTCCTCCGGAACGCTTGCAGGAGCAGGGCGGCCTGGCCCGGGTGCTGGCCGTCCGCGCCGTGCACGCGGTGCAGATCGGCCGTTTTGCGCTCGACGAGCAGGAGGAGGCGACGGATCGTGGCGACTCCTGGCACCGGGCGCGGGAGACCTGGCACCAGGGTCTCGAGGGGGTGCGGGAGATCTCGGAGCGGGTGCGGGCGGGCCGTGCGCTGCGTGGCGGCGAGGCGCGCGAGATCGCGGCGCTGCTCATTCAGGGCCTGCGGGGGCAGCGCGGCCCGATGCTCGCCGCCATCTCCCTGCGCCAGAAGAGCGCCTACACCTTCAGCCACTCGCTGAATGTCTCGCTGCTCATGCTGGCGCAGGTCGAGATGCTCCCCCTGACCGAGCGGCAGCTCGAGGAGGTCGCCGCGGCCGGCATCCTCCACGATTTGGGAAAACTCCAGATCCCGGAGGAGATCCTCAACAAGCCCGGCCCCCCGAGCGATGCGGAGTGGGAGGTCCTGCGCCGGCATCCGATCCTCGGGGTGGAGGTCCTCGGCAAGATGCGCGACGCCGGGGATCTGGCGCTGATCGTGGCCTTCGGGCACCACCGGCGGCACGACGGGACCGGGTACCCGCTCTGCCGCCAACCCTGGCCGCTCAACCGGGTGACGGCCGTATCGGCGATCGCCGACAGCTACGACGCGATGCGGTCGCACCGCCCCTACGACGCCGGCTGGTCCTGCGAGCGGGTGTACGCGCGGATGAAGCAGCTCTCGGGGACGGCCTACGACCCCGCACTGCTGGATCGTTTCTTCCGGATCGTCGGCGTCTTCCCGCCCGGGTCGCTCGTGCGGCTGACCTCGGGCGCCACCGGCAAGGTTCTGCGCAACCACCCCGTCATGCACGACCGCCCCTTTGTGCGGATCATGCGCACCGCCTCGGGTGTCATACCGGAGGTAGAGACCTGCCTCGACCTTGCCCTGGAATTCGAGCATCACGGCCCCGAGGCGCTTGCGGTGCGCGAGTCGCTGCCGGATCTCGTGGGGGAAAGCGGCTAGCAGACTGCTGAAAAGGCCCGTCTGCAGCCTTGATCAGCCTGCCGGCACCGCTCCCGCCGGCTGCGGCAGGCTGAAGCTGAAGGTGGCGCCCTTGCCCGGCGCACCTTCCGCCAGAACCTCTCCACCGTGCCGGTGCACGATCCGCTGCACCGTCGCGAGCCCGATCCCGATGCCCGAAAATTCGTCCTGGCGGTGCAGGCGCTGGAAGGGTTGGAAGAGCTTGTTCGCGTACGCCGGATTGAACCCCGCCCCATTGTCCGACACGCAGAAGAACACCACCCCGCCCCGGCGCTGCGCGTAGACCCGGATCTCGGCTTGTTCCCTCCCCGCCGTGAATTTCCAGGCGTTGCCGAGCAGGTTGTGCAGCACCGCCTCGATCATGCGCGAATCCGCCCAGCAGCGGAGCCCCGGCTCGACGTGCCAGGCCACCCGGCGTCCCGGCTCCTGGTTCGCCAGCTCCGACAGGATCGTCTCGGCCAGGGTCGTGACGTCCACCATCCCCTGTCTCAGGTCCCCGCGCGTGCCGCGCGAGAGCGCCAGCAGGCCGTCGATCAACTCGTTCATCTTCCGGGCGCCCATCAGGATCCTCTCGATGTCGTCGCGGGCCTCCGGCTTCAGCGCATCGCCGCTGTCCTCGATCAGCGCGTGGCTGAAGCCGTGGATGGCCCGCAGCGGGGCGCGCAGGTCGTGGCTCACCGCGTACGCGAAGCTGTCGAGCTCCCGGTTGGCGGCCATCAGCTCCGACGTCCGCTCCCGCACGCGCTCCTCCAGCCCGGCGTTGAGCCGCCGGATCTCCTCTTCGGAGCGCCTGTGCTCGGTGACGTCGTTGAAAGAGGCGATGAGCAGGCGGCCGACGAGCCGCCCGACGATCTCCACATGTCGTTGGGAGCCGTCCTTGCGGGTGACGAGGAACTCGCGTCTCGGCGTCGCGGCGCCGGCGGGGATCGACTCGGCCATGTCACGATCCCATTGGGCCACGACCTGCGCGCGGTACGCCTCGTCCGGGTAGGCGAGCCGCCACCAGTCCGCGATCGTCGGCGTATCTTCGCAGCGGTAGCCGAAGTGATTCGTGAAAGCCTGGTTGTAGTACTCCACCGTGCCGTCGTTCCCGGCGATGCCGATCGGGATCGGCAGGAACTCGACGACCTCACGAAAGCGCGCCTCCGACTCCCGCAGGGTCTCCTCCAGGCATTTACGCTCCGTGATGTCCTGGACGGTGCCGCTGGATCGCAGCGGCGCACCGTCCGCGTCATAGCAGGTCTCGCACTGCTCATGGACATTCTTGACGCGCCCGTCCGCGAAGAGGAGCCGGTGGTCGATGCAGTAGTACGTGCGCGCGGCAACCGACTCGGTGTAGCTGCGGTTGACGAAATCCCGGTCCTCCGGGTGGACCAGGGCAAGAAAAGACGCGTACGAGCTCCCGGAGCGCTCCGGATCGATCTCGAAGATCCGGAATGTCTCGTCGGACCACCAGAGCCGGTCCGTCTTCAGATCCAGCTCCCAGCTGCCGAGCCGGGCCAGCTGTTGCGCCTCCTTGAGGCGGGCCTCGCTGCGCTGCAGCTCCTGCTCGTACCGCTTGCGCTCCGAGACGTCGCGAACGGTGTGCACCATCTTCACGGTCCGGCCGTCATGGTCCAGCACCGGCGCCACCGAGATCCCCAGCCATTTTCCGAGGGATTGCTCGAAGATCTCCCGGTACTCCTGCCGGCCGCTCTGCCGCGCCTGCTCGACGGGACAGTCGGCTACCGGGGTGTCCGAACCGTGAAAAAACCGACAGCACTTGCGGCCGATCAGTTCCTCCCGCGAGCGCCCCAGGAGCAGACAGAACGAGCGATTGGCGTTGAGGATCGAATGGTCAGGGGCGAGAAGGGCGACGCTGTCCGCCATCGCATCGAACGAGGTCGCCCACTCCCGCGCGGCAGCGGCGCGAATCGCCTCCGCCTGCAGGCGTTCGGTGACATCCTCGAGAATCTCGACCACCGCGACAACCCGCCCCTCGGCGTCCTTGATCGGCGAGGCGATGACCCGATAGTGTACCGTCGTGTCCCCGGCGGCGGTGTCGGTGATCGTTTCGTGCACCTGCCCGTCCTTGAACGCCGGCGCCGTCGGGCAGTAGGAACAGACCTCGTCGCGCGGCGGCTCGTTGAGCGAGCGATAGCAGAGCGGTGCGGCCGACGCTTCGGCCAGCGGGAACCAGCTCTTCATCTGGCGATTCATGAAAAGGACGCGCATGTCGGGGCCGATCACGACGATCCCCATGCCGATGTTCTCGACCACGCCCCGGAACCGCGCCTCCGACTCTTCCAGCACCGCCTTCGCCCGCTCGCGCTCCTGCTCGGCGCGCAGCGAGACTCGCCGCCATGAGGCGATGCCGAGGAGCCCGAACACCGCCAGGATACCGTGCACCAGGACGCTCCTGAGAATCTCGCGCCGCAGCTGGGCGGAGAAGGGGGCCAGCGGGACGGAGACGCTGATGCCGCCGCGGATATCGCCTTGGCGATAGCCCTGCCTGGCGTGGCATTTCAGGCAGGTTTCCTCGACGAGCATCGGGCGCATCAGGCGCAGATGGGGCTGCCCCTGGAGCATCTCGACGGAGCTGACTTCCGGGACGCCCCGCTCGAAAGCGTTCAGCGCCACGGTCTCCCAGGCATCGGCTTCGTTTCCGGGGCGGATCGGCTTGAGGCTGGTGATGTGCCCTTGAACACCGTATTGCTCCCATCCCACCTGGTGCACCTGTCGGGTCATGTAGGCCGGGTTCAGCAGCGTGAGTTTTGTCCCGGTCGTCGTCGTCACATCCCGCTCCGGGACGTCCAGGTAGGGATTGGGCACGGTGTCGGCCGTGATCGGGACGTACACCCCGCCGTGCATGGAAACCCAGCGCCGGTACGCCAGGTCCTTGTTGAAGTGCGATCGCGCCTCGGTGCGCGCCAGTTCGATCACGTTCTGCCGGGCAGTACTGTGCTGCCAGAGGCAGGACGCCAGTACGAGCAGCAACCACCCGATTGGCGCTAGCCAGGTTTGACGAAGACCTCCGAGAAGATCCCCCAGGTTGATCCGTCGCATCACCATCCCTCTGCCGCTGGGACGATTGCCGAGGTGCCGCCGACGAGCAAACTGCCTTCGACTCGCAACGAACTTCTTTTCCCCGCTGACGTCCGACTGACTTCCTATCTTCTAGCCAAAGCCGTACAGCCTGTCAATACCATGCCGAAGCCCCCCCCTTGAACAAGAGGGGCAGGGGAGTTATCCCCCGATCAGGGGTAGAGCGTCAGCAGGATGTGCAGGGTCAGGATGTTGAGGCTGATCGTGAAGGCGACTGCGCAGGTGATCTTGAGATTGTTCATGATGTTCTCCTTTTTCCGTCCTCGCCCGAAACACGTTTTGCCGATCCAGCCGGCATCCCCGCTTCCTGGAGTAATAATCGCAAAGAAGGCGTCAGGTACCCAGCGGCGGCTGGCTGATAGCTCTGTCGGTGTTTGGACTACACTGGATCGCCGGGATCAGGCGGCGGATCTGCGAGACTGATCCGGGACCCGGCGTGGTTCTGGCGTAACGGGCAAGCTTCTGCTACAACACAATTAAGACTCGGCGCAGTTGCCAACGCTGGGGGTGTCGTGGATCGCTCAGAGGCAAACACCGTCGCCATGACCGACAAGGGCACTATCCTTGTCGTCGATGATACCGCCATCTCCCTGAAGCTGCTTTCCGACATCCTGACGATGCAGGGCTATCGGGTTCACTCCGCAGAGAGCGGGGAGCGCGCGCTGGCCCTGGTCGTGGCCAGCCCCCCGGAGCTGATCCTGCTGGACATCCTGATGCCGGGAATCAACGGCTTCGAGGTGCTGCGCTGGCTCAAGGCGCGGGAGGCGAGTCGGGACATCCCGGTGATCTTCCTCAGCGGCATCAATGAGAGCGCGCAGCGGGTGGAGGGCCTGAAGCTCGGCGCCGTGGATTTCATCGCCAAACCGTTTGTCTCGGCGGAATTGCTGGCCCGGGTGCAGACCCACCTGGAGCTGCGCCGGCTGCGCGTCCGGCTCGAGCAGCAGGCGGACGAGCTCTGGCGGGCCAACGAGAAGCTCCAGTCCGAAATCGCCGAGCGCACCCGGGCCGAACAGACGCTGGAGCGGAAGGCAATGGAAATCCGGGAGTTGAACGTCGGGCTGGAGCGGCGCGTGCGCGAGCGCACCGCCGAGCTGCAGGCAGCGAATGATGAGTTGCAGGCGCTGGTCTACAGCATCGCGCACGACTTGCGGGCGCCTCTGCGCGCCATCGACGGCTTCTCGGGGATCCTCGAGAAGGAGTACGGGGCCCGACTCGATGACGAAGGACGGCGACTGGTGGGTGTCGTGCGCGCCGGGGCCCAGGGCATGGACCGGCTGATCAACGCCCTGCTGGAATACACGCGCCTGAGCGGCACGGAACTGCACCGTGGGCCGGTCGACATGGCTGCGCTGGTGCGAAACGTGTTCGCGCAGATCGCGCCCGAGGAGGTGCGACGCACCTTCCGGTTCATGGTGGGGCCGTTGCCGCAGGCCGAAGGTGACACGGAGCTGCTGCGCTGCGTCTGGCGCAATCTGCTGTCCAACGCCGTCAAGTTCACGCTGCCCAGGCAGGAGCGCAGCATCGAGGTCGGCGGGACCCTGCAGGGCGCTACGGCCACCTGGTGGGTCAGGGACAGCGGCGTGGGCTTCGACCAGGCCTATGCGCACAAGCTCTTCGGGGTCTTCCAGCGGGTGCATGTGATCGAGGAATTCGCGGGCACCGGGATCGGGCTGGCGATCGTGCGGCGCATCGTTTCGCGCCACGGCGGGCGGGTCTGGGCCGAAGGTGCGGTCAACGCCGGCGCGACGTTCTTCTTTTCGCTGCCGAACCAGGGGGGAAACCATGGCTGACCACGTCGAAGTCCTGCTGGTGGAGGATAGTCCGACCGATGCCGAACTGGCGCTGCGCGCCCTGAAAAAATGCGGGTTGGAGGGGTCGGTGCAGTGGGCCCGCGACGGAGAGGAAGCCCTGGATTACGTCTTCGCGCGCGGGACATTCCCCGCCGGGGAGGTCGGTCGGAGCTTGCGGGTGATTTTCCTGGACCTGAAGCTTCCCAAGGTTGATGGCCTGGAGGTGCTCAAGGCCATCAAGGGCGATCCCCGCACGCGCGGCATCCCGGTGGTGATGCTGACGTCCTCGGGAGTGCCGCTGGACATCGAAGCCTGTTACCGCGCCGGCGCGAACAGCTACATCGTCAAGCCCGTGGATTTCGACGCGCACGCACAGGTCTTGAAGGAGCTGGGTGTCTACTGGACCCGGATCAACGTCGGTGCGGGTGGGTGATGGCCCGGGCCACGGGCCGCCTGCGTGCCCGCGCCTTGCGCCTGCTGCCGGCGCTGGCCGCGCTGGCGCTGATCGTTGGCACCGCGGGGCTGGCGGTCCGCCGGGCTGACCGCGTACTGCGCGCCGACCTGCTCCGGCAGACGCGGCTCGTGGCGCTGGCAATGGATTTCGAGAGCATCCAGGCGCTGTCGGGCACGGAGGCGGACCTGGGCAGTCCCGATTACCGGCGGCTCAAGGAACAGCTCACCGCCGTCCGTTCGGCCGGCTCGCAATGCCGGTTCGTCTATCTGATGGGCCGCAAGGCCGACGGCGCGATTTTCTTCTTCGTGGACAGCGAGCCATCCGGCTCCAGGGACTACTCTCCGCCCGGGCAGCTCTATGAGGAAGTCTCGGCAGGTTTCCGCCGCGTGTTCGACGCCAGGATCGAAGTCGTCGAAGGCCCGGTCGCCGACCGCTGGGGCGTTTGGGTTTCGGCGCTGGTCCCGCTGGTCGACCCGCTCAACGGCGCCGTGGTCGCCGTGCTGGGCATGGACATTGACGCCGGTGTCTGGAAATGGGACGTGGCGGCCCGGGCGGCCCCGCCCGTGGGGCTGCTGCTCGTGCTGCTCATCGGCGCGGCCGCCGCCCTGGCCGCAACCCGCCGCGTTGAAGCCTCGCCCAAGCCTGTCCTGCGGCGTCTGCTGCCGCCGCTGGCGGTTATGGTGCTGCTCCTGGTCGTCGGCGCCGGCGCGCTGCTGTATCAACAACATCAGCAGCGATTGGCCGGGGATATCGCCGCCGATATTGCCGATGCTTCCGGCGACCTGCGCGCGGCCCTGAGCCAGCAGGCCTCCGGTCTGGCCGCGGCCGTACTGCCAGTCGTCGCCGACGCCACCGTGCAAAAGGCCCTGCGCGAAGGTGACGCCGATCGTCTGCTGGCCCTCTGGCAGCCGGTGTTCGAGACGCTGCGCCGGGAGCGAGGCCTCACGCACTTCTACTTCCTCGATGCCGACCGGGTCTGCCTGCTGCGCGTCCACAAGCCGGACAGGCGCGGCGACCTCATCGATCGCTTCACGGCCAGGGAGGCCGAGAGAACCGGCACGACTGCGTCCGGCATCGAGCTGGGGCCGCTCGGCACTTTCACGCTGAGGGTGGTGCAGCCGGTCTTCGAAGGCGGCACCCTGGTCGGCTATGTGGAATTGGGCAAGGAGATCGAGGACGCGCTGCAAACGATGCACAGCCAGCCCGGCAATCAGTTGGCCGTGGTGATCCGGAAGGAGTATCTGAACCGGCAGATCTGGGAAGAGGGCATGCGCCTGCTCGGCAGAGAGGCCGACTGGGACCGCCTGGTGCGCAACGTGGTGATCTACACGAGCCAGGGCCGACTGCCCGAGGCTTTCGCAACCTGGGCCGACTCTGCTGCGGGCGACCATGCCCAGGGCGCAGCGGACCGGGAGATCGCCTTCGGCGGCAAGGACTGGCGGGTCGCCGCGACGCCTCTGATGGACGCTGCGGGCGCGGAGGTCGGCGCGCTGCTGGTGATGCGCGACACCAGCAGCGAAAACGCGGTTCTTGCGCGCCTGCTCGCGCTGGGCGGGACCTCCGGTGCCGTGCTGGTCGCGCTGTTGCTGGGCTTTATCTTTGTCCTGCTCCACCGCGTCGACGCGGGCATCGCCGCCCAGCAGGCGGTACTGCGCGGGAGCGAGGAGCGCTACCGCACGGTGGCCGACTTCACCTACGACTGGGAATACTGGATGGCCCCGGACGGGAGCCTGGCGTACGTCTCGCCGTCGTGCGAACGCATCACCGGCTATCGGGCCGAGGAGTTCCTGGAGGACCCCGAACTGCTGATCAGGGTTGCGCATCCCGCTGACCGCGACCGGCTCGTGAGCCACATTCGTGATCCCGGGAAGAGGCCGGCGGACCCGGGGTACCACGAGTTGGACTTCCGCATCCTGACCCGCGGCGGCGAGGAACGCTGGATCGGCCACGTCTGCCGGCGGGTCTATGGCCGCGCTGGGGAATACCTGGGCCGCCGCGCCGGCAATCGCGACATCACCGACCGTAAAATATCCGAAGCCAGGATGCAGCGCCAAGCCCAGCTTTACGCGGCGTTGAGCAGGTGCAACGAGGCGATCGTGCGCTTCGCAAGCGAGGAAGAGCTGTTCCCGCAGATCTGCCGGGACGCGGTGCTGCTCGGCGGCATGAAAATGGCGTGGATCGGCATGGTGGACGAGACCAGCGGGCGGGTCGAACCCGTTGCCTCGTACGGAGAAGGCACGGAATATCTGCAAGACATCCGGATCTCGGTGCATGCCGACGATCCGTTCGGTCGCGGCCCCACCGGCACCGCGATTCGCGAAAACCAGCCGTTCTGGTGCCGGGATTTTCTGCACGATCCCGCCACCGCTCCCTGGCACGAGCGCGGTGCGCATGTCGGTTGGGCGGCGTCGGCAGCGCTGCCGTTGCTGAGAGCCGGCAAGCCCGTGGGCGGCCTCACGCTCTACTCCGGTCAGGTCAATGCGTTCGACGAGGATATACGCAGGCTGCTCAGTGACGTGGCAAGCGATATCAGCTTCGCGTTGGACAAGTACGCTCAAGAGTCTCAGCGCAAACGGGCCGAGGAGGAGTTGCGGAACAGCGAAGCCTTCGTCAAGTTAGTCATGGACAATCTTCCGATCGGCATAGCGGTGAACTCGATTGATCCTGCCGTGAAGTTCAATTACATGAACGATAACTTTCCGAAGGTGTACCGGACAACAAGAGAAGCGCTCGCCGGCCCGGATGCCTTCTGGAGCGCCGTATACGAGGACCCGATTTTCCGGGAAGAAATCAAGGGAAGAGTATTGGCTGACTGTGCCAGCGATGATCCGTCGCGCATGTGTTGGGAGGATGTGCCAATCGCCCGCAGGGGGGCTGAAACAACCTTCATTACCGCCAGGAACATGCCGATTCCCGACAAACAGCTGATGATATCCGCTGTTTGGGACGTCACCGAGCGCAAGCGGGCGGAGATGGAGCTCGAGCGGCTGGCTGCGGCCATAGCGGGCGCGGGCGAGACGATCGTCATTACCGACCCCGACGGCACCATCCAGTATGTCAACCCGGCCTTCGAACGGGTGACGGGTTACAGCCGCGAAGAGGCGGTCGGGAAGAATCCGCGCCTCCTCAAGAGCGGGGAGCAGGACGAGGTTTTTTACCGCGGGCTCTGGGGCACCATCACCTCCGGCCGGGTCTGGCGGGGCCGGTTCGTCGACCGGAGGAAGGACGGATCGCTCTACACCGAGGATGCGACGATCTCGCCGGTGCTCGATGCCGTGGGCCGGATCGTCAGCTACGTGGCGGTCAAGCGGGACATCACGGAGCACCTGCTGCTGACCGAGGAGAAGGCCCGGTTGGAGGACCAGCTGCGGCAGGCCCAGAAGGTGGAGGCCCTCGGCAGACTCGCGGGGGGCGTGGCGCACGACTTCAACAACCTGACGGCGATCATCCTCGGCTACGGCGAGATGCTGCTGGGCCAGCTCAGCCAGGAGAATCCTCTGCACAAGTACGTGGAGCAGATCGTGGCGGCCGGACGGCGCTCGGCCGCGCTGACCCGTCAGCTTCTGGCCTTCAGCCGGAAACAGACGCTGCAGCCGGAGGTGCTGGATCTCAACGCTCTGCTTCGAAACCTCGCGAAGATGCTCGGCCGGTTGATCGGCGAGGACATCGATCTGAGGTTTGCCCTGGCCGCGAACCTGGGCCGCGTCAAGGCAGACCCGGGACAGATCGAGCAGGCCGTCACGAACCTCGTGGTCAATGCCCGGGACGCGATGCCCCGGGGCGGCCGGCTGACGGTTGAAACCGCGGAGGTCACGCTCGACGAAACGTACGTGCTGAGCCACGAGAGCGTCGTGCCCGGACGGTACGTGATGTTTGCGCTGACCGACACCGGGTGCGGCATGGACAGGGCGACCATGGCCCGGCTTTTCGAGCCGTTCTACACGACCAAGGAAAAGGGCAAGGGCACCGGTCTCGGGCTGGCCACGGTCTACGGGATCGTGAAGCAGTCCGGCGGGTATATCTATGTCTACTCGGAGCCCGGCCAGGGCACGACCTTCAAGATCTACCTGCCGCGGACGGATGCGGAACAGGATGCGAGGACGGTCGAGTCCGGCGCGCAGGCGTCAAGGGGCGGCGGGGAGCGCATTCTGCTGGTGGAGGACGAGACGTCGCTGTTGCACCTGTGCCAGACCATCCTCTCGCAGCTCGGCTATCGGGTGAGTGCCGCCGGCAGTGGCCCGGCAGCCCTGCACCTGGCGGCGGAGCAGCGATTCGAGTACGACCTGGTCATCACCGACGTGATCATGCCGGGAATGAGCGGCGCCGAGATGGTGGCACGGCTCCGCAGAGACCGGCCGGGCCTCAGGGTGCTCTACATGTCCGGGTACCCCGACGACGCCATCGCCAGCCACGGCGTCCTCGACCCGGGCATTCCCTTCATCCAGAAGCCATTTTCCGAGCGGACGTTCGCGGCGAAGGTGCAAGAGGCGCTGGGAGCGATGGCGGTGGCCGCGCGGCCGGGCAGGAGCGTCCTGATGATCGACGACGACGAGCAGTATCGCGACCTGGTGCGGTACTTCTGCGCGAAGCAGGGCCACGTCTTCGCGGGGGCGGACGACGCGGCGGCGGCGCTCGCGGCGCTCGGCAGGCAGTCCTTCGATGTGCTGCTGGTCGACATGAACATCCCGGGCACGGACGGGGAGCGCGTGCTGCGGCAGGTGCGCGCCGCGGGGTGCGTCGCGCCCGCGATCGTGCTGACCGGGGACGTGACCTCGGCCGACATGGACGTGCTGCGCCCGCTCGGCGCGGTGCGGGCCCTGGAGAAATCGAGCCGCGCCGAGCCGCTGCTGCAGGCGATCGAGGATGCGGCAGCAGCCGGCGGCAAAGGCGCAGCGCCCGGCGATCGAACACCGCTGGACGATGCGGTGGAGCCGGCATGACACGACGATCGACGTTCGCCAGCGGCTCTCTTGTTATTCTCGTGCAGTGCGGGCTCCTGCTCCATCCCGTCGTCGCCGCCGACAAGCAGCAGGTGAAAATCGGCGTCCTCGCACACCGGGGACAGGAAACCACTCTGAAGATGTGGGGTCCGACCGCTGACTACCTTACGACGATCATCCCGGATCGCCATTTCTCGATCGTCCCCCTGGATTTTCATCAGATCGGGCCTGCGGTCGGACGCGGGGAGGTGGACTTCGTCCTGGCCAATTCGTCGATCTATGTCGAACTCGAAGCGCGCCTCGGCGTGAACCGGATCGCGACCTTGAGAAATCTCGGCCCAAACGGCGGTCAGACCCTGTTCGGCGGCGTGATCTTCTGCCGGGCGGACCGGCAGGATATCCGCAGCCTGGCCGACCTCAAGGGCAAGTCCCTCCTCGCGGTCGACGAAACGTCGCTGGGCGGCTGGCGCGTGGCATGGCGGGAGCTGAAAAGCAGCGGTCTGGACCCGCGGCGGGACTTCACCCGCCTGCGCTTTGCCAATACGCACGATGCCGTCGTATTTGCGGTCCGGGACGGCATAGTTGACGCCGGAACGGTGCGCACGGACATCCTGGAGCGCATGGCCGAAGAGGGGAGCATCGACCTGCAGGCCTTCCGCATCCTGAACCGGCAGCACCATGCGGATTTTCCGTTTCTGCACAGCACCAGGCTCTATCCCGAATGGCCGCTCGCAAAGACCAGGCGAACGAAAGACGAGCTTGCGGAACAG
This sequence comes from uncultured bacterium, assembly GCA_964513745.1. Lineage (GTDB taxonomy): Bacteria > JAUVQV01 > JAUVQV01 > JAUVQV01 > DATDCY01 > DATDCY01. Next base: position 32,530 of record CAZEOK010000004.1, read on the forward strand.
GTGGCGATCGCGCTGCTCGAGCTGCCGCACGACAGCCCGGCGGCAAGGGCGGGGAAAAATGCGGGTTGGACCATCCCGCTCGACTATCAGCCGGTGCATGAGCTGATGAGGGAACTTCGCCTGGAGCCCTATCAGGATTACGGCAGGCTCTCCCTGGCGGCCGCGGTGAAAAACTACTGGTACTGGATCGCCCTGGCCCTGGCTGCCATCGCGTTCATGGCTCTTGCAACGGTGCATGTGGCCGGGCTGAACCGGCGGCTTGTCTTCTCTCAGCGCCAGATGGTGGAAGCCCGCGACGGTCTTGAACAGGAGGTCCTGGCGCGCACGGCGGACCTGAAGACGGCGAATGAAGAACTCAGCCGTGAGGTTGCCCAGCACAGGAGCGCGGAGGAGGCGCTGCGGGAGCGCGAGGAGATATTCGAGCGTTTCATGGAACACAGTCCGATGTATGTCTTCTTCAAGGACAAACACATCCGGGCGCTGCGCTTGAGCAGGAACTTCGAAGTGATGCTGGGAAAACCGATGGCAGAGCTGCTCGGCAAGCGCATGGACGAGCTGTTCCCGTCCGAGCTTGCGAAAAGCATGGTCGCGGACGACATCCGTATCATGAAAGAGGGCAAGGTGGTTACGGTTGAGGAAGAACTCAACGGCCGCTTCTATTCGACGACCAAGTTCCCGATTGTCATCGATGGTCACTCCCGCTATCTGGCCGGCTTCACCGTTGACATCACCGAGCGCAGGCAGGCCGAGGCCGAGCGCGAGCGGGATGTCGCCGAGCGCTTTCGTCTGACCGAGGAGAAGGCCAGGCTGGAGGATCAACTGCGGCAGTTTCAGAAGGTGGAGGCCATCGGCCGGCTTGCGGGGGGCGTGGCGCACGACTTCAACAACCTGACGGCGATCGTTCTCGGCTACGGGCAGATGCTGCTGGGCCAGCTTCGGCCCGAGGATTCCTCGCGGAAATGGGCTGAGCAGATCGTGGCGGCCGGGCAGCGCTCGGCCGCGCTGACCCGCCAGCTCCTGGCCTTCAGCCGGCGGCAGGTGCTGCAGCCCGAGGTGCTGGACCTCAACGACCTGCTGCTGAATCTCGAGAAGATGCTCGGCCGGTTGATCGGGGAGGACATCCATCTACGCTTCAAGCTGGCCGCGAAACCGGGCCGCATCAAGGCCGATCCTGGACAGATCGAGCAGGTCGTCACGAACCTCGTGCTCAATGCCCGCGACGCGATGCCCCTCGGCGGCAGCCTGAGGGTCGAAACCGCCGCGGTCGAACTCGACGAAACGCATGCGCTGTCCCACGAGAGCGCAATCCCCGGCAGGTATGTGCTGCTCACGCTGGCCGACACCGGTTGCGGCATGGACAAGGCGACTCTTGGCAGGCTCTTCGAGCCGTTCTTCACGACCAAGCCGAAAGGGCTGGGCACCGGTCTCGGGCTGGCCACCGTGTACGGGATCGTGAAGCAGTCCGGCGGCTATATCTACGTCTGCTCGGAATACGGCGAGGGCACGACCTTCAGGATCTACCTGCCGCGGACGGATGCGGAGCCGGAGGCGAAATCGCCCCCGGCCGCTGAGGAGGTGCCGAGGGGCAACGGCGAGCTGATTCTGCTGGTGGAAGACGAAGTGCCCCTGCGGCAGTTGTGCGAGACCATTCTCGCGCGACTCGGCTATCGGGTGAGCGCCGCCGGGGACAGCCTTGAGGGTCTGATGCTGGTGCGGGAGCAGGGGCTCGAGCCCGACCTCGTCGTAACCGACGTGATCATGCCGGGGATGAACGGGGCCGAGATGGTGGAGCGGCTCCGCAGAGACCGGCCGGACCTCAAGGTGCTCTACATGTCCGGGTACCCCGACGAGGCCATCGTTCGTCATGGCGTCCTCGACCCGGGTATTCCCTTCATCCAGAAGCCCTTCACGGAGCGGGCGCTCGCGGCGAAGGTGCAACAGGCGCTGGGAGGGATGGCGGTGGCCGCGCGGCCGGGCAGGAGCGTCCTGATGATCGACGACGACGAGCAGTATCGCGACCTGGTGCGGCACTTCTGCACCAAGCAGGGGTACCTTTTCGCGGGGGCGGGGGACGCGGCGGCGGCGCTGGCGGCGCTGGCCCGGCAGCCCTTCGACGTGCTGCTGGTCGACATGAACATCCCCGGCACGGACGGGGAGCGCGTCCTGCAACAGCTGCGCGCCGCGGGCTGCGTCGCATCCGCGATCGTGCTCACCGGGGACGTGATCTCGGCCGACATGGACCGGCTGCGCCCGCTCGGGGCGGTGTGCGCCCTGGAGAAATCGAGCCGCGCCGAGCCGCTGCTGCAGGCGATCGAGGCGGCGGCGCGGCAGGCTCCGCCAGAGCGGGTTTGACCACGGGACAAGGAGGTGCACCATGCGCGTTGGCGCTTTTGTCGGAATATTCGCGGTCCTCGTTGGCATCGCCCTGGGTAGCGATCGTGCCGGGGCGACGGGAGGGCAGCCGGTGCTGCTCGGGCTGGATGCGGAATTCGGCTACAAGAACAGCACGTCGGCCGAGGCGATCCGGCTGGGGATGCAGATCGCGATCGAGGAGATCAACCGCACGGGCGGGGTCCTCGGCGGCCGGCCCCTGGCGATCGAGGAGCGTTCGAACCACTCGGTGCCCGCGCGGAGCATCGAGAACATCAAGGATCTTGCGGAGATCAAGGATCTCGTCGCGGTGTTCTGCGGCCGCTTCAGCCCGACCGTGCTCGAGGCGCTGCCGACGATCCAGAGCGTCGGCCTGCCGCTGATGGACCCCTGGAGCGCGGCCGACGCCATCGTCGACAACGGGTACTCGCCGAACTACGTCTTTCGCCTGTCGCTGCGGGACAGCTGGGCCATCCCGGTGATGCTGCGCCACGCCGAAGGCAAGAAGGCCACGCGGGTCGGATTGCTGCTGCTCAACACTTCCTGGGGGAGGGGCAACCTCAAGGCGGCGGAGGCCTATGTCGCCGAGCACCCTGGCATCAAGATCGTCGGGACGCACTGGTTCAACTGGAACGACACCACGTTCATCGCAAAGTACCAGTCACTGCGCGCCGCCGGTGCCCAGGCGATCGTCCTGGTTGCGAACGCCAACGAGGCCGTGTCCCTGCTCAAGGAGATGGCTGGTCTCCCGGCGACGGAGCGGCTGCCGATCATCAGCCACTGGGGCGTCACCGGCGGGAGCCTTGCCGAGATGGCCGGACCGGCGCTGCACGAGGTCGACTTCTCGGTCGTTCAGACCTACAGCTTTATCGGCGATGAGCGTGCGAAGACCAGGGAGGTCGCCGCCGCCGCCGGGCGGATCACCGGCGTGAAGGGCCCGCGCTGCATCGCCTCGCCGGTGGGGGTGGCGCACGCCTACGACCTGACGCACCTGCTGGCGCGGGCCATCGGCAAGGCGGGATCGACCGATCGCGCCGCGATCCGCACCGCGCTGGAGAGCCTCGGGCCCTACGACGGGCTCATCAAGAGCTATCCGCGGCCGTTCACATCGACGCGACACGAGGCGCTCTCTCCCGAGGACGTGTTCATGGCAGCGTTTGCCGAAGACGGGGCTATTGTCAGGATTTCCCCGCCGCGACGGTGACCCCGAGATGACGCCCGAGCATCCCCGGCGCGGCCCGGCTGCGCGGCTGCACCGATGGCTCTCGGCCAGCATCGCCAATCGCATCACGCTCGCCGCGGTGTCTCTGACGATGACGGTGGTCCTCGCGCTCGGGCTGATCTCGGCGATGGCAGTGCGCCAACAAATCGTCGTCAGCGTCAACGCCGATCTGGAGGCCGAGGCCCGTCTGGTCGAGCAGGAGCTGCTGCACAACCTGGGCACCATCGCCAAGGATCTGGGCGACCTGGCAAACAACTCCTTCATTGCGAACGGCCTCGTGGACTCCCAGGGTCGGGACACCTATCTGCTGCCGTTCCTGCTCGAACATCGGGCACCGGTCGACGTCCCGTTGACCATCGCGCTGCTGGACTTCCAGGGGCGCCAGATAGCCGCGAATAACACCGATTCGGGACGGTCGTGGGCGGCATTGGCCGGTGCCGAAAAGGCGATCGAGACGGGCTCGCAGCAGGCCGAGCTGGTCCGGGAATCGGGTGTGCCATTCCTCTCGGTGGCGATGCCTGTGGTCTTCCCCCCGACCGGGCAGCCGGAGGGCGTGATCGTCGGTATGGCGAGCCTCGGGGAGATATTCAAGGTGAGCACGCGCTCCCTGGGAGCCAATAGCCTGACCGAACTTCTGATCAAAGGGGCATCGCTGTCGGGGGGGGAGGGATTCCGCGGCAGCGGCTTCATGCGGGTGGAGCGGCGCCTCGATCTCCCCCCGCCGCTGCAGACGCTCTCTCTCTCCGTGGTGCTCGCGCGGACCAGGGCTGCGATGGTGGCGGTGATGCGGTGGGTGATCCTGGTCTATGCGATGATCGGCCTGGTCACGCTGCTGCTGGTCTTCACCCTGGCTCGTGTGACGACCAGCCGGCTCCTGCTGCCCCTCGAATCCCTGAGTGGGACGGCGCGCGAAATCGCGGCAAGTGGCTCCCTGGCTATCGCGGCGGATGCGACCGGCCGCGACGAGATCGGCATGCTGGCGGTGGCCTTCAACAACATGATCGAAAAGCTTCGGGCTTCGCGCGACGAGCTCGAGTCCCTGGTCGCGGCGCGGACCTCCGAGCTCAGAGAGTCCGAGCAGCGTCTGCTGCTGCATGTGCAGCAGACACCGCTGGCGGCCATCGAGTGGGATACCAGCGGGCGCATCGTCCGCTGGAATCCCGCTGCGGAGCGGATCTTCGGCTATACGCCGGCCGAAGCGATCGGAAAATCCATCGAGCTTGTCTTCCTGGGTGGCGCCGGCCCCGAGGCGCAGTCCTCCTGGTGCGAACTGGGCGACAAGAGCGCCGGGGGCATGCGCGTGGCACGCCACGTCACCAGGCAGGGTGGCGCAATCCTCTGCGAGTGGTTCACCACGCCGCTGATCAAGGCCGACGGGCAGGTCGCTGGTGTCGCTTCCCTGGCCCAGGACATTACCGCGCGCCGGCAGGCCGAGGTGCTAGCCGGGATCCAGCGCGACCTGAGCCTGCAGCTGAGCTCGACGAGCAATCTTGGCGATGCGCTCGACAACGTCCTCGACGCGGCGTGCCGGATCGAGGGGATCGACTGCGGCGCGGTGTATCTCGTCGATCCGCAAATCGGCACAATGCACCTTTCTGCGCATCGGGGCTTCTCGCCCGCCTCCGGGGTGCCAGTGGCTCACTTCGAGGCGGACTCAGCCTCCGTGCTTTTCGTCATGAAAGGGCGGACGGCTTTCATGGGGCGAGCGGGCCATTTTAAGTTTAACGACGCGAGACTGTTGAGCGAGGGCATCAAGGCACTGGCGATCATGCCGATTATGTATGAGAAACGGGTGATCGCCTGCCTGAGCCTCGCCTCGCACACCGTTGATTTCATCCCCACCGGCACCCGAAGGGCCCTCGAGGCGATCGCGGCGCAGATCGGCGGCACTCTGGCCCGCCTCCGCGCGGAGACGAGCCTGGAGCTAAGCCACCAGAAGCTCGAGGAGCTCAACCAGAACCTGGAGCGTCGGGTGGAGCAGGAGATCCGGCTGCGTCTGGAGAAGGAGCGCCTGCTCGTCCAGCAGTCGCGGCTGGCGGCGATGGGGGAGATGATCGGCGCGATCGCCCACCAGTGGCGCCAGCCGCTGAACACCGTGGCCGCCGTGGTTCAGGACCTGGGCGATGCCCAGGCGTTCGGGGCGCTCGACAAGGCCTACCTCGACCGCGGCGTGGACACCGCCATGCAGCAGATCCGCTTCATGTCCAAGACCATCGACGACTTCCGCAACTTCTTCCAGCCGGAGAAGGAGAAGAGGTTCTTCGACGTCCAGCAGGCAGCGGCCGACGTGCTCGCGATGTTCTCCCCCCAGCTGGTGGCCCACCGCATCTCGTGCCGCCTCACCTGCGCGGTCCACGGCACGACGTACACGGACTTTTCGGCACCGATCCGCTCCTGTGGCGAGATGCAGCTGCTCGGGTACGAGAACGAAATGAAGCAGGTCTTTCTGAACCTCCTGGCGAACGCGAAGGACGCGATCCTGGAGCGCCGGGAGAAGACGCGGGCACAGCCGGAGGAGCAGGGGCGTGTCGCGCTGGAGTTCGCGCAAAAGGGCGGGAAGATCCTGGTCAGGGTTTCGGACAACGGCGGCGGTATTCCGGAGGGGGTCCTGGAAAGGATCTTCGAGCCCTACTTCTCGACGAAGGAGCAAGGGCGGGGCACGGGGATCGGTCTGTACATGTCGAAGATGATCGTCGAGGGCAACATGGGTGGGCGCATCTCCGCTCGAAACATCGATGGCGGCGCGGAGTTCTCGATCGAGGTCTGAGATGGAGACGACGGGGAAGCTGGATGTGGCGGTGCTCTACGTCGAGGACGAGACGGCAGCCCGTCAGGCGCTGAGCATGCCGCTGGAGCGCAGGGTGCGGGAGCTGCTGACGGCGGAGAACGGGGCGGCGGGCCTGGCGCTCTTTCGGGAGCGCCGTCCCGACATCGTCATCACCGACATCACGATGCCGGTGCTGAACGGGCTGGCGATGATCCGGGAGATCCGGGCGCTTGCCGCCGCGACACCGGTTGTCGTGACCACCGCTTATGGCGACATGAGCTATCTCGTCGAGTCCATCGAGCTCGGCGTCGACCGCTATATCCTGAAGCCGGTTGACCACGAGAAGCTCTTTGCGGCGCTGCGGCAGTGCGCGGCGATGGTCACCGCGGAACGCGACGCGAAACGGCATCACGAGGAGCGGGAACAGCTGATCCGGGAGCTGCAGGAGGCGCTGGCCAAGGTGAAGCAGCTGAGCGGCCTGCTGCCGATCTGCGCGCATTGCAAGAAGATTCGCGACGCCGACGGCGGCTGGCAGCAGCTCGAGGTCTACATCACGCAGCACGCCGGGGTGGATTTCTCCCACGGCATCTGCCCGGAATGCATCAAGAGATATTTTCCCGAGCACAGCGCGCAGATCCGGAAAGGCGGAGGCCCGGAGGCTCGCAGCTGAGGCACTCCGCCTTCGTCCACCGGCTCATGGAGTACTCGGACCCGGTTCTGCCACCCAAGTTCTGATCGCCGGGGTTCTGCCGCCGCGAACCCGCGGCACCACGGATTGTAGGCCGCCGGCCGACACCACGGCGTCGTTGTGCCCGACGCGGCGACACTCGGAATGCCAGCTGTTTTCCCCCGGAAAGGACTACCCGACTATCGGACGCCTGCTGATTTTTGAAAAACGCCCCGCGCGCGATCTTGACTCCAGGGAGCAGGAAGGCCGGAAGGGCCGGCCGGAAGTGCCCCGGGGAGATCACGGCGATGAGAACCACGGCGAGGGCGAAGGCGGTCGGCGGGGCAATGATCCTTCTGGGAACAATCCTTCTCGCCGGGTGCAGCGGGGGACCGACGAGTCCCGACGCGGCGGCGGACCGAACGGCTGCCGGAATCCGCTTGATCGGCGCCGGTTCCGAGCTGCACTCGGTGATCGATCAGTACTGGACGGAGGTCGAGACTTGCTGGAATGTCGAAGAGAGCGCCGAGAATGTTTCCGTGACCGTCCAGGAGCCGGAGTTGTACGACAGTCAGGGGCAGGGCGTCATCCGCGTCAACGACCAGCTGGTCTACGGGATGCGCATCGGCAACGGGATCTGGGTGGCCACCGATCTTGCCGCGCTGCGGCACGAGTTCTCGCACCTGATCGGCGAGCTGGCTACCGGGAAGTCGGTCGAAAACGGCGATGGCCGGTGCTGGCTCTAGCAGTCTGCTAGCACAGTTTCCTGGTCAGGAATCGCTTGATTTGAGGCAGGGAGTCCTGGTTGCGCTGATCGAGAACCAGGTCGGCGCCGCATTCCTCGAGGTAGTGCTCGACTGGCCCTGATACGTCGCTTGTCCAGAAAACGATAAGCCTGGTGGAGTGCTGCTCCTGCTTCAGGTAGGTGGCGATGCTGCAGCCGTCGAGCAGCTCCAGGCCGACCCCGAGCACCAGCGCGTCCACGGTGCGCTTTGCCAGGATGCTCAGGGCCTCGACCCCGTTGGCGGTCGTCAAGACTTCGAAGTCGGGACTCAGCAGCATGCGCAGCGTTGCCTGGCAGTTGGCGGAGTCGTGGGCGACGAGGATCGTCCTGCTCCTCCCGGTTGTCGAGCGACCCGCCGCGACCGCGGCCAGGTCGCTGCATTCCGCGAGGATCCGGCTGAAATCGTGCGCGCGGTAGGGCTTCGCGATGAAGCGGTGGATCGCCCCTTCGTTGAGTGCGCGGACGACGAGATTCATGTCTGCATATGCGGTCATGAGGGCCCGCATCACCCGGGGATAGCGCGTCTTGACGTTGTGCAGCAGCGCGAGACCGTCCATGCCCGGCATCCGGTAGTCGGTGACGATAACGCCGATCTCCGGCTCGCGCGCCAGTATCTGGAGCGCGGTATCGGCATCCGACGCGGTGAAAAGAGTGTAGGTCTCGCCGAAGAGTTCCCAGAGACCGGTGAGAAACGCTGGCTCGTCATCGACAATCAGGACACGACGCTTGTTCACGACGATCCTCCCCCCTGGCGGACTCCCGCAACGGTTTGCCTGGCCAATGGTCGCCCCCTGCCGCCCGGAATGTGCCGCAATCATGTCTTGCCAGGCAGATGAAAAAGGCCCGTCTGCCGCGGTATGTTCCTCGGGTTGTCACAAACCCCGCGTCTGGACCTTGTGACAGCCTGCCAGTTTGCGGGTTTTTCAGCAACCTCTCCTAGATGGTCCACTTTGCCAGACTTTCATGGCAGCGCCTCATTCCTCGGGTTTTCGCAAGCCTTGCATCTGAACCTTCTTGATCAGCCCGCCTGTTTCGAGTTTTTCATCCACCTGCTCATGTGATGCCCGCGCTCAGAAAAGTTCGGTATGGCAGGCGGCGCAGGTCGGGTCGTTGCCCGCGTCCGGGGCGTGCCGGCGCAGCATGTACGACTTGTAGTAGGCGACTTCGACGCCGTTTTCGATGCGGGTCCCCGTCGGCTCCTGCCTGCTCACGTAGCGCTCCGGCGAGTAGCCATTGAGGTGCGGATTGTGGCAGGTACCGCACGTGATTCGCTCGTCACCGTCCACGGGCAGTTCCTCGGGGATTTTCATGTCCGGGAAGCGCTCTTCGGACCTGATGCCCACCGGGTGGGAATAGCCGATCGTTTCGCCGGGGTGGCAGCTCATGCAACTCTCGGTGATGTCCACGCTGAAAGCGTGCGGGTCGACGGCCGTCCCCTTCTCCCGGGTTTCGTGGCAGCAGGTACAGTTTTCAGCCGCATTGAAAAAGGCATGAGGATTCGCCGCGGGCAGGCCCTCGGTGTTCCGTTGCGGACTTACGAACATGCAGGCTGTCAGCGCTATCGTCCCGATCCAGATCATCGCCGTTCCCTCCCCGCTCTTCGACGACCCCCGTGGCCGTCCTCTTCGCTTGGGTTCAACATCGCATCCCGGTGCAAGGCCTGCTATCAGCCGGAGTTCGATAATCGTGTCGGATGGAGACCGACACGGGCGTCGAATCGTGGAGCGCGTGCTATAGTTGTCCCCATGGCGAAAGGCGCGAAGTCCATTGCCGATGTCCTGAGGCTCGCCCCCGTCCTTTCGGGGCTCGAGCCGACAGACCTCGCCGCGCTCGCCGAGACGGCGTCGTTGCGGGAGATCCCGCGGGGAGGGACGGTTTTCGGCGAGGGCGACGAGGCGCTGGGATTTTTCGTCTGCGCCGAAGGCAAGCTGAAGGTCTTCAAGATGGCGCCGGATGGCCGCGAGCAGATCCTGCACTTCATCTTCCCGGGGGAGACCTTCGCGGAGGTCGCCTTGTTCACGGGGCGGGCCTACCCGGCCTCGGCGCAGGCGCTGGAGGCCAGCCGCGTCGTGTTCATCCCGCGCGAAGGACTGGTGCGGCTGATCAAGAAGCGCACCGACATCGCCTTCAAGCTGCTCGCGGGCTCGGCGCTCTGGGTCCGGCGGCTCACCGACCTGATCGCCGAGTACGCCAAGGCAGTGCCCTCGCGGCTCGCCGGGTACCTGCTGGCCGAGGCGCTGCGTCAGCGGCCGACCGCGCTCGCGGACGGGGCGCGCGTGCGCCTTGCGGTCAACAAGGGGGAGCTGGCGGCGCATCTCGGGACGGTTGCCGAGACGCTCTCCCGCGCGTTTGCGCGTCTGCGCGACGACGGGGTGATCGAGGTCGAGGAGCGGGAGATCACGATAAAGGACCTGGCGGCGCTGCGCGACCTGGCGTCAGGTCCCTGACGATGGCGCGCGTGCGCGAGGCGGCGGGGGATCTCCCCCGGTCGTGCGTCTGCGCCGCCTGCCCGGGAGTCCGCCCGGTGCTCGCGGTCTTGTAACTCGCCCTTCGGGCTCAGACAGCAGGCCCGCGTCCCTCCAGGACCGCTCCGGGCAGGCTCCCGGGCTTCACGGCGGCTCCGCGCATCTTCCCCCGGGTGATCCCCGGCCGCCCCGCCGATGCCCGTCCCGGTGGGTTTAACGTTCCGAACATATATTTGACTCAAGTCAAAGACCCGCCCCGGTCCGGGGTGTATGTTCCTTTCCGAACTTGAACGGAATTGCCATTGTGGCCGCGACGAGCGGCGGGAGGAGACGGACATGAAGCGCAAGATCGTGCTGATCGACGCCGACAAGTGCAACGGCTGCGGGCTTTGCGTGCCCAACTGCGCCGAGGGGGCGATCCAGGTCATCGACGGCAAGGCCCGGCTGGTCGCCGAGAATCTCTGCGACGGGCTCGGCGCCTGCCTGGGCGAGTGCCCGGAGGGGGCGATCACGATCGAGGAGCGCGAGGCCGACGATTTCGACGAGAAGGTCGTCGAGAAACATCTCAAGGCCATCGGCCGCGGCCAGGCACCGGCGCAGGGGGGGCATCACCACGGTGAAAAGCCCGGCGGCCATCACCACGGGCATCATGCGGGAGGTCACCACGGCGGGCACGGGCAGCACCATGGCGGCGGCTGTCCGTCGGCGCGGATTCTCAGCCACGATCGCGCCCCGGCGCCGGCACAGGCGCCGGCGGGCGAGGTTGGCTCGCAACTCGGCCACTGGCCGGTCAAGCTCCAGCTTGTGCCGCCGACGGCACCCTTCTTCAAGGGGAAGGACCTGCTCATCGCGGCCGACTGCGCGCCCGTGGCCTACGGCGACTTCCAGCGACGCTTCCTCAAGGACAGCGCCGTCGTGATCCAGTGCCCGAAATTCGGCGAGCAGGGTTTCGTGATCGAGAAGCTCGCCGGGATCTTCAAGGACGGTGGGATCACCGGCATCACCGTGATGCGGATGGAAGTGCCCTGTTGCGGCGGGTTGAGCTGGGCGGTTCAGCAGGCGCTGAAGGCCTCCGGGCGCACGGATCTGCCGCTGCGCGAGGTCGTGGTCGGCGTGCGTGGCGACATCGTCTCCGACCGGGCCCAGGCGACCGGGCTCCCGACGGTCGGCTAGCGGGGACGGCGCAGGTCAGGGGTTTGACGGCACGGAGGCACGGAGGAGCCTGGGACATGGGCACCTTGTTCAAGGGATAGAGAGTCCGGGGTTCGAAACGGGTGGGGGCGGGCTTCGCAAGCCGCCTCCGGCAATCGCGGGATGACCGCACAATCACAACCAGGGGGAGGGGACGGATGAAGAAAGCGATGATCATGGCCGTGGCGGCAATCGGGTGGCTGGCGCTGGCGGCCGGGCCGGCGGGAGCCGCCGACAGCGCGTGTATCGCCTGCCACGAGAAGGTGACGCCGGGAATCGTCAAGGACTGGAAGATGAGCGCGATGAACGACGCCATGGGCTGCGAGGAGTGCCACGGCGCCGCGCACACGAGCGAGAAGGACGCCGCGAAGGCGACGCTCCCCACCGCCGAGACCTGCCAGAAGTGCCACAAGAAGCAGTATGACCAGTACATGGGCGGCAAGCACTCCAAGGGGTGGGTCGCGATGGCGGCGATGCCGACCAACAGCCTTCAGCCCCACCCGTACATTTCGGGTCTCAAGGGGTGCGGCGGCTGCCACCGCGTCGGCGTGAAGCCCGAGGAGGAGAAGAAGTACAGCAAGTACGGGATGGGCTGCAACTCCTGCCACACCCGGCACGTCTTCTCGAAGAAAGAGGCGCAGAAGCCGCAAGCCTGCCAGACCTGTCACATGGGCTTCGATCACCCGCAGTGGGAGATGTGGTCCTCCTCGAAGCACGGTTCGATCGCCCTTTCCGGCACCGACACCACCGGGCGCGCCCCGGTCTGCCAGACCTGCCACATGCCCGGCGGCGACCACGGCGTGAAGACCGCGTGGGGCTTTCTCGCGGTGCGCCTGCCCGAGGACGACGCCGAGTGGATGGGATACCGCGCGACGATCCTCAAGGGCCTCCAGGTTCTTGACCCCGAGGGCAAGCCGACCGGTCGCCTCGAGGTCGTGAAGGCGGGCGACGTGGCTCGTCTCACGAAGGAGTCCTTCGATGCCGAGCGCAACAAGATGGTTGCGGTCTGCACGCAGTGCCACGGCGCGCCCTTCGTGAAGCAGAACCTCAGCGACGCCGACCAGATGATCAAGGAGGCCGACAAGGTCATGGCCGAGGCGATCGAGATCGTCGCCGGCCTCTACAAGGACGGGGTCATCAAGCCGCAGGCTGGCCGGCCGGCCTACCCGGACCTGCTGACCTTCTACGACACGCAGACGCCCGTGGAGCAGACGCTCTACGTGATGTTCCTCGAGCACCGGATGCGGGCCTTCCAGGGCGCGTTCCACATGAACCCGGACTACGTGACCTGGTACGGCTACGCCGAGCTGAAGAAGGACATCGTCGAGATCCGCCACGCGGCGGAGACGATGCGCAAGGAGGCGAAGAAGTAGCGCTCGCTGCATTTGTACCACCAGGGGCGCCCCGGCGGGACAGACCGCCGGGGCGCTTCCGTTTCCGCCCACCCGAGGCGTGCCCTTGACGCCCGGGGTTGCTATAATCCGGCCACGGTCGTCTGGCCACGGCGCAACCCCAGGGGTGGAAGGCCATGAAGCTGTCGGTGCGGGATGAAGAGTCGGTTCTCGAGGTCATCGATCTGTGCGCAGCCCTCGAGGGGAAGGCACTGGAGATCTACGGGGACCTCGAGCGGCTCGCCGACACGGAGCGGCTGAGAGTCCTCTGGGGCTCGCTCGCCGCCGATGAGCGGGAGCACCGGGCCTACTGGCTGCGGCTCAAGCAGCTGTGCTCCGCCGGGGGGGTGCCCGAGATGTTCGACGAGCCACAGCGCTACGTCGACGAGCTCCGGGCGCTGCAGGCCAGGCTGGAACACCTGGCCGGTGTCGCGCGCGAAGAATGCCGGGCACCGCGCGTGTTCATCCACGCGTTGAAGCTCGAGTTCCTGCTGCTGCACCCGGCGATTGTCACGCTCTTTCACTATCTGCCAGACAGCCCCGGGGAGGTTTCGCCGAGCCGCACGTACGGCCTGCACCTCGGCAAGCTGCTGAGCGCGATGATGGACCACGGGCCCCTGTCGCCGGAGCTCGAACTGCTCGGCGACACCATCGGACAGCTCTGGAAGAAGACCGAGGAGAGCGCCACCCGGGCCGTGACCGACCAGCTCACCGGGGCGCTCAACCGCCGGGGCGTGTACATTGCGCTCAAGCCGCTCGCGTACCTGGCGCGGCGCGAGAAGCAGGCCGTGGGCGTCATGGTCCTCGAGATCTCCAACCTCAAGGAGATCAACACCCGGTTCGGCCACCGGGTCGGGGACGAGACGCTCGCCGCCGCCGCCGCCGTGATCACATCGCGCCTGCGCTCCTCGGACGTGGTGGGGAGGTTCGGCGGGGACGACTTCCTCGCCTTCCTGACGCGGTTCGATCCGCCGCACTTCGGGCGGATCGCGGGTGAAGTCGCCGAGCTGGTCGCCGCGATGGACATCGGCAGTGCCCGCCCCGTGCTCAACATCGGCGGGGCCTGGACAATGATCCGCCGCGATGTGAAGGCGGACCTCGAGGCGCTGATCCGTGCCGCTGATAGCGCGCTTGCACAGGCCCGTGAGGGCGGTCTGGTCAGCTGGGTCGTCGAGATCGACCGGTAGCCGCGGGACGGACGAGCGAGCAAGGACGGGTGCGGCGGTGAGCGCCCCGCCAGCGGCAGGCAGGGCGGCCCCTGGCCGCGGGGTGGTTGTTTGCTCGGTCGCCTTGGTTATATTCTGCGTCATCGCGCACCTCACGCTCCTGTCGCGAACGATTGCGCAGACGACACCGACGGTGGACGAGGTCGCGCATCTGCCGGCCGGTTATACCTATCTGGACCGGGGCGCCTTCCGCCTCTATCGACTCAGCCCGCCGCTGGCCCGCCTGCTCGCCGCCACCGCGGCGCAAAGCGACCGGCCGACGATCCCCTACGACCGCAGCTGGGTGCGCGACGAACCGGCGAACCACTGGCGGTTCGCGTTCGAGACCCTGCTTGCCAACGCCGGGTCTCCCGAGGCGCAGGGCCGGTATCTCGCCGCCTTCACGCACGCCCGCCGGGCAACCGCGCTCGTGTCGGCCGCGACGATCCCGGTCCTGTTCGCGTGGGGCTGGTTGTCGTACGGCCCGGCGGCAGGGGCGCTCGCGGCGGTCCTCTGGAGTTTCTGCCCGAATGTCGTCGCGCACGCCGGGCTCGTGACGACGGACCTTGCCGCCGCCGCCACCGGCCTCTGGGCCAGCTTCGCCTTCGCCCTCTGGCTGGCTCGGCCGACCCGGCCGCGCGCCGCGGCCGCCGGGGCCCTCCTCGGCGTCGCCCAGCTCGTCAAGTTCAGCTCGCTCTGGCTCTACCCGGTCTTCGCTGCCTGGCTCCTGGCCGCGTGGTGGCGGCGACGAGCCCGGGAGCCGTTCCCCGGGCGTACGGTCCTGACGCAGGGCGCCGCGATTCTGCTGACAAGCCTGGTGGTGATCGACGCCGGATACCTCTTCGAGCGAGTAGGCGAGCCGCTCGGGAGGTTCGCGTTCCTGAGCCGGACGCTGACGCGGCCCCGCCGGCAGGGGGATCCGCCGCCGCCTGCGACAACGGATCCGCTGTACCGCAGGGTCATGGAGCAGCGCGTCAACCGGTTCGCCGGCACCTGGACCGGCGGTGTGCCGTCCCCGCTGCCGTATCATTTCGTCGCCGGCTTCGACGAGCAGAACTTCGAGGCCGAGGGGTTGTACCCGATGTACCTCCGTGGACGCTTCGCCGAGCCTCCCCGCCCGGCGCAGGCTGCCGGCAAGGGTGCGGCTGCCGCGTCGCGCAGGGGCTGGTGGTACTACTATCTGTATGCGCTGGCGCTGAAGGTGCCCATCGGGACGTGGGTGCTCGTCGTCGCCGCGGTCGCCGTGGCGTTTGCCCGGCCGTCGCAGGCGTCGCTGTTCCCGATCGCGGCGCTCGCCGCCGTGCCGATCGCCGCGGTGAGCTTCCTGACCGACCTGAATCTCGGCCTGCGCTACGTGCTGCCGGCGCTGCCGTTCATGTTCCTGCTGGCGGGCTCCATGGTCGCTGACGGCCGCCCCCGCTGGTGCACGGCACTGGCGGCCCTGGCGGTCTTCGCCAACCTCGTCTCGCTGGCGCGGGTCCACCCCTGCGAACTCTCGTATTTCAACGCGCTGGCCGGCGGGCAGGAGCGGGCACGCTGGCACCTGATCGACAGCAACCTCGACTGGGGGCAGGACCTGCGCCGGCTCGCGCGCTGGCTGGACGCGCACCCGGACTGGGGACGAGAGATGCGGCTGGGCTACATGGGGCACGTGTCGCCGGAGTTCGAGGGCGTGCGCCGGTACCGGCTGCCGCCGCGCGACCTGCGCGCCGTCCCCGACGCGCGCCTGCTCCCCTGGGAGGACCGCCGTCGCCCGGACACCTGGGGGCCGCTGCCCGGCAGGTACGCGATCAGCGTCAACTTCGAGCGTGGGATGCCGTTCCGCACGCCGGCGCCCCTGGCCGAGCTTGCGGCGATTGCGGCGAGCCGGCCGGGCGCCCTCGTCGGCGGATCCCAGATGATCGACATGCCGCGCGACTCGCTCTCCTGGTTCCAGCACCTGAAGCCGCGCATCGAGCCGTCCGTCGGCCCCTCGATACTCCTGTACGATGTCTCGCTCGCGGACGCCAATCGTGCCCGTGCCGCGATCGGACTGGCGCCGCTTGGAAATCCCTGACAGCGATGGGCGGGAAGTCATGAACAAGAGGGTCGCTGCCGGCATCGCCCTGCTTCTGATCCTGGCGCTCTCGGCATACGTCCCGGCTCTGCGGGGCGACTTCATCTGGGACGACGCCGAGTACGTCAAGGAAAACGCCCTCCTGCGAAACGCGGAAGGGCTGCGGCGGATCTGGTCGGAACCTCGGGCCTTGTCGCAGTACTACCCGCTGGTCTACACCAGCTACTGGGTCGAGCAGCATCTCTGGGGGCTCGACACCTTCGGGTATCACCTGGTCAACGTGGTGCTGCACGTCTGCGCCGCCGCGCTGCTCTGGCTGGTCCTCGCGCGGCTCGGTATCCCCGGCGCCTGGCTGGCGTCGGCAATCTTTGTCCTGCATCCCGTCCAGGTCGAGTCCGTCGCCTGGATCACGGAGCGCAAGAACACGCTCTCGCTGCCACTGTTTCTGGCGAGCCTCGCCGCCTACCTGCGCTATGCCCTCCGGGAGGAGTACTCCCCGCCGGCGGGGGGAGGCGACCCGTCCCGCGGCCGGCCGGCAGCGGGCTTCTATCCGCTCTCGCTGCTGCTCTTCGCGTTGGCGCTGCTGAGCAGGACCACGACTGCGGTGCTGCCCGTGGTCGCGCTGATAGTGCTCTGGTGGCGCAAAGGGCGGCTCGGCGCGCGAGACCTCGCACCCCTGCTGCCGTTTTTCGCGCTCGGGGCGGCCTTCGGCCTGCTCACCGCCTGGCTGGAGATGCGTCACGTCGGCGCCGTCGGCGCCGATTGGGAGTCCTCCCCCGTCGAGAAAATCCTGCTCGCGGGGCGGATCGTCTTTTTTTATCTGGCGAACCTGCTCTGGCCCGCCAACCTTTCCTTCGTCTACACCCGCTGGGAGATCGATGCGCGGCTCTGGTGGCAGTATCTTTTCCCCGGGGGTGTTGCGGCGGGCGTGCTGACGCTCTGGCTTGCCCGGGGCAGGATCGGCAGGGGCCACCTCGCCACCGTGCTCTATTTCCTGGCCTGCCTGGCGCCGGTGCTCGGATTTCTGAAGGTCTACCCGATGCGCTTCAGCTATGTCGCCGATCATTTCCAGTACTTCGCAAGCATCGGACCGATCACCTGGGCCGCCGCGCTGCTCGCCCGGCTGACCTCGGGAGCGCTCGGCGGCGGCCGGGTCCGGCGGCTCGTGCAGGGGCCGGGCGGGGCGTTTGCCGGCCGGGCGGGGGTCGCGGCGTTGCTGGCGCTGCTCTGGTCGCTGACCTGGCAGCAGAGCCGCATCTATCGCGACCCGGAAACCCTCTGGCGGACGACGATCGGGCGCAACCCCTCGGCATGGCTTGCCCACGCCAATCTGGCCGAAATCCTTCTCGGCCGGGGCAAGGCGCAGGAGGCGCTGGAGTTCACGGCGCGGGCGGTTTCCCTCAAACCAGGCGACGCCGGGGTGCAGGTGATGCACGGCAAAGCCCTGATCCTGGCCGGGCGACCCGCGGAGGCCGTCCGTCACCTGCGGGAGGCGCTGCGCCTGCAGCCGCTCCACGGGCGGGCCCGGTTCTGGCTGGCACTGGCGACGCAGGGTCCGGACGGCGCGCAACCGCGGCCGGACCGGTGACGGGCGCCGCACCGGGTGGGCCCCACGGCGCGCGGTCTCGGCCGGAAATAAAACAGGGCATCCGGATCAGCCCGGATGCCCTGCGATGCTTGTTGCCGGAGCGTTATTTCTTGGCTGCCTGGCTGCGCTTGGAGGCCTTCAGCGGGTTGAGCTTCTTCTCGTCCTTCTTGACGTCGGACTTCAGGTGGGTCGCGAAATTGCAGCGCCCAAGCGTCCACTTGGATGCCGGGTTCGCAAAGACCGCGCAGAAGGCGCCGGCCGGGAATTCCCGCACGTTGCCGCAGCCCTCGCACTTGTCGATCACCACCATGCAGCGGCCGCCGCTGAAGTTGCAGCCGGCCTTGGCCATGAAGGTGCACTCGGTTCCTTCCTTGATCGTCGCGCATTGCATAGCTGGTTAACCCCCTTTGCTGTGTAAATTATAATGATAAACAGCTTATCCTTCAATTGTCAAGGTAACGTATACGGGCATCGATATCGATCCCCGCCCGGGGGGAGGCCACAAGGCGGGACGCATCGCTTCGTTCCTAGCGCCCGCGCACGGACTCCGCGCTGAAGAAGGCCGGAAGCAGCGTGATCCGCCTGCGGTCGATCTCTATCAACGCCTTTGCTTCCAGCGAGGCAAGCGTGCGCGTCACCGTCTCGCGCGAGGCCCCCAGCATCTCGGCGAGTTCCTGGTGCGTCGGCGCGCGCTCGATGCGGCCCCGGCCGTCCTTGAGGGGGTCGTGTCGTCCAAGATGCCCGAGCAGGTGGATCAACCGGTCGTGCACCGAGCCGAGCGCAAGGTTCTCGATCGTCTGATCGGCGGCGCGCAGCCGCTTGGAGAGCTCGCGCAGCAATTTCGCGACGATGCGCGGCTGGGCGAGCACATGGCGCTGGAAGTGCTCGCGGTCGAGGACGAGCAGCCGGGAGGCCTGCGCCGCGGTCGCCGAGGCGGAGCGCGGCTGCCCGTCGAGAAGCGACATCTCCCCGAAGAAATTCCCCTCGCGCAGCACCGCGACCGTGACGTCGCGGCCGTCGCGGCCGGTGCGCGAGATCTTCACCGAGCCAGAGAGGATCAGGTAGAGCCCGCCGCCGCTGTCGCCCTGGTGAAAGACCGTCGTGGCCCGGGCGACCGCCTTCTCGCGCATCAGATCGAGGATGGCGTCGCCCTCGCGGTCGGTGAGGTCGGCGAAGAGGTGAATCCGGCGCAGCAGCTCGCGGCGTTCCATGAGGGGGATACTACCTGCCTGGCGCACGGAAATGAAGACGGCAACTGGGTTGACCCCGCCGAGCAGGGTGGACTACCATCAAACCGACAGAACGATGGTGTGCGATCATCGGCGAAACGGTGCTGCAAGCCCATGAAACGGGCAGGCTGCTCAAAAGGGCCCAGGTGCAAGGCGCCCGGCGACCCGGCGACTGAGGCGGGCTGGCGCCCGCCGCAGATGGGTTCTTTTCAGCGGCCTGCCAACGAGGAGATGCGCAGATGACGACGCTCGATCCCCGGCTCCCGCTCGTTCAGAACGCCGATCTCGACGGCAAGGTTGTTCTCGTGCGCCTCGACCACAACGTGGTCAAGAAGGGCATCGTCAAGGACCCCTACCGCATCGACCGCACCATCGGCACGCTCTACAGCATCGTCGAGCGCGGCGGGCGCCCGATCCTGATGACCCACATCGGCCGGCCGCGTGACAAGAAGACCGGCGCCATCCGCTGCGACGCCGCGGACGCCGTCGAGTCGATCGTCGCCTATATCGAGCAGAAGCTGCACGCCCGCTTTTTCGTGCCGCAGATGGCCCCCGACGGCGACCGCGGCATCCTCGGCATCGACACGTCGATCAACCTCGCGGTGCGCGAGCTGCGCGCGCGGCGCTTCGGGGGCATCTATCTGCCGAACATCCGCTGGTTCGCCGGCGAGGAAGTCGACGGCCCGGCGCGCGCCGCATTCGCGCGCCAGCTCGCGGGCCTGGCCGACGTCTTCGTCAACGACGCTTTCGGCTCCTGGCAGCCACACTGCTCGACGGTGGACGTCACCCGTCACCTGCCGTCGTTCGCCGGCTACCTGATGCAGGAGGAGATCGCGAACCTCGGACGCGTGCTCGAGCCCGAGCGGCCGTTCGTCGCAGTCGTCGCGGGCGCCAAGTACGACACCAAGATCGGCCCGCTGCACGAGATCTACAGGAAAGTCGACCACCTGATCCTCGGCGGGGTGATGTACAACGCTTACCTCGGGGCCAAATACGGCGTCGCGATCGACGGTGTGACCCCGTCGGACGTCGAGGCCGCCCGCCAGCTCGTCGACATGGACAAGCAGGAGCACAAGGTCATCGAGCTGCCCTTCGTCGTGGAGTCCGACCTGCCCGACCGGCGCGACGCGGGATGCTTCCGCACGCGGGCCCTGGCCGACTTCAAGCCCGGCGAGCGCGTCCGCTATGTGCTCGACGTCGACCCGCTCTCGTTCCGGGACGCCAAGGTGGCAGCGGCGCTCGGGCAGGCGAAGACGATCTTCGTCAACGCGGTCATGGGATTCACGCCGCACTTCTCCGAGGGCTCGGCCGCGCTGGACGAGACGATCGACCAGAACCGCGGCGCGATGAAGCTCTACGGCGGCGGCGACACGCTGCAGGAGTTCAAGAACCTCTGCCCGGGGCTCTACCTCTCGGTCATGGACAACGCCCGTTACTACTTCTTCACCGGCGGCGGGACGGTGCTGACCGCGATCGAGAAAGGCAGCGCCTACGGCCTGGCGCCGGTGCAGGCGCTGATCGCCAACGGCGGCAGGGCGCAGGGGTAGGGGGCGGCCGATGGCGGAGCTCGTCCGGTTCGGCATCTCGATCCCGGGGCCGCTGCTCGGGAGCTTCGACGCGCTCATCGAAGGAGCGGGCTACGCCAACCGTTCCGAGGCGATCCGCGACCTGATCCGCAACCGGCTCGTCGATGCGGCGTGGGAAGGCGGCAGCGGCGAGATGATCGGCACGCTGACCCTGGTCTACGACCACCACGTGCACGAGCTGGGGGACGCGCTGACCGGCATCCAGCACCAGCACCACGCGGCGATCCTCTCGACGCTGCACATCCACCTCGACGCGCACCTGTGCCTCGAGGTGCTCGTGCTGCGCGGCGCGGTGCCGGTGATCAAGCACATCTCCGAGGCCCTGATCGGCATGCGCGGCGTCAAGCACGGCAAGCTCACGGTCACGAGCGCGGGGCACCTGTAGTCGACCGGGACTGATCTCAAGGGGCTCCGTGCCGGCTGCGGGGTCCTGTCGCTGCGGACTTCCAGCGTGCTCCCTGCGGTCCGCCGCTGGAGACCTCCCATCCGCCAAGCGCGTGTTCCACGGCGGTTTGTCCGCTGGAGACACCTGGCGGGGACAGCAAGAACATCGCGCTGCGCCTGCCGGGTACACCGGCAGGGTCTCGCTTTCATCGGCTCAAGCACCTCCGGATCAACCTTTGGTGGCAAATCCCATGGTTCCGTGCGGTTGTCGTGAGGTCGGCGCTGCTGGCACGCTTGATGCTAGATCCCCTGGACACAACATCCCACGGGAGGGGATCCATGACGACGAGCACCGCGTACCGGATCGAGAACCTCGACGTGTACCGCAAGTCCATCGCGCTCGGCACCCGCCTTTACCAGGCGGCGGGCAACGGCAAGGCGCACTCGGCCGTCGGCGAGCGCGTGCGCGAGAACACGCTCGCGCTTGTGCTCAACCTCGCCTCGGGTCTCGTCTTCTGGGAGAAGCAGTGGAAGACGAGCCACTTCGCGGCGTCCAAGCG
>CAZEOK010000005.1:0-53612 GCA_964513745.1 uncultured bacterium
GGACTGGGACCTGAGCTTTGCCTCGACGAACTGCACGGGGTACTGCCACACGAACCACACGGCGACGGCGGTGAACCCGACCTCGGGTCTGCACGCGGTGACGCCGACGATCACCGGCCAGGCGCACGACGAGACGCTGGGCACGGCGGGCTGCGCGTCCTGCCATACGGTGACCACGGTGACGACGCACCAGAACGGGACGTTCACGGGCAACGGCTTTGTGGCGGGCGACCGGACGAACATGGGTCTCGGAACGTTCTACACGAGCAGCGCGGACAATGCGGGGACCTGTTCGGGCACCGGGTCGAGCTGCCACGCCGGCTCGCCGAGCATCTACCGGGACGACTGGGCGCACGTCTGGGAGTCGACGGCGAACTACTACACGACGAACACCTCGGCGTGCGGCGGCTGCCACGGCGACTTTGTGAACGTCTGGAACACCGGCGTCCTGCACCGCACATCGGCAGCCGCGCAGAGCACGCACGGCGGGACCGGGACGTTCGACTGCAAGGACTGCCACGCCCTCGAGGCGTCGGCGAACAACTACACGTTCACGTTCGGGACGACCGACTGGTTCCCGAACAACGCCACGAGCGAGCACGGCAACGGCTCGATCGAGATCAACAGCAGCGGTACGTCGTACAACGCGACGACCGGGTTGTGCACGGCCTGCCACACGGGCTCGGACGGCGTGCATAACTTCGTGGACACGACCTGGACGATCGCCAGCATCGTCGGGAACGGCATTTCAATCTCCTGCAGCTCCTGTCACGGTCCCGGCGGTTCCGGTCCGACGGTTGTCTACCCGTCTGGCAGCGGTGCGCCCGCCGAGGCGACCACGGTATACGGCTCGCACCTGAAGGCGCTCAACGCCGACACTCTGTCGGGGTCGACCGACTGGAACGTCCAGTGCCAGAAGTGCCACAGCGGCGTCTACCACGCGGACGGCACCACCGGCGCGAACGACGTCGAGATCCCGACCCGGTACGGCGGGACCACCGCGGTGCCGACGATGAATGAGCAGTATTCCGCGCACAGCTATCGCATCAAGATCGGCGGCACCTCGACGGGTTCCTACAGCACCGAGGCTGAAATGTGCTGGGGCTGCCATACCACGAACGCGGTCTCCGAGTGGGGGACGAACACCAACACGGCCACCGGCAGCCTGGCCTACAACTACGGCACCGTGACCGCGGCGAACTGGACGACCGCCAACTGGTCGGCGGCAACACTGCCGAACTTCAGCTATAAGACGGCGGCGATCCAGTCCACGCACTCGGTCAACTTCGACCTCGGCGGAGCCACGCTTTCCGGGTCGGCCATCGGCAAATACTCCGAGACGAAGGATGCCGTCGGGAATATCCGGTGCTCGTACTGTCACGACGTCCACGACACCCGGCCGGTCGGCACCGGCGAGACGACCACCGATGTCCACGGCCAGCCGTATCTGCGCGGCAACTGGCGCGGCAACCCATACCCCGAAGACGGGGCGCCGTTCTCAACCTCTTCGTACACGAATACCGCGAGATACGGGGCCGTCCCGCGCGGTGGCACGCAATTCACCCAGAACGGTGGCTACTTCATCGACCAGAACTCGGCAAACGATCCGACCAGCCTCGGCTGGACGGCGATTCAGTTCGGCGGGCTCTGCGAGAAATGCCACGGCAATAACGACGGCACTTTCCCGGGTTCCGAGATTGCCGCCATCGACTGGAAGACGGGCGAGAATCTCTGGTACAGCACGAACGGCCACGCCAATTCCATTCTTGGCTCGACCGGCACCGGCGGGGCGAACATCTTCGACTTCACCCACGGGCGTGTTTCGCCTGCGCAGGCCACCGGCAAGGCCGCGGCAAGTCTATACAGCATGGGTCTCCAGAACCAGCTCCCCGGCAGCCGCGGCTACGGTTATCGTGGCACCAGTTCCTCCGGCGGCGGCTACCTGCCGGTCTACCAGACTTCCACCGCCTTCCAGTCCTACAACTGGGGAGCAACGGTCAACGGCACCACGACGCAGAGCCTCTTCCACAAGTTCTCATGCTCCAAGTGCCACAACCCCCACGCCTCGCGTCTGCCCAAGCTGTTGATCACCAACTGCCTGGACATCAACCACAACAGCTGGGATAACGCCAAGGGCTCCAGCAATTCCTACTATACCGTTGACACCGGCCGCTACGACGCCTACTGGATGTCCGCCCAGAACTGCCACAGGGCCGACGACTCCCGTAAGACGTCGAGTCCCGGCTGGAACAAGGTTTCGCCGTGGGGAGGCTCCTGGTAAGAGCGGTGTAACAAAGAATGATGGCTCTGGTAGGAATCGATAGGGAAAAGGTGAAAGCCCTTCGGGGAGGAAGATCATGGGCGAGACGGTGAGAAGAAAATGGTGGGGGGCACTGGCAGCCGGGGTTGCATGTTGTCTGATCGCGGGATCGGCCCCGGGTGCTGTCCTCGTACAGACCGATTTTAACGGCGGGCCGTCTCTGGTCAAGAAAAGCGGTGGTCTCGACAAGACCACCGGCAACGGAAAGGGATGGAGTGCCGCCAAGGGTGGGAGCAGCAAGGACTCCCAGGGGTATCTCTCGGTGGACCTCAAGAGTGCCGGCCTGAACGTCGGCAAGGGCGCATTTGACTTCACCATCGTCCGCGGCAATCAGGAGGACGATGAAACCGTCTTCACGCTGCTCGGAGAGAGCGACAATGACCCGTTACTCCAGATTTCCATCGGCTGGCAGGCGGGTGACACTAAGCCCTACAGCAGCCAGGTCTGGTTGTAGGGCCCGAAGTCGGCTGGGACAGCGATGCAGGCCTGGGTCAAGTCCCATCCCGGCGGCACGGATTACTGGGCGAGTCGGGTCTCCCTGCCGGGCAAGATCAGTCAGGGAGAAGAGTTCCGGCTGACGATCACCTGGGGCCCGTCTGCGACGGACAACAAGCTGTATCTGAATGGTACCGCTATGCCGGCGAAACTCACGAATGGTTACGATTTTGCCGGAATCGTCACCAAGAGCAGCAAGATCGTGATCGGTGCCCTTCTCGGCGGGATGGTGGACGACAAGCCGAGCCTCTATCACAACCAGATGACATCGACCCTTGTCGACTTCAAGATGCTGGACACGCCGACGGCGGAAGAGCTGGAGCCCCTTGCCATCGCCAGTGTCTCAAACACCGTGTTCAAGAGCGCCGGTTTCTCGGGGAAACTGATCGCCGGGGACAAGGCCCAGGTCGAGATGACGGGTACGAAGGAAGCCACGGCGACGTTCGACATCGCCCGGCTTGCCAACGCAGACCGGCAGATATCTCTGGATTGGAAGGGGTACGGCGTCTACCTCGAGGACAAGGCTTTTTATGCCGATGACGAGGTCGATCTCCACGAGGTCAAGGGATACCAGGTCTTCGTGAGCGACAAGCCGTTCACTGCCGTCACCGCGGACATGACACCGTTGACGACGCTGAAGGTCTATGAGCAGAGCTATCTCGTCGAAAACCTGGAACGGGATCTTCCCTACTACGCCGGTGTCTATGCCGAAATGTCGGATGGCACGCTGCGTACCGTGATCCAGCCGCTGGTCGGCATGGCGATGACCGAGACCGCAACGGGGACGTATTCCGGAGAGTTTACGGTCGGTGCGCTCGAGAGTTATCCTGAAGCTGTCGTGGTCGGCCATCTTGCCCGCGGCAGCGAGTCGGCGTCGTTGGCGGAAAACAAGCCCTTCGTCATCGATACCGCGCTGACGATCGCGGTGGGGGCGACGCCCGAGGAGTTGAAAGCCGACGAGAAGTCCACCGCGAAGGTCACAGTGACGGTCACCGACGCCAACGGCAATCCAGTGCCCGGCCACAAGGTGAGTTTCGTCCTCTGCACCACGTCGCAGTATACGGGCGTGGTCGGCGGCGGCGCTTTCAAGGAAGAAGTCGGCGGAGCGATCAAGGAGAGCAGCTCGGGCGAGACCGATCTCTTCGGTACGGTGACCGCGACGTACGTCGCCGGCTTCGCGGCGAAGACCGCAATCATCGTGGCCAGGGACATGGTCAGCAACTCGACCGGGACGGCCGTGGTGAAGACCTACATCCAGGCGGAAGCGCAACTCACCCTTGTCGATCCGGTCGAATCCGCCGCCGCGCTGGCCGGGTATGAGATCTCGGTCAAGGCCGGCGACGAGTGGCTTACCGCCGATGGCAAGAGCCAGACCAGGATAACTGCCACCGTGACCCTGGCGGGCAGCCCGGTGGAAGGTCACAAGGTCAATTTCTCGGTCACCGGCGTCGGTTCGATCCGCACGGTGAAGGACACGACGAACGGCAACGGCGAAGCGACCGCGATCTACACCGCCGGCAAGAAGATCGGCATCGACGTGGTCACCGCCGAGGACGTCACGGTCGGCATCTCCGGCTCGGTCCAGATCGAGCTGCGCAGCGATGCCCCGGCAAAGATCAGCATCAAGATCGATCCAGAGAGCCTGGAAGCCGACGGAAAGAGCACTGCCGAGCTGCAGGTGCTGGTCACCGACATCAACGACAATCCGAACAAGGACACGGAAGTCGAGTACCTGATCGCCAGCGGTTCGGGGAAGCTCCTGGAGAAGGTGGGATTGACGAATGCCGACGGGGAAAACACGAACACCTACGTCGCCGGCCGGACTGCCGGTGTCGTGACGTTCGAGTTGACGGTCCGTTCGACGCTGCCGACAGCCGAGGAGAGAGCCGCGGCGGAGGATCTGGCGCTCCTGCCGGACGATACCGAGTACTTTTAGCGCTGAGTGAAAGTGGAGATCAAGGGAACATCACTACAGAAGGAAAGGGGGGCGGAATGAAAAAAATCAAGTATGTGAAGCCGGTGGTCGTCGGGGAGGCTTCTGTCCATCCCTGCTGACCGGTGACATCAGCCAAAGGCTGGCAAGAGTGACATCTTGCCAGCCTTTTCTTTTTCGCCTGCAAATTCGGAGTGACACCGGTTCATGGGAATAGCGAGGATCGTCGCAGCGCTGCGTTCGGCCAGGACGACCATGGCGATACTGCTTGCGACGGCCGCCACCGCGGCGGCCGGGACACTCTACACGCCGGAGCAAGCCAGGAAATTCCTGCTCTCATCCGTCGGGGAGCGTGGACTCGCGGTGGGCCGTGCTCTCGGCGTACTCGACGTCTTTCACGGCCTCCTTTTCGCGGTAATGCTCGGCATGATCGCGGTCTGCGTCGCACTATGCACCTGGCATCGCCTGCCGGTGATCGCGGCCCTCGCGACGGGCTATCCTGGGGGGCGCCGCCGCAGGTGGACCGTTCTGACGGACGCGGCAATGCATCTCTCCATTCTCGCGGTGCTCGCCGCGGCAGCGGCCGAAGCGCTGTTCGGGGTCGTGGGTACGAAGAACATTCCGGTCGGTATTTCAGAGGCGAAGGTATTCGAATGGCAGTCCGAACGTGAGGTGCCGCTGGGCTTCGCGATCGAGATCGAGGAGCTGGGGATGACCCATTTCCCGGCTCTGGCAAAGATCGGCATCACGGAATTCGCCACGGGGAAGAGGCTGGAGCTGCTCACGGTCCGGGAGGGCGGCAAAGCTCAGGCCAGCGATGGTTCCCTGGCGCTACGGGAGATGCAGTACGATATCACCTCCGCCACGCTTGAAATGGTTGCGCTCCAGGGTGGGAACGCGGAGCGGGTACGCTTTTCGACGAAGCCTGATGCTCAATCGAAAGTGCTTGTCGGGGAGTACGGGCTTACGCTCGTTGCATGGCGACGCGACCTGCGGGAGGTGACCGCCCGGATCAACATCAAGGAGAACGACAGGGTAGTCAAACAGGACCTGCTGCGGGTGAACGGAAGCATGCGGCACCGGGGGTGGCATCTCTATCTGACCGGGTGGGGACGGGACGAATTCGGCAATGACTATGCCGGTATCCAGGCGGCGCGGAAGCCGGGGGCGGAGCTGTTCTGGATCGGTTCAGCGCTCTTCAGCCTCTGTCTCCCCGCGTACTTCGTCCTCAGACGTCGCTTCAGCGGTTCCCGCTGATTCTCCCGAGATTGACGCGTGCCTCCGTGTAGCCGGGGGCGATCCGTACCGCCTCGCGGAAGTGAAAGAGCGCTTCCTGCCGCCGGCCAAGCGTGGCGAGCGCAGCGCCGATATTGTTGTGCGCCTCCGCCAGGCCGGAATCGATGGCCAGGGCCGCGCGATACTCGGCGACGGCGTCGTCGAGGGCCGCGGTGGCGTCGAGGGCTCGGCCCAGGTGAAAGTGCGCCGCCGCGCTTTTCGGATCGAGCGCAATGGCGCTCCGAAAGGCCACCGCGGCTGCGGGAAATTGACCCAATGCTGCCAGGGCCAGCCCGCGGGAGATCTGGATCTGCGGCTGCCCGGGATCGATCGCGATGGCGGAGTCGAAGCTCCTCAGCGCCTCCTCACTCAGGCCCTTTTCCAGCAGCAGCTTCCCGAGATTGTAGAGTGCCTCGGCATCGCCGGTCGCGCCCTTCCTGGAGTCCGTGACGGCCCGGAACTGCTCGATCGCGGCGTCGGTTTCGCCCGTCCGGGAGAGCGCGAGTCCGAGATTGTAACGGGCCTCCAGGGCCAGGGGATTGATCTCGAGCGCCTTGCGGAAGAGGCGGGCGGCATCCTCGGTCTCTCCGCGGACGAGCTGCTCGGACCCCAGCATATTGTAGGCCACGAAGTTCCCGGGATCGACCCGCGTAACATAGGTGAACAGGGTGTCGGTGTCCTTCCAGCGCGCTGCCTGGCTCCAACAGAGAAACGTCAGCGCCGCGAGGATCGCGGCGGCGGTCGCTCCGAGGACGGCCTGCCATCGCCTCCGGCTGCCTGCCCGGGAGAACGCCTCCCAAACGACCGCGATGAAGAGGCCGACCAGCGGCAGGTAGCCGTAGCGGTCCGCCATCGCCTGGCGCCCGACCTGGACAATGCCGATGACCGGGACGAGGGTGCCCAGGTACCAGAACCAGCCGAGGGCCAGCCAGGGGCGACGCCGGCGGACGGCCAGGGCCAGTGCCGTGACGGCGACGAGGAGCACGACGGAGAGCAACACCGCCGCCGCGGCGAGGGACGCCCCCGGGTGCGGGTAGAAGGGAATGAGGTCGACGGGGCGCAACGCCTTGCCGATATAGCGCAGATAGGAGACGACGGCGTTGCCGGCGCGTGTCCAGAAGGGGAAGAACTCCGTCAGCATCATCGCACCGCCGCGCTGCTGCGCCAGATAGGTGATGCCGCAGGAAACGGCGGAGAATGCCAGCAGTGGCACCTTCTCCCGGAGCAGCCATGCCGCGATCGCACGCGGCGATGACGTCGAGATGGTGCGTCCCGGCCGGAAACGCTGCAGTGGCCACCAGTCGAGCAGCAGCAGGACGAAGGGAAGCGTCACGAGCATCGGTTTGGCCAGCCGGCCTAGGATGAAAGCCCCGAGGACGATCAGGTAGCGGCCGGGTCCGGGTCTTCTCACGTACCGCAGGTACGCCAGCAGGGCCAGCATCCAGAGCAGGCCGGAGAGGACGTCCTTGCGCTCCGCGATCCAGGCCACGGACTCGACGCGCAACGGGTGGACGGCGAAGAGCGCCGCCACGAGAAAGCTCGGCCAGAGGGCCCCGGTCATGCCACGCAGAACGAGCAGGAGCAGTGCGGCGGCGGCGGCGTGCAACACAACGCTGGCAAGGTGGTGCAACCCGGACCGCAGCCCGAAGAGCGACACGTCGAGCATGTGGGAAATCCAGGTCAGGGGGTGCCAGTTCGCGGCCTCGAACGAGGAGAACGCCCAGGCCAAACCCTCGGCACGGAGGCCTTTGAGCACGTGCTGGTTGCCGGTGACGTAGTGCGGGTCGTCGTAATTGAGAAAGCCGGCGTCCCTGACCGGGGAAAAGGCGGCGAGCGTCAGAACGACGAGCAGAAGCAGCGCTGCAAGCGTGCGAACGCTGTCACGGCCGAGTGCCGCCACGAGTCTCGTCTCAACGAGGCGTTGCCGCCCCGCCCCCCCGTCCGCGTCGCCACAGAATCGCGCCGGCGCAGATCGATCCCAGTGTTGTGAACAGCGAAACCGCTCCCCAGAGCGCCAACCCGGAGGGGGCATACTCAAGGCGGATTCGGTGGGTTCCCGCCCCCAGTGCTATGGCTTGCAGGAGATAATCGGCCCGGAGTATCCGGTAGGCCTCTTGGGCGGACCCCGGCAACGCTGTCGCCCGCCAGCCGGGGAAATGGGCATCAGTGATCAGAAGAAGCGTCGGCGTGCCGGTCTCGACCTCGACCACCAGTTCATCCGTGGAGACCGTGCTCATCCTGACGCTTCCCTTCGTGGTGTCCCGATGGAACACCGCCCCTATCGGGAAAGTCGGAGGCTCTTCAAGAAGCACCGTCCGATAGGGATCGAAGCCGGATCCCCGCATCGCCTCGAGGATCTGCTCCCGGGGGCCGCGTGCCACCTGGAACCGCGGAACAAGAAGCGCGTGGGGGAGGTGGGGGAACGGTCCCTCGATCGCAATCCCGCCGTTCTCGGCAGGCGCAAAGAAGTAACGGACCCGCAACAGCGCAAGCAGGGGGTCCCAACGCCGCAGGGGTATGTCCACGGCGGGGGTGTCCAGGGAGACGCCCTGGCTGAATGCCATGAACTCGGCGTAGCGCCGGGGGACGAAGGGATCATAGCCCCATGCGTCCAACGCGCCGGTGCTCATTGCGCTGTCGGGGGCGTCGAGGAGGAGGATGCGGTAATCCCCCGGATCCCGCGCCAAGGCGGCCTTGACGTCGGGCCGCCGCGCCGTCTCGAGCGGGAAGGTCGCGAGATAGGCGCGGTTGAACAAAAATACCTCGAGGACGGCGAACGCGACAACCGTCGCGGCAAACCTTCCCCGGCGACCGCTGATCCAGACGAGGAGGGCCAGAAAAAGGCTCGTGCCGGCCGCGATACCGAATGCGAGAGCCGTACCGTCGAGAGAAGCCCTCAGAAACTGCGGGTCTCCCAGGGAGGCGCTGGTGAGGCCGTAGCTTTCCCCGGACATCGTGGCGAGAAAAGTCGACCACCAGCCGGGCGCCGCCGGGCTGGTGCCCCCCCGCCAGAGTGCTCCGGCGACGCCCCCCAGGGAGAGCGCCGCGACCAGTAGGATCCAGGGGAGCGCGCGGTGTTTATCCGGATCTTCGAGGAACGACTGAAAGCCGCGCGCCGCGAGCAGGATCAGAAAGATGCTGGCCGGGAGGATCCATTTCGAATGTCCCCGGAAATATCCGAAAGACGGGACGTGCTCGTAGAGGACGCGGAAGAGCGGCGTGTGATCGCCGAGCGCGAGGACCAGGAGCAGGACGATCAGGCCGAAGTGATACCAGCGGCCTCTGTCCGTCTTCCTCCCGAGGGCCAGCAGCGCCATGACGATCCCGGTGATCCCGAAGAAGAGCTGCGTCTCCCAGAGCAGCCAGCGTCCCCAGTACCCCTCTCCGCCCGCCCCCCCCCAGGGGAACGGGTTGAGGAAGGTCAGAAGATTCTCGGGGGGGAGCGAGAACATCGCGGCGTACTCATAGGCGAGCTTTCCTTCCCGCAGGGTTCCCGCCTTCGCCTGCAGCATCGCCGCGAGCTGGAACGCGGTGATCCCCGTCGCGAAAAGGGGGATCGCCGCCAGGAGCAGCGTCTTTCTGGCCCAGGAGCCGGTTCCCGCAAGGCGCAGCAGCGAATAGGGCACCGCGGCGACGCCGAGGTGAAAGATGAATTGCGGACTGCCGGCAAGGATCATCATCGCGAGCGCGGCCGCGCCCCCAAGGGCGGGACCCGGCCTCCCGTCGCGCGTCACCCCGTCGATCGCCCAGAAAACCAGGGGCGCCCAGGGAAGGAGACAGACGGCTGTTTCGTGGCCGGGGAGCACATGGGAATAGTGAGCGCCGCAGCCGATGTAGAGGATGCCCGCGGCTAGGGAAGGCAGGAGCCGCAGACCCTGGCTTCGTGCCCAGAGCCCCATACTGACGCCGGCCAGCACCAGGTGAAAGATGATCGACAGATTGAAGGCCTGCGCGAGAGGCATAAGGAGAAAGATCAGGTTGATAGGGTAGCAGAGGCCGAACTGGAGGTTCCCCAGGGCCGGCATCCCGGAGAAGATGTGCGGATTCCAGAGCGGCAGGCGGCCGTGCCCCAGCTCCCCGAACCCGAACTCCCTCTGGCCGACGAACTGGTTGCCGAGATCGGCCCAGATCGTGCCGAGCACCAACCCGTCCCCGCGCATCAGCGCGGGGACGCAGAGCAGCAGCACATAGACGATGGGGGCCGCCACGAGAAGCCAGGTGGACCTCTCGCCGGGCAACCGGGTTTCCGGAGTCGGCGATCGCGGTTCCGGCACTTTCGCTTCCCCCCTGTCAGCGTGCATTGTCGAGCCGGTCTCCCCCGAAGATCGCGCTTGGGCCGGATGGATCGTCAGCCCTGTCGATACGCTCCCGTACGATCATTGATGCTTATCCGGACCAGATCGCATGCCATGGAAAGAGAGTCCCCGAACAACCGCACCTTGGTGTCCGGCGTGTTCGACCACGCCACCGGAACCTCCTCGACCTTGAGCCCCGTCGCGCGCGCGATGACCATCACTTCCACGTCGAAGGCGAAGCGGCTGATCCGCGTCAGCCCGAATATCCGGCGCGCAGCTTGCCGCGTGAATAGTTTGAACCCGCATTGCGTGTCGCGAAACGAGACTCCCGTCATTGTCCGCATCGCGACGCCGAAGAGCTTTCCCATGGATTCGCGGTGGAGCGGCTGCCGCACCTGGACGCGGGAATCTTTCAGCGCTCGGGAGCCGATCACGACGTCGGCGCCTCGCCCGATCCAGGGCAGCAGGGTTTCCATCTCTCCGATCGGCGTGGAGAGGTCGGCGTCGCACATCAGCAGGAGTTCCGAGGACGCGGCACGCATTCCTTCCCCCACGCTCGCCCCCTTGCCCCTGTTGACGGGGAATCGTAGCAGTCTGATCTGGGGAACGGATCCCTGCAGGGAAGCCACGATCTCGGCGGTGGCGTCGCGGCTGCTGTCGTCGACGACGACGATTTCGAAACGGGCAAACGCCCCTGCGGCGTACCTGCGAATCTCGTCGAGCGTCGCGGCGATCCGCGCTGCCTCGTTGAATGCTGGGATGACGACCGAGAGGGATTTCCGAAGCGCCGTCGTGCCCATGCGGGCATTTTTCTGCCCCCATGATCCTTTGTCAACCGCACCTTGACTTTCACGGCAGGCAGCCGAAGAATCACCGCGTCGCAGGACGAGGCGCGAAGACTGGAGGGGGAAGCCGTGGCCGGGCATATTCGATCATTCAGCTCCCGGGGACTGCTTGCTCTCCTGTCCGTCTGCCTCACCATGGCGCTGCTGGAGTTCGGCCTGCGCATCGGTCAGCGCGGTACGGGGGATCCGGGGTCAATCGAGTGGTATGTCTGCCACTACGACCCAACCCTCGGATGGCGGGGGAACCCCCATTTGGTTGTCCACGATGGCGCGGGGACGGCACCCGAAAATCTCGTCTATGCGACGAACGCCGCCGGGTACAACGACCGGGAGTGGCCCTCGCAGGGGCCTGAGGGGGGGGGAGCCAGGAGGATCGTCGTGCTCGGTGATTCTTTCACCTACGGCTTTGGCGTTCACCTTGGGGAAGGCTACCCCCATCAGCTGGGGCTGTTGCTCGGGGAGGGGACGCAGGTGCTCTCGCTTGGCATCCCCGGCTACAGCACGGACCAGGAGCTCCTGCAGTTGCGGGACGAGGCCCTTTCGCTCCGGCCGGACCTCGTTCTCGTGGGCTTCTTCATGGACGACATCTTCAACAACGGCGGGATCGCCACGCACGAGGGGAAATATCCCAAGCCCTATTTCGAGCTCCAGGGGGGCGAACTTGCCCTGATGAATGTCCCCGTCCCCGACCTGAGAAGCCGCTCCGCACTCAAGCGTTTCCTCAACGAGCGGATCTACCGGCTGAGGGCAAGGCTCCACGTCGCCCCGCGCTGGCGCACTTCCGATTGGCTGAGCGCCTTGGATCCGGCATTCGCCGGGGCGGAGCAGTGGCGCGTCACTCTTGCGCTCCTTGCGCGGATGAACGCTCTTTGCGCGCAGCGGCAGGTGCGCTTCGCGGTGGTCGTGATCCCCCTTGCCGACCAGGTGACCGATCCCACCCTTCGGAGCCCCCAGGAGGTGCTCCGCGAGTTCGGCAGGCGTGAAGCCATCCCCATGCTGGATCTCTTGCCATCTTTCGAGAACCGCGCGGACGAGGCTTACCTGACGAACGATCTGCACTGGACCGCCTGGGGGCATCGCATTGCCGCGGAGCGTATCGTCTCGTTCATCTCGAATGAAGGGCTGCTGCACTGAAGACGCAGCGCACCCTGTTTCCCGCCATCATGAGAGACTTCTTGACGTGTGCGCTCCTGGTCGTGCTCTGTCTTGTCGTGTTCGTTTCCGACCTTGCTAACGAATTCGTCCGGGACGACGAACAAAACCTCACCCGCAATCCGGCGGTAGCCGGTGGCCTCACCCTTGGGAATATCCGTTGTGCTCCGAGCTCCTTCCATGCCGGCAGCTGGCATCCCCTGACTTGGGTCTCACACCAGCTGGACGTGGAGGTCTTCGGCCTGAACCCGGCGGGACTCGGGCGTCTCGACGAGGCGCGGCGCTCCCTGACGGAGACGCTCCAACTCGATCCAGGGCTGCTCATCGCCCGGGAGAACTTGAACAAGGCTCTCGCGCAGTGGGAGCCGGAAGCCGTTGGAGGCATCAGGCCATGAGGCGATCACTGGGAAAGCGCATGGCCCTGGCCTTGATCTTGATCGCGTTGACCTTCGCAACGTTCTCACGGGTGGTGCACGACGGCTTCCTGGCGGGCTTTGACGACCAGGTCTACGTACTCGAGAACACGTGGGTCCGGCAGGGATTGACCGCGGCGTCGATCCACTGGGCCTTCACGACGACCGACGCCGCGTTCTGGCACCCGCTCACCTGGCTCTCCCACATGGTCGACGTGGAGCTGTACGGCTTGAATCCCGCGGGTCACCATCTCTCTTCGATCCTGCTTCACGGAGCGGCCACGGTCGCGCTCTTCCTGGTCCTTCAGTCGATGACCGGCGCCCTCTGGCGGAGTGCTCTCGTGGCGGCGCTCTTCGCGATCCACCCGTTGCACGTCGAGTCGGTCGCGTGGATCGCGGAGCGCAAGGACGTGCTCTGTGCCCTCTTCTGGTTCCTGGGGATGGGCGCCTATCTGCGCTACGCGAGAAAGCCGAGCCTGTCGCGACTCGCTGTGGTTTTCGCCGCCCATGCGGCTGCCCTGATGGCCAAGTCGATGGCGGTCACGTTCCCGTTCACGCTGCTGCTGCTCGACGTCTGGCCCCTTGGCCGATTCGGGGTCGGCACGGCGACCGGGGGGACGGGGACCGGCTCCTTCGTGACAAGGCAGCGGCTCTGGATCGAGAAGCTGCCGCTGTTCCTTCTCATCCCGATATTTTCGGTCGTGTCGTACCGGGCCCAGGTCAGCTATGGCGCCATCAGCGACCTCTGGGCGAATCCGCTCTGGATCCGGGCGTGCAACGCGGTCATCTCCTACGGTGAGTACCTCGGGAAGACCGTGATCCCGACCGGACTCGCGATCTACTACCCCCATCCCGATGCGTCGATCTCCCTGCCGAAAACCGCGGCGACCGGAGCAGCGCTGCTGCTGGCGACGGTCTTGTCTCTGCGGCTGATCCGTTCCAGGCCTTCGCTCGCGGTCGGGTGGTTCTGGTACCTCGGCACCCTCGTTCCCGTCATCGGTTTCATCGAAGTCGGGCAGTTCGCGATGGCCGATCGCTACACCTATCTGCCTCTCGTCGGCGTCTTCGTGGCGGCCGTCTGGTGGTGGGGCGATATCGTCGAGCGTTTGGGCGTGGCAACGGGGTGCCGCTTTGCCGCCGCGATCACCGTGGTGCTGGTGTACGCCGCGGCTGCCTGGGTGCAAACCGGATATTGGCGCGATGAGGTCACCCTGTGGACGCGAACCATTCAGGTCACGGGCGACAACATTCACGCCCGCATTCATCTCGGATCGGCCTGGAAGCTGCGGGGAGAGCCGGCGCGCGCCGCCGAGCAGTTCCGGGAGGCGATCCGCATGAACGGCAACCTCACGCCGGCGATGTACCTGCTGGCCGATGCGCTGGATGAAATGGGCAGGAACGACGAGGCGGCCGCCGAGCGGAGCAGGGCCCGGGAGCTGGATTTGGCGTTTCAGTCGGCCATCGATGTTCCTGTCGGCGGCTCCGGCGGTCGGGAGCAATCACGGTTCAGCTCGCAGGATCACAACAACGCGGGCGTCGGGGCCGCGCTCATCAACAGATTCGAGGAGGCCGAGGCGCATTTTCGAAGAGCCCTGGAGCTTGCTCCGGACTACGCCGGAGCACATTACAATCTGGCGAACCTCTATCGGGACCGTGGACGGCCCGCCGCCGCCTACGAGGAGTACCTGCTGACCGTCCGGTTCTCCCCGCGATTTGCCCCGGCGCACCAGAGCATCGGGGTGCTGCTCCAGCAGCGCGGCGATCTGCGCGGGGCCGCCGCCGCCTACCGAAAAGCGCTCGAGATCGATCCCGGCCTGCAGGCAGCGCGGGTCAACCTCGAGGCCATTGAGGCCGGGGGGCGGTGAGAGCGTGACGCGAGCGGGGGAGGGCGCTGCGGACCGGGAACTGCTGCTGGTCTATCCCCGCACGAAATACCCGAGCGGCGACGTGCCGCTTGGGATACTCTACCTCGCCGCCAGCGTGCGCGCGAAGTTGAATCTCGCGCCGGTGGTGTTCGACTTCACGTTCAGGAAAAATCCGTTCGCCGAGCTCCGCGAGCACCTTCGCCACACCCGCTACCGCTGGGTTGGCATCAGTGCCATGGTGACGATGGCACAGGACGCCAGGGATGTGGCGCGGTTGGTGCGGGAGATGTTGCCGGAGGCGCGGATCATCCTGGGCGGCCCGCACCCCACGACGCTCCCCGGGCACTGTCGCACCGACGACTATGATTTCATCGTCATCGGCGAGGGCGAGGCGACGCTGCCGGAACTGATCGGCTGCGGGTGCGGGAGGGGGGTCGCGGGCCTCTGGTTCCGGGAGGCCGGCGCCTGGCACGAGAACCAGCCGCGGGCGCCGATCGCGGACCTGGACGCCATCCCCTTCCCGGCGTTTGACCTGATCGACATGGCGCGATACCGCAAGCTCTGGTTCCAGCTCGACACGACCGGGCGGATGATCGAAGGGACGTCGATCTTCGCCACACGCGGCTGCCCCTACCAGTGCAGCTTCTGTCAGCCGACGCTCGAGCGTCTCTTCGGCGGAAAATTGCGCAAGCGATCGCCCGAGAACATCGTGGCCGAGCTGGCCTGGCTCAAGAAGGATTTCGCCATCGCAGGATTCATGCTTCAGGACGACACGCTGAACGTCGATCGGGAGTGGACGACGCAGCTTGCGCGGGCGATGATCTCGGGGAATCTCGGGTTGCGCTTTGGCTGCAACATGCGCGCCGACCTCGTCGACGAGGCGACCCTGCGGCTGCTGCGGGCGGCCGGTCTGCGCAAGATCTACATGGGTATCGAGTCCCACAGCGATCGCATCCGGAACGAGGTGTACGACAAGCGGCTTCAGCGGGAACAGATCGAGAACGCCGTGGCCGCGGCGAAAAACGCCGGCATCCTGGTCCAGGGATATTTCATGATCGGCGCGCCCGGGGAGAAGAAATCCGAGGTGGGCGACACCCTGCGCTATGCCCGCGACCTCAATCTCGACGATCTGACGATCAACATCGCCACGCCCCTGCCGGGAAGCCATCTCTACCGGAAATTCCGGAGCGAGATCACCATCCCTGAGGAAGGTTTCGATTATTACCGGCGGTACGCGTTTGCCGCCGGCGAGTTCGACGAGCGCTGGCTTAGGCGGGCCCAGATCCTGGGGTATCTGGCCTTCTATCTCAGGCCGAGGATACTGCTGAGACTGGTGCGCTCCCTGCGGTCGCCCGGAATGTTCCGGCGGACCAGGCTCAAGCTGCGGAGAGTGGTGTAACGATCAGTATTCCGCCAGATCCCTGCGCGCGCGAGCGGCGAGCGGATTGCCGGTCTCCCCGTAGCACTTCGCGCGGTACTCGAGAATCGGCCTGATCCAGGGGACATTCGGCTCGATTTGCGAAAAGACCCGCTCCCCGTGCCGGCAGTCGATAGCCATTGCGACGTTCATCAAGCGGGAGATCCGCTCCTGGTCGAGCAGCCGGACGCAGAGCGGCTGCTCGAGAAGCTCGAAGATCCCGGCCGCGAGCTGCGGGTGGCGTTTCGCCATCTCCTCGCCGAGGCCGAGGGTCTCTCTCATCACGATCATCGGATTCCACGGATCGGTCCTGAAGCCGGCGATCGCCGCCGACAAGGCGCTGAACGCCTTGTTCTCGTCTCCCTGGACCAGGAAGAGATGCGCCTGGATCGCCGCGGCGGTGGCCGGCCAGACCGCGACGATCGGCGGGAGCAGCGGCAGCGCCAGGCTGTCGCCGGCGCGTGCCAGGGCGAGCGCGGCCATGACCTGTTCCAGCGGGCCGCCGGGTTGCCAGCGCCCCTCGCGCAGGGCCCGCAGTGCGACCTCGTGGTTGCCCTGGTTGAAGCCCCAGGAGATCTCCTCTTTGGTCCCCTGCGGCTGCCACCCCGCGCCCTGCCAGACCATCTGGAGGATCCGGGATTCATCGACGCGGTTCCAGTCGACCTCGCCGTCCTTCACGGCGGGCCGGTGCGCGCCGCGCGCCTGGGTGTCCTGACGGAAGGCCGCCATCGACATCAGATTGGTACCGACGTTTCTGGCAAAACCGAACTCGACGGGCGCCAGATCGTCGGTGCTCAACTCGCCGCTCCCCTGCGATAGCTTGAGAGCGTGCCTCGCGAAGGTGTCGTCGGCGAAGAAACCCGCGAGGAAACCCTCCAGACCCTCGACGCCCCAGGCGGCGCGCAGCGCCGACCGGAACGGCTCCGAGCCGACGCGCGCGGCAAGTCGTGGCAGCGAGTAATCCTTGGGCTCCGCCGAGCAGACGAAAAGCAGGTCGCCGGGGAGGGTCTGCCAGGTCTCAACGTTGCCAAACACCGATGCGAGCGTGGCGGCGATGCGGCGGACGGTGACCGGGTCGACGCTGTAGCTTTGCACCCACTGGGCGAAAATTCCCCCATTGGCCAGGCGCGCGGCGAGCGCACGGTAGAACTCCAGCGTGTAGAGCCCGGCAATGCCGGCCCGGTACGGATTGGACGGCTCGGAGAAGATCAGGTCGTACCGTTGCCTGGAGGTCATCAGGATTTCGCGGCCGTCGCCCGGGATGATGCGGACTTTCTGATTCCCGAGGACGTCGCGGTTCACCGGCGCGCACCGCCGGGCGACCTCGAGCACACCCGGTTCCAGCTCCGCTACGTCCACCCGCTCCATGGTGTCGATCGCGGCGAGCCAGCCGGCGCTGCTGCCGGTGCCCAGCCCGATCACCATCGCGCTTCTCGGTCCCGGGTGGAGTATCGCCCCGACCAGGGGACCCATGATCTGCGTGCCGGCGTCGGCACGGACGTTCCCGTCGATCTTGCCGTTGACGATGAACGCCAGCGCGCTCATGCGGCTGAGCGCCACGCTGCTCTCGAGGCCGTCACGTTCCCAGATCACCCCGAAGCGCGCTTCGTTGACCCAGTTGCGAATCTGTTGGCGGTTGCGGCCGGCGAGGTTGACCCCGCCGGCGCCGATCGGGGTGTGACGCCAGGCAGCGCTGGGCCCCGGCGCCGCGATCAGCGCGAGCGAGCCGATCGTTGCGGCCACGGGGAGCGCGAGCGTCGCCCGGCGGCCCTCCCGCCAGAGCGAGACCGCCAATGCGACCGCGCAGGTCACGGCGAGCAGCAGCACGGTGAGCCGCCAGCACGCCGGGGCGCCGAGCAGCGGCAACAGGCCGAAACCGCCGATCAGGGCGCCGAGGATCGATCCGCCCGTGTTCCACGCGTAGACCGCCCCGGTGTGTTCCCCGACATCCCGTCTGCCTCGACCGAGCAGGGAGATCAGCAAGGGAAACTGCAATCCCGCGACGATCGCCGGCGGCAACACCACGATAGCGGCCACCACCGCCCAGCCGGACGCAAGCTCGGCGAGGTTGCCCGCCACGGGCCGCAGCGTGATGGCCAGCACGGCGATCCGGTCCCCGAGCCCGAAGGCCAGGGCGAGTCCGAGCGCCTCGAGCCCGCAGGTGGCCGCGAAGAGCCTGGCCGTCGGGAGGACGCGGCGCCCCAGCAAGAAGGAGAATATGCCGCCGCTGCCGATACCGGCGAGCGCCACCGCGAGGATGATGCCGAAGGTGTACGTGGTGCCGCCGAGGATCGGGGAGAGCATCCGGTACCAGACAATCTCCATCAGGAAGAAACAAAAGCCCGTGAGCGCGGCGGCGGGGAGGATGAACGCGCGCGGCATTGCCGCGCCGTCCGGGAACGAGGCGTCGCGACGGGCACGGGACGGAAGCTGCGCCACTGCCGATTCTTCGCCGTTTCCCGCGGCCGGTGACCGGGCCGACAGCGTGAAGGCCGCGAGCACCACGGCGGCGTTCAACGCCACGCCCGAAAAGATGGTGAGACGCGTTCCGAGGCGCTCAAGCAGAAAGAATGTGGCTGCAATGACCCCGCACACGGCGCCGATGGTGTTGACCCCGTAGAGCAGCGCGACCGAGCGACGACGCGCATCCCGGGACAGGGCGGCCTCCCGGGCTATCGCCGGCAGGGTCCCTCCCATCAGGAAGGTGGGGAGAGCGAGGACCAGGCAGGAGAGGAGGAGCCGGACTGCCAGGGCCAGCGGTTGCCCCATGGCTGACGCCCCGCCCGTGGCGATGTAGATTTTCCTGATCAGCAGGAAGAGCGGCGGGCTCAGGAGCGCGCCCGCCGCGATCCCCAATTCCAGCCAGGCATACATGCGAAGCGGTCTTGGGTGTCGATCGGCGCGGCGGCCGAGCAACGCGCTGCCGAGGCCGAGGCCGCCCATGAAAATGGCGAGGACCGCGGAGGAGGCGTACGTGGAGGCCCCGAACACGAGGCGCAACTCCCGCAGCCAGCCGATCTGGTAGACCAGGGCGCAGCACCCCGAGCAGAAAACCAGCGCTGACAGCGCCGGCAGACGTGTCGATTTCACCGGTTACGCTCCCATCCCGAGAAAGCAGCCTGGATGGCGCTCTCAGCTCGTACTACAGCCACGGTCACGCATGCAATCGGCGGGTAACGGTGCAGGAAGGAATCTGGAGATTGTTCCTGGTGCTGCTCCCGGGCCGCGACGGAATGTCTCCGCCACGGCCCGGTGCTGCCTTCTGATTGTTGCTACGGAGTTATGCTGAACACCACCAGCTTGGTGTAGCTCCCCGACGCCTGCCCAAGAGGAACGGTCACACTGCCGTTGACAACCGCGGTCTGGACGCCCCCGCTGCCCGTCCCCGTGGTCGGGCCGTAGGCCAGGGTGAACGGCAGCAGGTTCCCGCTGCCGTCGTCCATGTCTCCGCTGTAGGTGCCCGCGCCGTTCAACTCGTCGTTGAGGGTGTAGCCGATGCCGTTCGTGCAGGTGAAGAGGATGACGGACGATGCACTCCCGGTGTCTCCCGGCATCAGGGAGCCGAAATTGACTGCCTGGAGCTCGATGAAGTAGCAGGATCCGCCAACGGCTGCATTGACGGACACCCCGCCGTTGTCGGCGTGCGCGCTGGACGCCCCGACTGCGAGAAAGGCAGCGGCAAATGCGGAGACGATCGCTTTCTTCATGACTCTCCCCCCCTTGAAAGGTTTGATGAGGTGAAACCCCATAACAACCTACGAACCAATAATATAATCATCTTTGTCCATGATCAAGAGTCAATGTTGTCTTTCTCGACCTGATCGGCTACTAATAGATGCCGTTTGTCGGCACGAGGGCCGGAGGAACTGTTGAAGATGCGAGGGTTTCGGGACAAGAGCCGCGGAGGAGGGGTCTGGGGGATCACGCTCGCCGCGGTCATCCTCCTCGGCGTCCTGAGCCCGCAGGTCGTCGAGGCCGGATTCCGGGTGTACCCGGTGCGCGTCGACCTGGACCGAACCGCCCGCAGCGGGGCGGTCACGGTTTCCAACGACGGGGCCGAGCCGTTGTGGTTTCAGCTCAAGGCGTTCGCCTGGAGCCAGGACGAGCAAGCGAAGGATAAATACCTGGAGACAGCCGATCTGGTGTTTTTCCCGAAACTCTTCGCAGTCGAGCCCGGCGGTGCTCAGGTAATTCGCATCGGGACGAAGCTGCCCTTCCCCGAGAGAGAGAAAACCTACCGCTTGCACATTGAACAGATGCCCGGGAAAAACCGGGGGGAGGGAATTCAGGTCTCCCTGTTGATCCGGTTCGAGCTGCCCGTGTACCTCGAGGCCGAGCAGGAACGGATCTCGGGCGAACTGGCCGACGTCACGGTCGCCGCCGGCAGCGTCCGCGCTCTGGTGCGCAACACCGGCAACACCCATTTCCGGATCGAAAAGACGCTTGTCCGTGGGTATAACGCCGAGGGGGGGGAGATCTTCAACAGTGAAAACACGGGTTGGTACCTCCTCGCGGGTGTTGCTCGTCCCTTTGAGATAACGGTTCCGGAGGGCGTCTGCCCGCTGCTCTCGAGAGTCACCATCGAGATCAACGCCGACCGCCTGCGCCTCGAGAAGGAGGTCACGACACGGGAAGGGAGCTGCCGCTGACGACCATGCCGCGCCTGAGGGTTCTCGGCCTGTCTGCCATCGCCGTGCTGCTCATGGCATCTGTTGTCCCTGCACAGACCCCCGATCAACGCGAGTCGGTCGTGGTTGCGGTGAGGGTCAACGGCGAGCAGAAAGGGGATTTCATCGTCCAGCGCGCCGCCGCGGCGGATTTTCTTGTCCGTGTGACGGATCTCAAGGCGATGGGCTTTCGGGAGCCCGTGGGCGAAACCGTCATGATCGACGGCGAAGCGCACCTCTCCCTTGCCGGGATGCGCGGCATTGCCTTCCGGATGGATGCGAAGACCGCCGTCTTGAAAATAGCAGTCCCGGCCAGGATGCTGGGGTATCAGGTCGTCGATCTTGCCATGCGGGCCAGGCCTGGCGTCGAGCGCCCGCGCAACGGCAGCCTCTTTTTCAACTACGGCGCGGAGTACCGGCAGTCCGACGCCGATTTCCGGAGCTGGAACGGGACGGTGGAGGCGGGAGGGCGCACCGGCGACCTGCTGCTCGTCTCGGACGGCCTCTGGAGCGGCTCGGACGACCAGGAGACCAGTTTCG
The DNA here is from genome assembly GCA_964513745.1 of uncultured bacterium. Taxonomy (GTDB): domain Bacteria; phylum JAUVQV01; class JAUVQV01; order JAUVQV01; family DATDCY01; genus DATDCY01. The sequence continues at coordinate 21,218 of CAZEOK010000005.1, forward strand.
TGCGTCTGATGAGCCGGCTGATCCGCGATGACCGCGGGCGCATGCAGCGGCTGACGCTCGGCGATCTTGCCGCGCGTTCCGATCTGCTGGGGAAAAGCGTGATCCTCGGCGGGGTCGGTTTCGAGAGGAACTCCTCTCTCGATCCCTATTTCGTGAAAAATCCCGGTTTCGACTTCACCGGCCTGAGCGCGTTGCCGGGGGAGATCGAGATATCGCTCGACGGGGTCCCCCTGCGGCGGGAGAGTCTCGCGCCGGGGGAGTTCAAGGTCGAGAACCTCTCCTCGTACGCCACCGGGTACAAGGAGGTCGACGTCGTGATCCGCGATGTGTTCGGGGCGGTCACCCGCTTGAGCGGCGATTTTTATTACAGCGACACGCTCTTGAAAAAAGGGGTGCAGCAATACGGCTACTATGCGGGCTTTTTGCGCGATGATTACGGTGTCGAGAGCGACGACTACGGGGATCCGGTGGCGACCGCCAACCATCGGTTCGGGCTGAGCAATCATCTGACCGCTGGCCTGGCGGCGGATGCCGGGAGCGGTTTCATCAGCGCCGGGCCCACGCTCTCTTTCACTCTCGGGACGTTCGGCGAGTTGACGGCGGCCGCCCGCTACAGCCGGAAGGACGGGGAGGAAGGTTACGCCGGGGCGGCCGACTACCGCTACAAGCGGAGGGACTTCAACGGCTATCTGCGCCTGCGCACGATGTCAAGCGACTACGCGTTGCTGGACGAGGAGATATCGTCGACCAGCGTGCAGAACCTCTACGGCGCGGGCGTCGGCTATGACGCGCACAAGCTCGGCGCGCTCTCGTTGCGTTACGCCGCGGAACATCTCTTCGACGGGGAGGACAAGCACACGGCTTCCGTGCAGTATTCGCGCACCATCGCGAAGGGCCTCTCCCTGAACGTCACCCTGCGGAACGTCAGGGACGGGGAGACCGTGAACGAAGTCTTCCTGGCGCTGACCTGGTCGGGGGCGCGCGATCGCGCCGCGGTCTTCTACGAAAAGCAGGAGTCGGAGGAGGGGATCCTGACCGTCCAGGCTTCGCGGGATGCGCCGGCCGGAGAGGGGTTCGGCTACCGGGCCGCGGCGCGAACGCAGGGTGACATGGAATCCCTGAGCCTGAATTATCAGTACAACGGGCCACACGGGATCTACCGCACCGACTTGTTCGGGTACGACAACGACGGCGAAAAGGCGGGGAGCCTGAGCGTTTTCGCGGGCGGGAGCCTGACGGCGCTCGGCGGCAAGATCAGCTTCGGGCGGCCGGTCCGCGACTCCTTCGGCCTCGTGGAGGTCGACCACCTCCCCGGCGTCCGGGTCTACCGGAACAATGAGGAAATCGGCCGGACCGACGGCGAAGGCCAGTTGCTGCTGCCGCGCCTCGAGTCATTCTACGACAACGAGATCCGCCTGAACGCAAACGACGTGCCGATGAACTTCACGATACCCGAGATCAGAAAGTACGTCTCGCCCGCCTATCGCCAGGGGGCCCTCATCACCTTCGACGTCCGGCCTTTCCGGGCGATCAGCGGAACCCTGACGGCGCGGACCAGCCAGGGGGCGAAGGCGCTCGCGCACGGCGAGGCGGCGCTCTCCGTGGGTGACGCGGTCGTGACGTTCCCCACCGGGAAGGGCGGGGAGTTCTATCTGGAGGGGATCCCCCCGGCGACCTATGAGGCCATCTGGAAATCGGGTGGGCGGGAAGCTCGCTGCAGCATCGTTGTCGCCCCCTCGGAGGAGATCGTTCTCGAGCTGGGGGAGATACCCTGCACGTTCCGCTAGCCCTGCGCAGCGTCCCCCGAACCTCATTCCGCGAGGCGCTGATCACCAACCTCTCCCGTCTCCCCCGGGACCTGCATCTGGGCGCCATGGTCCTGCGCTCCAACTGGGCGAGGCTGCCGCACCCGATGAAGATCTCCTTTGCCGTCACCTATCGCTGCAATCTGCGCTGCGGCATGTGCCACATCTGGAAGAAAAAACCGGCGCCCGACGAGCTGGATGCGCGGGAAATCGACCGGTTCTTCAAGTACGCAAACGGGTTTTCGTGGGTCGGCCTGACCGGTGGCGAACCGTTTCTCCGGGAGGACCTGCCGGAAATTGTCGATGCGGTCCGGCGGCATTCGCGCCGGCTGGGATGTCTGCACATCAACACCAACGGGCAGCTCCCGGAAAAAATTCTTTGGCTGGTGCCTGAGATCAGCAGGGTGATTGCCCCGGCCAGGCTGATTGTCACGGTCAGCATCGACGGCCCCCCCCTGGTCCACGACGCCGTGCGCGGGCGCGCAGGGGCCTGGGAGCGGGCAATCGCCACATTCACCGGGCTCAAAGGGCTTTCCGGCATCAGGGCTCAATTGGGGTACACGGTCACGCCGGAGAACCTGGGCGCGTTCGGGGCGATGCTGGCCGCCGTCCGAGAGCGCTGCCCGCGGCTGCGTTTCGACGACGTGAACGTGAACATCTTCCAGAGATCGGCCTTCTTCTACGGGAACGAGGATCTCCCCGCAATGGCGCGCGAAGAGCTCTCGCGCGAGATCGCGAGCATCCAGTCCCTCGACCAGGAAGGCGGAAGCGTCAACAGTCTCCTGCGCCGGCGGTATCTGCAGTTCTACCAGAAGTATCTGGCCTCCGGCCGGCCGCCGCTGCGCTGCCAGGCGCTCTCGGCCAGCTGCTTTCTCGACCCGGGCGGGAACCTTTACCCGTGCGTCATGCACGCCCGCCGCGTGCTCTCGGTCCGCGATCTCGACCTCCCCCTGACGAGCTTCTGGAAGCGGCAGGAGGTCCGCCGCTTGAGCGACGAGTGCTCACGCCACCTCTGCCCCGGCTGCTGGACTCCTTGTGATGCGTTCAGCGCCATCGCCGGCTCGCTCGCCAGGGCGATTGTCGTCTGAGATGCGGGACATCCTGAGAATAAATCTGGCCAATCTGGTGGTCCTTGTCCGAACGGTCATGGTGCTCGTGGCGATCGGCTTGCTCGACGCCGCTGATGCCGATCTGCGTCTGCTCGGCCTGGCGGTGATGACGCTCTCCTGCGCCATGGATTGGCTCGATGGCTTTCTCGCCCGCTGGTTGGGCATCAGCTCGCAGGTCGGGGGGTTGCTGGACACGCTCGCGGATCGAATCATGGAGAACCTGTTCTTTCTCCTCCTGGCCTACCATCGCCTTGTCCCGCTCTGGGTCCCGGTTTTTTTCATCTGCCGCTCGTTTCTCGCGGACTTCGTCCGGGCCCTGCTCTTCAAGCGCGGCATCGGCGGCTTTGCCGTGCAGACTTCGCTCCTGGGGCGGTATCTGGTGTCGTCCCCGGCCTCCCGGGTCATCTACCTGCTGGCGAAAGTCGCGGTCTTCCTGGCCGGAGGCGCGGTGCTGGCCGTGAGCTCACCGGAAGCTGCGGCGCCGGGATGGGTGGCGATCGTCCGGCCCCTGGTCTGGGAGGGGTCCCTGTTCGCGACACTTTTCAGCCTGGTGCGGTTTGTCCTGCTGCTCCACGACAGCCGCCGGGTGCTCGCCGAGGAGTTCAGGTAGCGCCTCGGTCGCGCCCGGGAAATTTGTCGCGGCCTTGTCGGGCCCGAGGCGGATCCCCGCGAGTCCCAGCAGCTGGCCGGCGACGAGCGCCAGGTGCGCCGTGACGATCGCGCCCATGGCCAGCGCCGTTTCCCGTACGCCGTTCGAGTGCCGTGCGGCTTCCCATGATGCGGCAAGGAGGTAGAGGGCAAGGATGGCCGCGGCGAGCGGCGGCCCGCCCCGCCAGAGCGGGCCGGAGAGCAGACCGCCGAGCAGCAGGGCGGCTGTGACCGATGGCAGCAGCAGAAACAGATCGAGGCTACCGCCGCCGTTTTTCAGCAGCGGCGCCACGTCCTGACCGTACGTGAAGCGCTGCCGGAAGAAGTGGCCCCAGAGGCGCCGGTTGTGGTGGTAGACGACGACCTCGGGGTCGAAGAGGATCCGCCCCCCGGCGTCCCCGATGCGGAGGCAGTATTCCCGGTCCTCCGCGGTCCTGAGCCGCTCATTGAAGAGGCCCGCGTTTTCCACGGCTCGGCGGGCGAGGACGAGGTTGCAGGAGTGGAGGTTGCGGCAGAAGCGGCCCGGAGAGCGGCGCTTTGTAAAGCTCAAAGTGCCGGAGACGAGGACGGAGCAGAGCGCGTTGCCGACCGCGCGCTGGCGCAGTGGCTCCGACGGGGGTGTGATGTTCGGCCCGCCCACAGCCCAGATCCCCTCATCGTCGAGGAGGCTTACGGCCTTCGAGAGCCAGCCCGTCGCGGGGTAGGCGTCGGAGTCCACAAGCGCGTAGCAGCAGGCCTCCGGGAAGCGACGCAGCGCGGCGTTGCGCTTGGCCCCGATCGAGACAGGGCCTGTCGGCAGCACGACGAGTCGCGGCCCGCAGAGTGCCGCCGGTAGGCGCAAAGGCGCGTCGGGGAGAAGGGCGACGGTGAAAGCCGGGTAGTCCTGAGCGAGGCAGTGCGCGAGGCACTCGCGCACATAGGCGTTGAGTCCTTCGCAGGGGATGACGACGACTACGGATTTTTCAGGCACGTCGGCGGTCCCAGGGCGTGGCGCAGGGCGCGGGCGGCGAGCCGGGGGGTCGCGGTAACCGTGGTCGACCAGGCGCACTCGTAGGTGCAGCCACAGCGCAGGCTTGCGATCCGCGCGCGGGTGTCCGTAGCGCGTTTCCCGCCCCAGAGCGCCATGAAGTCCCAATCGTGGCCCCGCAGGTTGCCGAAGCTCCAGCGCGGACCCAGCACCTCGCAAGGGTAGACCTCACCGCTGTGACCGATCACCCCGAAAAGAGATCCGGCGACACATCCGCCGATGGCCGGTTGGAGGCCGCTGGCGGGGCTCGCCAGATCGCGCACGACCTTGTTCTTGCCGGCCTTGAGCCGTTCCAGCAGCGCGTGGGCGCTCCATCTCGGGCGGATCCCCGCCTCGACGGCACGGATTGCCTCCGCGAGACGACCGTGGGCCGCAAGCACCGCCTCGCTGCGCGGGATCTCCCGCACTGTCCCCGCCTTCCGCATCAGGATGGCGGCGCAGCGAAGCACCCCGAGAGCACGCAAGCCCCGGTGCAGCCCGAGCACCGTGTCGCAGTTCCACGGGGTGACGGTGATGGCGACGTCTGCCAGCACCCGGTGGTCGCCGCAACCCTCGGCGATGCGATAGGTCTGGAGGGCGCGCTCGAAGAGGCCCGTGATACCCCGCAAGCGGTCGTGTTGTTCACCCGCTTCGTCGATGGAGATCGAGAGCTTGAGCAGGCAGCCGTTCCGGTGAGCACGGAAGCGCTCCAGCAGCGCGGCGACCCGCTCCGGGAAGGAGCCGTTCGTCGTGATGACCACGGCACGGACCGTGGTGTGGTCCAGCAAGGGCCGGAGCAGGTCCCAGAGGTCACCGCGGAGGAAGGGCTCGCCGCCGGTCAGGTTGACGTTGAAGAGGCTGCCCCCGAGCCGGCGCGCGAGTTGATCAGCCTCGCCCGCGCCCGGTTCTGCGAAGCTGGATTCGGACGAGGTGAAGTCAACGAAGCAGTGGCGGCAACGGGCGTTGCAGCGGTTCGTGACGAACCAGACAAGGCTGATCGGCTCCCGCCGGACGAGGTAGGTGTTCGTCGCCCACCGGATCCAGTTCATCTCAGGCGGTGAGAACCTTGAATGGTGACGCCAGCATCGAGCTGTAGGCGTCACAGGGATTCCAGCAGGAGGGGCAGCCTCCCCGGGCGCATTCAGCGGCGAGACGGCGGGCCTCCGGTGACTGCCACAGTTCTCCGAAGGTGCCAGTCATCTTGCGTACATTGATCAGTCGTTTATTGAAAATGGCACAGGGGTAGAGATCGCCTGCGGGATCGAGGAAGCAAAGGGACGACAGCGCGCGGCAGGTCACGGGGGAGCGGCGTGTCGTGGCGTAGCTCTTGGAGAGCCGCAGATATTGATTCCGCAGGAAGACGGCGGGGCTTGCCGCGGCACCCAATTCCCGCTGGATCTCTTCGACGGCGGTTTTCAGGATCTTGCCGTCCATGTCCGGCATCCCGGTGTTGTCGTAGTAGAAATCCGAGCGGTGAAAGATGCTGACGGTTATGTCGTCGCGCTGGAAACCCGGGACTGCGTCCTGGAGCGCGGCACAGGTTCCGGGAAACATCCGGAGGTTGTGCCGGCTCAGCGTGAACCCCACCTGTGCTTTGACCCCCTCGGTGCCTTTCAGCAGTCGGAGAGTTTCTACGGCACGATCCCAGGCGCCCGCCCGGCCGCGGATCTCGTCGTGCATCTCCCGGGGACCGTCGAAACTTACCGTGAACACGGGCCGCCAGTGGCGCTTCATCCGGGCGAGATGGTCGAGCAGGCCGGCGATTCTCTCGACCAGCTGGCCGTTCGTCGCGAAGTGAATGGCGAGCAGCGACCCGCCGCAATGGCGGTTCACGGACTCCACGATTTGCGGCAGGTCGGGCCTGAGAAACGGTTCACCGCCGGTGATCCCGAACCAGGAGAGCCCCCGGGTGCGCGACAGGAAGGCGTCGATCTCCGCGATCTCCAGTTCTTTCGCAGTCGCTGGTTTGCGCCAGATGTTGCACATCCGGCACTGCAGATTGCACCGGTAGGTGACCGCGAAGGAAAGCTTGAACGGGTGGGCCAGGCGCTTGCAGGTCGAGGCAAGGACCGACTTCCAGGCGTGCAGGCGCGCGTTGCGGCTCATGTCAGCGGTGTCGGAGCAGCATCGCGGTTTCGGTGGAAAACTCCGGCAAGTAGTGCTGGTGCAGCCAGGCGAGGATCGGGGCCCCGTAACCGTTTTCAAACGTTTCCTCGCTGCCGTATTCGCTCTCGCTGCGCCAGACCACGGCCACATAGTCGGGTCGCTTCCGCTCCAGATCGGCCAGCACGGCTTCCCGAACGCCCGGCTGCGTGAGTTCGACCTTGATGTAGTTGGTGAAGTAGAGAGGATTCTCGCGCTCGGCGAGGAAATTCACCGGCAGACCCTCGGGGAACACCGCAAGTGTCGCCCCGGCCGGGGTCGACGTACGGAGATAGCTCACCAGGTCGTGGAGATCGACGTTGAACCTCTCCGGGGGAAGGCGCATGGTCCCCCGGGGTGTCTGTAGTTCCAGCACGGCCTTCTGGAAGTTGGTGCGGGTGACCTGAACGTGCGCAAGCGCCACGAACGCCAGAAGGATGCACGCGCCAGCGCTTGCCATGATGCGTGCCGGCCCCGCCGGCATTCGCTCCGGGAAGAGTCCGAGGAGTGCCACCGCAAGGAGCAGGACGCCCGGCACCAGGAGAAATGTCCCGTGGCCGGCAGCTCTCAAGTCGAGCAGGATGCGCAGTGGGAAGAACAGCGCCGCCGCCGCCAGCGTGAACAGCGTCAGAGATCGCTTGCGCACGGCCTGAATCACCGCCACGGCGATCACGGCGGGCAGGCAGAGGAAGAACTCCAACGGGTTGGCGATCCAGCAATAAAGAACAATGCAGACCCCCAGCCATGACACCCCGATCGCCGTAACCGCCGGGAGCGGCAGGCGTTTTTCGGTGAGCCACGCCAGCAGATGACCGCCTGCGGTAACCAACAGCAGATAGCCGGCGAGGGTTGCCGTGACCGTGAGAACCGCCAGGAGCAGATCCAGAGGGGGTCCGTCGGCGGTAAACCCTGACGCTGCGGCGCCCTTCCAGGAGAAGTTGTACAGGCCCAGGCCGAGGAGCAATCGCCGTCCCTCGGGTGGAGAGGCGAGGAAGATGCCCAGCATCGAGGCAGCCAGCGCCAGGATCGGCAGCAACAGCATCAGCGTGGCATCCCGCCTTCGTGGGCCGTCTCCCGGGCCGCGTGGCTGCTGCAGGGAGCGCAGGGCCAGCGCCGCTGCTACGGCGCCCCAGGCGGCCAGGCCAATCTCGGCCTTGGACAGAAGGCCGAGGGTGAGGCAGAGAGCGGTTCCCGCGCTGAAGACACCGCGCCCTGTGGCCAGGTAGCGCAGAAAGGCCCAGAGCGAGGCCAGGGCGAAGAGGGTGGCGTAGAGGGCCGCGAACGAGTAGGGGAGCAAATAGGTGAAAATCGCCGCGAAGTAATAACACTGGAAGGGAAGCACCGCGATGAAGAAGAGCACCGCCGCAGTCGTTTCCCAGCGCGGAAGGTGCTCCCTGCCGAGGTGGTACAGCAGCCAGCAGACCGCTGCGAGCACCAACCCCCCGGCGACGTGCAGGCTCGCCAATCGTACCCCGAGCAGGGCATAGGCGGCGGCGCTCAGAAACGGCGGGAGAGGCCCGTAGAGGTAGAAGAAGTCGCGGTAAGGCATCCGCCCCTGCAGGATGAATGCCGGGACGCACATCTCGCGTCCCACGTCATAGACCAGATCTCCTCCCCAGCGCAGCCAGCTGAGGTGCAGCATGTACGCGGCCAGGCTGGCCACGGCGGCGAGACCGGCGAGGCGCCACACGATCGGGGGCGCGGGCATCGTCGCAAGTGATCTGCCTGCGACCCTCCAGTAAGTCAAGATCCGCGACGCTCAGGGACGCTCACGAGGATTTCCCTCGGCGACCCGAGCGGACTCGCTCTGCAGAGCGAGTCCGCCGGGGAAATTTCGTTCATGATGCAGGAGATTCTCCCGGCAGGGTTGAGGTTTGTCAAGGCAGCCCCAACACCTGCTTCCGGAGCGCGCCGATCCCCTCGTCCCGCGGGTGCCGCCGGTGCAGGTCGTCGAGCAGCGCGCGGGCCTCGTCCGCCCGCCCCTGGTCCAGGATCGCCAGCGCCAGGTTGTAGCCGGCGTCCGGATTCCCCGGCTGCAGCGTGAGCGCCTGGCGCAGGAAGGACTCCCCGCCGGCAGGGTCGCCGAGCCTGGCGGTTGCGGTGCCCAGCAGGTACCAGGCCCGCGGATCGAAGGGATTGCGGGCGGTCGCCGCTTCCGCAAGCTTGCTCGCCTCTTGGAGCCGACCCTGTTCCAGTCGCAGCGCGGCCATCCCGCCGATCGTGACGCTCGCGTCCGGCTCCGCCGCCAGCGCCGCCTGCAACGCCTGCTCGGCGTCCGCGGGCCGCCCCGCCTTGAGCAGCAGGATACCCAGTGTCACGCGCAGCGCCGCGTTGCCGGGGGCGAGGGCGACCGCTCTTGTCGCGTGCTCCACCCCTTCTTCGATCCGTCCCAGGCTTCCGAGCACTGCGCCGAGGTTGTGGTGCGCGTGCACGTTGTCGGGCTCGAGGCGCAGCGCGGCTTCGTACTGGCGCATCGCCTCTTCCGGGCGGCCCGCTTCGACGAGCGCCACGCCGAGGTTATTCCGAATGAAACTGTTATCGCGGGAAACCGCCAGCGCCCGGTGGAGGATTGTCTCTCCGTTTGCCCAGAAGCTCGTCTGCCGGTGCGCCAGAATCGCCAGCAGTCCGGGGATCAGCAGCAGGGCCGCGCCGCGGCCGGGATGCCGGGCGACCGCGGCAAGTCGGAATGCGATGCAGGCCGCCCCCAGGTGGATGCCCAGCAGCGGCAGGTAGGTGAACCGGTCAGCGGTGACCTGCAGGCCGCCGATGATCAGGTGCAGCGGGACGAAGCCGACGAGGAACCAGGCGAGTCCGCCGGCGATCCACGGCTGACTTCTGCGCAGGCGGAAGGCCACGAAGAGCAGCACGGCCAGGAACAGCGCCGCGGCCGTGATCGCACCCGGAGGAAACAAGCCGCCGGGAGGCCCGGGGTAGAACGGGCCGAGTCCCGCCGGCCAGATTGTCCTGCCGAGGTTCTGCGCCACCGTCACCGCCGCGTTGCCGACCCGGCGCAGCGGCGAGTGGGCCGCCAGCGGAGTCATCGCGCCGGTTCGGGATTGGCCGACGATGGTCACGACGCCGAACGCCAGCGCCAGGATCGCCGTGGGAACCTTTTCGCCTACCAGCTTCAGCACGTGCCGCCCCGGGGCAACATTCAGCCGCCCCAGCGGCCACCAGTCGAGCACGAGCAGGAGCCCCGGGGTCGTGAATCCCATTGGTTTGACCATGAGGCTCAGCGCGAACACCAGCAGCGCGCCGGCGTGCCGCCCGGGCGATGGTCGGCGCAGATACCGCAGCCAGGCGTGCAGGAACATCAGGAACAACACCTGCGAGAGGACGTCCTTGCGCTCCGTCACCCAGGCCACGGACTCGACATGGAGCGGGTGCGCCGCGAAGAGTGCCGCGGTCAGCAGCGGGACGCCGTTGCTGCCGAGCAGTCGCCGCAGCAGCAGAAAGAAGAGCGACGCGGCGGCGACATGGAGCGCGACATTGGTCAGGTGATAGCCGCCTGACCAACGGCCCCAGAGGCTCGCGTCGGCCATCAGCGAGATCCAGGTCAGTGGCATCCAGAATCCGGCGTGCAGCGTCGTGAACGACCAGGCAGTGCTCGCCGGAGTGAGGCCGCCGAGGACGTGCGGATTTTCGTAGACGTACAGGCCGTCGTCGAGCGTGACGAACCCGAAACCGGCGACGGGCCAGTAGATTGCCGCGACCAGCAGCAGCAGTAGCGCAAAGGCGGCCGCGGTCCGGGTGTCACCGCGTGCGTGAGTCACCGCAGCCTGCGCCTCATCGACTCTCCACCACCACGGAACGCACGGCCCGCCAGCCGACCCGCAGATCGTCGAGCGTTCTGATGCGGAGCAGGCGGCGCAGAAGGTAGCCGCCACGGCGGTAGAACCGCCGGTAACAGAGGCGGTAGAAGCGCAGCAGTTCCTCTTCGCCCAGAGACGGCAGGCGCATCACGGGACGTGCATAGTCGTAGGATTCCCAGGCCTTTGTCGTCAGATATCCGCGCTTGTCGGCCCAGGTGTACATCTCCGTGCCGGGGAAGGGGGTCGTGATGTTGAAAAGCGCGATGTCCGGGTCGAGTTCGAGGGCCAGGCGCAATGTCTGTTCCAGGGTCTGCGTCGTTTCGCCGGGGTTGCCGAGCATGAACGTGGCCCTGGTCTCGATGCCGGCCCTGCGGGTCCACGCCAGGGCCTGGCGCGCCCTGGGGAGGGAGATCCGCTTGTGTATCGCCTTGAGAATCTCTTCGCTCCCCGACTCGATGCCGAAGCAGATCTGGTGACAACCACTGCGTTTCATCAGGTGCAGCAGAGCCTCGCTGACGGCATCCACGCGGGAGAAGCAGGACCAGGTCAGGTCGAGCTGCGCGGCGAGGATGGCCTCGCAGAGATCGACCACATACCTGGGCCGCGCGGTGAAGGTGTCGTCGTAGAAGGAGATTTCCCGGATCCCCCAGTCGCTCTGCAGCAGCCGGATCTCTTCGATCACCGACGCAACGGGCCGATAGCGGGTGACGCGGCCGAGGTGGTGGCCGTAGCAGAAGGTGCACCTTCCCGGGCAACCGCGGGAGATGACGATGCCGATCGCCGGCAGGCGCCGGTGGCTGCCGAGCGCCGGGCGGTAGAGCTGCATCGGCAACAGGTGGTAAGCGGGGAGGGGGAGGGTGCCGAGATCGGTGAACGATCGTCGCTCGGGGGTGCGGACGATCCGGTCCTGTTCTCTGAAGGCGATGCCGGGGATCGTCCCCGGCGGCTCGCCGCGCAGCAGCGAGAGGAGGGCCGCTTCCCCTTCCCCCCGCACGACGAAATCGACGGTGGGCGTCGCAAGGGCCTCCTCGGGGAAGACGGTGGCATGGACGCCCCCGAGGACGATGTTCGCGTCGGGGAAGATGCGCCGCGCCAGGCCGGAAATCCTCAATGCAACGGGGAAGGTGTTGGTCGAGGAGGTAATGCCGATCCAACCCGGTGCCCCGCTGTCGGCCTTGATCCCCTCCAGCCGGCGCAGCAGGCCGTCGTCGCTGAGCAGCTCCGCGTTGCCGTCCAGGATCTTCACCCGATAGCCGGCGCGCTCGAGGATCGACGCCAGCAGGGCGAGCCCGAGCGGCGGGGTGCAGCCTCTGATCTTCTCCCAGATATTGCCCGGGTGGAACCTTTGAGGCGGGTTGATCAGAAGCAGATCCATCGGTGAGGGATTCTCACTTCGCGTCAGACGGTTGTCAAACTCGTGTTCGTCTCCCCTGTTCATTCGCGTCGGATTTGCGTATAGGGTAGGGGAAATAAGCTGAGGGAAGGCTGATGCGAACGGTCGTGCTGGTCCAACCGGGCGAGGGGATCTACGGGAAGGTGTTCAAGCCGTGGGTTCCCCTCTCACTGCTCTGCGCGGCCGCCAAGGTCGATCGCGCAGGGTACCGGGTGAAGATCGTCGACCAGAGGGTCGGGGAAGACTGGCGGCGGGAACTCGAGCGCGCGCTTGACGAAGATCCGGTGTGCGTCGGCATCACCGCGATGACGGGGTCCCAGATCGTCGGCGCGCTCGCGGCGGCGCGGATCGCGAAGAACCGCGTCCGCATCCCGGTCGTCTGGGGCGGGGTCCATGCGACATTGTTCCCGGGCCAGACACTGGGCAGCCGCCTGGTCGACATCGTCGTGAAGGGGGAGGGGGAGGAGACGTTCTTTCAGCTCGTGACGCGGCTGGAGCTTGGCGCATCTCTCGACGATCTGCCCGGCATCTGCTTCAGGCGCGACGGGGAGATCGTGGAGTATCCCGATCGCGAGTTCGTCAACCTCGATGAATACCCGCCCGTCCCGTATCATCTCGTGGACCTGCGCCGCTATCGGCACCGGTACTTCGGCGAGGACAACGTCGTCGAGATGGAATCCTCCAGGGGCTGCCCCTACGACTGCACGTTCTGCTACGGCCCGCTCTACAACAAGAAAACCTGGCGGCCGCGCGGCGCGGCTCAGGTTGTCGCTTCGATGCGGGGGCTCGCCGAGAGCCACGGGGTCCGCGTCTTCCACTTCGTCGACGACGGTTTTTTCATTGGTCGGGAACGGTTTCGCGAAATCATGCAGGCGATCCTCGCAGCGGGCCTGCGGGTCAGGATGGGATTCCAGGGAGTGCGGATCGACACCTTCGACAGGTTGAGCGACGAGAATATCGCCTTGCTGGTGCAGGCGGGCGGGAGGTATCTTCAGTTCGGGGTCGAGTCCGGTTCGCCGCGGATCCTGCGCATGGCGAACAAGCGGCTGGAGGTAGAGCAGGTCCTCTCGCTCAACCGCAGGCTTGCGGAGTATCCCGAGATCATTCCCCACTACAATTTCATGTGCGGATTCCCCGAGGAGACACGGGAGGAGCTTTTCCAGACGACATCCCTTGCCTGGCGGCTGCTGAAGGAAAACCGGAACGCGATGATCAGCCCGTTCCACCACTACAAACCCTATCCTGGCACGGAACTCGCCAAGACGGCCCTGGGGCCGGGCTATCAACCGCCCCGGACCCTCGAAGAGTGGGGCGCATTCGACTGGACGGAGCTGACGCGTCAGGGCCTCGACCGCGGCACGAGGCGTCTGTTCAAGAATGTGGAGATGGTCTCCGTTTTCGCTGACAGAAAGCTGGAGAACCAGTCCGATTCGGCCCTCTGGACGCTGCTGGCGAAGATCTACAGGCCGGTGGCCCGCCTCAGGTTGAGAAACAATTTCTTTTCGTGCATGCCGGAAGGAAGACTGATGGCCGTCGTGTCCGGGGTCCGGACATTGCCTTCCCGGAGGTCTGCTCGTTGCGCGTGAAAGCCTTGCCGGCCAACGCTCTGCTGGCTTTGAGCTCCCTTGTCCTGGTGCTTCTGGCTCTCGAAGCCGCGCTTGCCATCTTCGCGCCGCACAAGGTCCGCTCCCGGGCCTATCACGAGAAGTACGACCCCGTCATGGGGTGGGTCAACAAACCCCTCAAGAACGAGGGCGTTCAGTTCGAATACGCGCCGAACCGCTTCTTCCACGTGACGCACAACAGCCACGGGCTGCGGGGGAGGGAAGCCGGCTACGAGAAGCCGTCCGGCACGCGGAGGATTCTTTTTATCGGGGATTCGTACTTCTGGGGCTACGGTGTCTCCGACGACGACGTGGTGACGCAGGTGCTCCAGCGGGCTCTCCCCCCTTCGTACGCGGTGCTCAATGGCGGAACGACCGGCTACGGCACGGACCAGGTCTATCTCTGGCTCAAGAACGAGGGTTTGAGATACCGCCCGGACATCGTGATCTTCGGTTTTTCGGCCGCCAACGACCTTGACGAGATCGCGAGCTCGGTCAGTTATTTTACGCCGAAGCCTGTGTTCGTCTTCGCGGGGGAGGACCTCGCGCTCAAGAACGTTCCCGTCCCGAGGACCGAGCAGGCCGACCGCAAGTCGCTGGGCAGCCCGCGCACCGCGTTCGGGAAGTTCAAGCAATTCCTGCGGTACCACACGCACACCTATCCGTTCGTTGCCGCCCGGCTCAACTCAAGGCCCGAATGGCGGGATTTTTTCATCGGCATCGGTCTCGCCGACGAATATCTGCAGGGAATCGGCGACGTGCCGGTCATCACGAATCCCCCGCAGGATCTCGTGGACGTGGCCCTGAAGCTGATCCTGGGCGCCAGAAAGATCTCGGAAGAGGCGGGGGCGCGGTTCGTCCTCGTTTTCATCCCGGACAAGGAACCGGCTCGGGAGGGGAAGCTCCGGGTCGAAGGGTTCAAGGAGAACGCCTATGCCGACAACTCGTATTTGAGTTCCGTATTCAGGGAATTCGCCGGGAGATACCAGATCCCGTATCTCGACCTGCTGCCGGTCGTGCGCGAGCATGCCCGGGCGGGAGAAGCCCTGTATCACCCCGACCAGGCAGATCATCATTGGACGGCGCTCGGCCACCGGATCTTTTCCGCTGAAATTCTGGCGTATCTGAGATCGAGCGGGATCCTCTAGCCAGGCACGGCAAACAACGAAATGTTGGCCGAACGCGCAACGAAAGGCGGATGCCGATTCCTGCACCTGCTTCCTTTCGCCATGCTTGCGGCAACCTTCGTTACCATGGCTGCCGTCAGCTGGTATCGCTGGCCGGAGGTCATCGTCGATTATGGCCGGGAGCTCTATGTGCCCTGGCGGATCATCGCCGGCGAGATGCTCTACCAGGACATCCCGCATCTGTACGGGCCGCTGGCGCACTATTGCAATGCGCTGCTCTTCACGATTTTCGGGACGAGCCTCCGGACGCTCGTCTCATTCAACCTGCTGCTGATCGCCGCGTTGACCCTTGGCATCTACAGCATCTTCCGTCGTGCATGCGGTCGCCTTGCGGCGACCCTGTGCGGGATGGTGTTCCTCGGCGTGTTCGCCTTCTCCCGGAACACCGGGCAGGGAAACTGGAACTTCGTCTGCCCTTACGCTCATGAAGTGACCTACGGCATCTCCCTCTGTTTTCTTCTGGTTCCGGTGCTCGGGAGATTTCATGCCCGCGGCAACCACCTCTGGGCCGGGATAGCCGGTTTTCTGCTTGGGGCCATTTTTCTGACCAAGGTCGAGGTCTTCGTCGCCGCCCTTGCGGCTGCCACCGTAGTTGTCATCCTGCCCGCCATTGGCATGCGTTCTCTGGGAACATTCGGCTACGGGAGGCTGCTCGTCGCCATCGTCGGCTTCGTCGTCCCCCCGCTGTTATTCATTGTGCTCTTCTCATCGCGGAACACGGTTGCAGAGGCGGCAGGCATGGTGGTCACCACCGTCACGTCTCTCGGGAGAGCGCCGATTGTCGGAAATCCCTTCTACCGGGGGATCTCCGGGCTGGACGCTCCGGGTGCAAATATCGCGACGATGCTCGCGGTGGCTGCGATCTACGGGGCACTCTTGTTCGGCGTTTTTCTGGTTTCGCGGTTCGTGGGCCGGCGCGGGGGCGCCAACCGCAATCGACACCTCCTTGCCGCAGTGGTTCTGGTGCTAGGCGTGTTTGCCTATCTCTTGAGAGGCAACATCGAGTGGTGGGCCCTGTCGGGGAGAGCTTTTCCCCTCTTCGTGCTGGCCTATGTCTGCCGCCTGCTCTGGCGTGCGACAAGGGGGACTGCCGAGGCTGGCGACCGAGACGGAACGACCTCGATGATCGCCATTTCGGTCTTCAGCTTCTTCCTGATGATGAAGATCATGCTCAATGTCCGTTTTCTCTACTACGGGTTCGCGTTGGCGATGCCTGCCACGCTCGTCGTCGTGGCGATCGCCGCGCATCATCTGCCAGAATTTGTCCGACGCAGGGGCGGTTGCGCGGTGACGGCGAAGCTCGCGGCAACGACGTTGATCGTGGTGTTCCTCGCGCTCCAGGCCAGCATGTCCTGGGACGCGTATCGCCACGTGACCTTTCCGGTCGGCCGTGGTGCGGATCGCTTTTTCACGTTCGATACCGACGTCTGGGACGTTGGGCCGGCCGTGAACGAGGCGCTGGAGGTGATCGAGGCCACGGTGCCCGAGGATGCGGGTTTCGTCGTGATACCCGAAGGCGTCATGCTGAACTACCTGGCGCGGCGCCGGAACCCGGGGAAGTGGTTCGAGTTCACACCGTCATATATCGCGAGCATGGGCGAAGGCCAAATGAGAGCCGACCTGGAGGCCGCCCGTCCCGACTATGTGGTTCTTACCGAGAGGCCGACCCCGGAGCACGGCGCCCGCTACTTCGGGACCGACTACGGCCTCGGGCTCAAGGCCTGGATCATGGAGAACTACACGCCCGTCCACCTCGCTGGCAACGAAATCTCAAGCAACAAGGGCTTTGGCATCGTTATCGCCAGGAGGAACAGTGCCATGTTCAGGTACATCGCACCACCATAACGCCATCGCCCTCGCCGACGCCCATGACGAGCTTTCGGCGGTCACTGCCCGAGGTAGTGCTCCTGCACCAATCTGCCGTAGAGAATGTCCGCGACGCGGGCGGCGCCGGCCTTGCTGTAGTGGCCGTCGCCGAGACGGTATGGGTTGTCCTTCAGGTCAGGATCTCCGTAGCCTCCGAACGCCTCGCGCAGATCGATATAGGGAATGCCTTTCGGCTCGAAACAGGTTTGCACGATATCGTCCTTCCTCGATGAGAGCGGGAACAGAGCGACGACGAAGCGGGAACCGGGAGACTTTTTTTCGAATTCCAGCCGCGACTGGTGGATGATCTCGCAGAGCAGTCTTCTGTGCGATGCCGTGATCACGGGCAGTTCGACACCCAGTGCACGGAACAATCGGGATTGGTTGAACCGAGTGTAAAGTCCAGTCAGCCTGCTTCTGCCGGTCAGGAAATTGCCTTTATGCGCCAAGACGCCATTCTGCAATACAAAGTAAGGATGGTATCCGGGGTTCCACCGGAGAACCTCCGTGGATCCGACGACTCTGTTGATGTGATAGTCAAAATATCCGTAGATCGCGATTCCGCTTTTTTCGTTGATTTCGTCGACGAAATTCGCGGTCAGGATTTTTGCGTACATTTGTTGCGGGCCATACCCTTGGAAGGCATAGTTGTAGGATGTCGTCCCTCGCGCTCGCAAAGAGAAATAATAGGGCAGGGTTTCGTCGGATTGGAGCCCTTCGCCAAAACTCATTGAGTCGCCGAAAAAAATGACAAATTTCTCCGGCGTGAATTCGCCTTTCCGTGGAGTCAGGCGCCTGCCGTATCGGTCAGAAATGTACGTCGCGGAGTACACCACCTTCGAACCTTCACTTTTTTCAACCGTCGCTGTCGCGTTGGGGGCAAACCGGTACCCGAGTTCCTGATCGATCTGGATATATACTGATGTCATAGTGAAGGTGGTAGCTGGACCTCCGTATTTGTCGAATGCCCGAAGCAGGTATTCAACGGCGCCGAGTATTACAACGCAGGCAACCGTGCCGAGGAGAAGAGACAGCAGATTCTTGGCCATGCTCAAGACAACCTCATGACGCGATCCGTGCGACCCGCTTCTTCCCGTTGAAGGTAGCCCACGGGCAGCAGAGCAACGGTACGCACGATCGAGATCATGGTTGGGGGACTGATGGCATGGTGCCGCAAGTATTCTCGTACGGTAGATGCATGTCAATTCTGATGGCCCAGCCTATTTGAGTTGTTCTGGGAACGGTGGCAGGTTGGCCGGCACTTTCCCTCGCCACGCTTCTGCCGCGCGGGAACAGGGCAATACTCGGCGGGATAGCACCGCAAGCCGGCAGGACACAAGATTATTTCGCGCCGTACATGTAATATACTCGCCCAAATTGGCCAGATTGGGAGGAGATCAACGGTGATCGTCTCACGGACCCCCTACCGCGTGTCATTTTTCGGCGGGGGCACCGACTATCCGGCCTATTATCTCCGGCATGGGGGAAAGACTCTCGCCGCAGCCATCAACAAGTACTGCTACCTCAGCGTGCGCCGGCTCCCCCCCTTCTTCCACCACAAGCACCGCATCGTCTATTCCCGGACCGAACTGGTGAACTCGATCGACGAGATCGAGCACCCGTCGGTACGCGAAACGATGCGCCACCGGGGGATCGACTACGGTCTCTCGGTGCACCACGATGGCGACATGCCAGCGCACAGCGGTATGGGCTCGAGCTCGGCCTTCACGGTCGGACTGCTCAACAGTCTCCACGCCCTGGAGAACCAGATGATCTCCAAGCGCGATCTGGCCCGAGGCGCCATTCTCATCGAGCAGGAGCTGATCCGGGAGAATGTCGGATCCCAGGACCAGACGCTATCAGCCTACGGCGGTTTGAATGTCGTCGATTTTCTGCCGAATGGCGAGATCGTGGTCAATCCGGTCATCATGAGGCCGGAGATACTACAGGAATTCGAGAGTCGCCTGCTGCTGGTCTTCACCGGGCACTCCCGCAACGCCTCCGAGATCGCCGCCGAGCAACTCGTCGCCTTGCCCGGCAAGCTCAGGGCGATGGCGGAGATGAAAGCCCTCGTGGACCGGGCCCTGGCGCTCCTTACGGCGGGAGAGCCGGACCTCGACGCTTTCGGCGCGCTGCTGAACGAGACCTGGGAGATCAAGCGGGAACTCTCCTCCCGGATCACCACGCCCGAAATCGACGCGATCCACCGGACCGCTTTGCGCAATGGCGCACTCGGCGGCAAGCTGCTCGGCGCCGGCGGCGGGGGCTGCATGCTCTTTTATGCCAGGAGCGAGGACCGCGAGCGCCTGGTTGCGGCGCTGCACGGCTACCTCGTCATTCCGTTCCGCTTCGATTTCGACGGGTCGAGGATCATCGTCTACGATCCCAACTATCGCGGTGCGGCGTAGCGTGGCCGGCTGCCGCTACCCGCTCGCCGCCCCGACCCTCGGTCCCGAGGAGCGGGAGGCCCTGCACCGGGTGATCGACAGCGGGTTGTTCACGATGGGGACCGGCGTGGCCGAGTTCGAGCGGCGGTTCGCACGGCGCTTCGGCGTGCGGCATGCGCTGCTGGTGAACTCCGGGTCGTCCGCGAACCTTGTCGGCATCGCCTCGCTCTTCTTTCGCAAGGAAGCGCCGCTGCGCAACGGCGACGAGGTCGTCGTCCCCTGCATTGCCTGGGCAACCACGTATTACCCGCTGCTCCAGTACGGCCTGAGGCTCCGGTTCGTGGACGTCGACCTCGAGACGCTCACCTACGACGTCGCGGCGCTGGCCAAGGCGGTGAACGAGCGCACCAGGATGATCGTTGCCGTGAACGTGCTCGGCAATCCTTGCGAATTCGCCCCGATCCTCGAACTCTGCCGACAGCGGGGGATCATCCTTTTCGAGGACAACTGCGAATCGCTCGGCGCCAGGTATGACGGCCGGAGCACCGGCAGCTTCGGGCTCATCGGCACCTGCAGCACCTTCTACTCGCACCAGTTGACCACCATCGAGGGCGGGCTGATCCTCACGGACGATTACGAGATCGCCTGCCTGGCGCGCTCCCTGCGCAACCACGGCTGGACCCGGGACCAGGATGCCGGCAGCCCGATCTTCGCCCGAAGCGCCGACGACATGGCCGAGGGCTACCGTTTCATCCTGCCCGGCTATAACGTTCGTGGCACTGAATTGCAGGCGGCGGTCGGCATCGAGCAACTCGAGAAGCTCGACCGGTTTCTCGCGACCCGGCGACGCAATGCCGGGCATTTCCGGGAACGATTCGGGGAAGACGAACGCTTCATCCTGCAGAGGGAAAACGGGGAAAGCTCGTGGTTCTCCTTCACGATGATCGTCAGGCCCGGGTGCGGCCTGACGCGCGAGCGCGTGTTTGCGGCGTTGCGGGCCGCGTCCATCGACTTTCGGATCATCACCGGCGGGAACATTCTGCGCCACGACGTCATTCGATACTTCGATCACGATCCGGCCAGCACCCCGAATGCCGACCTGGCACACGACAACGGCTTCTTCGTCGGCAACTATGCGTCCGACCTGACGGACGAGATCGACCATCTCTGGCGGACGCTCCGCCGTCTCTGAGAAGCGGGAGGAGAAACGATGCATTCGCAGGTTTTGGTCACCGGGGGTGCGGGATATCTGGGTGCCGTGCTCGTCCCCGAACTGCTGCGACGCGGGTATGCGGTGACGGTCATCGACTCGTTCCTGTTCCGACAGCAGTCGCTGCTCGAGTGCTGCCACGACCCGCGCTTCCGGATCATCCGGGGCGACGCGCGGGACGCAGAAGTGCTGCGCGGGCCCCTGGCAGAGGCGGACTACGTCATCCCGCTGGCCGCGCTGGTCGGTGCCCCGCTCTGCCAGCGGGATGCGGTCGGCGCGACGACCACCAATCTCGATGCCGTCGCCACGCTCGTGCGGCTGGCGTCCCGCGCGCAGCGCTTCGTCATGCCCTGCACCAACAGCGGCTATGGCATCGGGGCGAAGGACGCTGCATGCACCGAGGAGATGCCGCTCAATCCCCTCTCGCTCTACGGTCGGACCAAGGTCGAGGCGGAGAAACACGTCCTCGGGCACGGCGGCATCTCGCTGCGGCTGGCCACGGTCTTCGGGACCTCCCCCCGCATGCGGCTCGACCTGCTGGTCAACGATTTCACCTACCGCGCCATCAAAGACCGCTTCCTGGTCGTGTTCGAGGGGCATTTCCGCAGAAATTACATCCATGTTCGCGATGTCGCCGCGGCCTTCGTCCACGCCATGGAGCACTTCGAGTCCATGCGGGGAGAGGCATACAATGCCGGTCTGAGCGACGCGAACCTGACGAAGCTGGAGTTGTGCGCGAAGATCAAGGAACAGGTGCGGGATTTTCTCTACCTCGAGGCGCCCGTGGGCGAGGACCCGGACAAGCGGGACTACCTTGTGTCGAACGAGAAGATCGAGCGGACCGGGTTTGCACCCACGTACTCGCTCGAGCGAGGCATCGCCGAGATCATCCGCGGCTACCCGATCATCAGCCAGGGTCCGTACGGGAATGTGTGACGTTCTCTTCATCCATCCAGGGAAGCAGGGCGCGGAGTACCAGGACCTGGCGCGCGAGCTCACCGCCGTGGCACCTCCCGTCTGGACGGCGCTCCTGGCGTTCGAGGTTCGGAAGCGGGGCTACGACGTCTGCGTCCACGACGTCAACGTCCAGGGCTGGAACGACGCGACGGCCCGCGAATTGCTGAGCATTCATGATCCTGCCCTGGTCGTCATGATGGTCTACGGGCACCACCCTTCAGCGTCGACACAGACGATGCCGGCCGCGGGCGGTATCGCCCGCGACATCAAGCACATCGATCCCGAGCGCACCGTGGCCATGGGGGGGCTCCACCCTTCCGCCCTTCCCGCGAGGACGCTTGCCGAGGAGGCGGTGGACTACGTCATCCAGGGGGAAGGCGTCGACACGATCACCGGGTTGCTCGACCACCTGCGCGGGCGGCTTCCCCTGCATGAGGTCCGCGGCCTCTGGTATCGGGAGGGGGAGCGCATCAGCTCCAATCCGCCCGCCCCGCTGGACACCCCACTTGAGACTGCCTTGGGTGGCTATGCCTGGGACCTCCTGCCGGGACTGGAGCGGTATCGCGCCCACACCATGCACTGTTTCCAGTATTTCGAGCAGAGCGCGCGAGACGATTTCTCCGACGTCCGGTCTCCCTACGCCACCTTGTTCACCTCCCTCGGGTGTCCCTATTCCTGCGACTACTGCAGCGTTCACGCCCTCTCCGGGCGGACCCCGGTCAGGTACTGGTCTCCCAAGACCGTGGTCTCGTGGATCGACACGCTGGTCGAGAAGCATGGGGTTCGGAACATCCGCATCGAGGACGAGCTCTTCATCTTCTCTCCGGGCCGGGTCGAGAGCCTCTGCGAGCGGCTCATCGAGCGAGGACACGACTTGAATCTCTGGGTCTACGGCCGGGTAGACGCCATCGCGCCCGCTCTGTTGCGGAAGATGAAGCGGGCCGGCATCGCCTGGATCTGCCTCGGCATCGAATCGGCGAGCGAGCGCGTGCGTCATGACGTCGACAAGGCGTTCCGGGGGGACGTTCGAGCGGTAGTCAGCTCGATCCAGGAGCACGGGATCCACGTCCTGGGAAACTTCATGTTCGGGTTGCCGGAGGATGACCTCTCGACCATGGCGGAGACCCTTCGCCTCGCCCTGGAGCTCAAATGCGAGTTTGCGAACTTCTATACGACCATGGCCTACCCCGGCTCAGCTCTCTATGACCGCCATGCCGGGAGCGATCTGCTGCCCCGCGGCTGGGAAGGTTACGCCCAGCTCGGCTACGAATGCCGGCCCCTGCCGACGCGGCACCTGCCGGCGCGGGAGGTCCTCCGTTTCCGCGACGAGGCCTTCCGCACCTACTTCACCGATCCCGGCTATCTGTCGTCGCTGCAAACCCGGTTCGGCCGCAAAGTCGTCGACCACATCGGGCAGATGGTGGGCACGCCCGTCAGGCGCAGGCTTCTGGAAGAGGAATTCCCATGAGCGGCAAGACCGCCGACCTGGCCGAAGCATCGTATCGGATCAGAAAGACCGTGCTGGAGACCTGCCTGCGGGCCGGGACGGGGCACCTGACCTCCTCCCTCTCCTGCGTCGACATCCTCGTGGCGCTCTACCACGGGGGGCTTCTCAGGTTCGATCCACAGCGTCCCGCCTGGGATAAACGGGACCGCTTTATCATGAGCAAGGGGCAGGCCAGTCCCGCGTTGTATGCACTGCTCGCCGACCTCGGATTCTTCGATGCTCGAGATCTTGAGCTGTTCGCCCGGGAAGGGGGACGCATGGGTGTTCATCTCCAGCGGGACGTGCCGGGCGTCGAGATCACCTCGGGATCCCTCGGCCACGGACTCGGCATCGCCGCCGGCCTGGCGCTGGGGGCGGCGATGGACCGCGAGGAGCACCGGGTGTTCGTCCTGCTCGGTGATGGGGAGTGCGACGAGGGCTCCATCTGGGAATCCGCCATGTTTGCCGCCCATCACCGCCTCGGGAATCTTACGGCGATCATCGACCGCAACGGTTTGTGCGTGACCGATTTTACGGAAAAGATCGTCGCCCTGGAACCTCTCGAGAAAAAGTGGCAGGCCTTCGGTTGGGAGGTTCGCCGTATCGACGGGCACTCTCACGATGAGCTTGCCGATGCCCTGGCCGCCCGCGGGGCACCCGGCGTATCGCCGCCGCTGATGGTCATCGCCGACACCATCAAGGGTGCGGGGATCCCCTGCATCTCGAACATACCCCTCTGGCACGGCCAGGTCCCGTCGGGCGAGTTGGCCGACCGCTGCCGCGTGGAGCTGGCGAGGCGATACGGTCGTGGCTGAACGAACGCAGCGAGACGCCTTCTGGAGCCGGGTCTTCAACCTGGCACGCCAGGATCGGGACATCGTCGTCGTGACAGCGGATATGGGCGCCCCCGCTCTTGATGCGTTCAGAAAGGACTTGTCCGCCCAATTCGTCAACGTGGGTATCGCCGAGCAGAACGCCGTCTCTGTCGGCACCGGGCTGGCCCTGGCCGGGAAGAAGGTTTTCGTCTACGCCATAGCTCCCTTCATCACCCTGCGCTGCCTGGAGCAGACCAGGGTCGGCCAGGGGATCATGGGTATTCCCCTGACGCTTGTGGGTGTCGGCGCCGGCTTCGGGTACGAAGAATCAGGGCCGACCCATCACCTCGTGGAGGACCTGGCCGTCATGCGCGCCATCCCGGGCCTGACCGTGCACAGCGTCAGCGACGCCGTGATGGCGGAGGAGGTCGCCGGGCAGTGTTGCCGGCAGCCGAAAGCCCGCTACGTCCGCCTCGATCGGCAGGCACTTCCGGATCTCTACCCAGACGGGACGGCCTTTCCAGGCGGCGTGGCAGTGCTGCGGGTGGGACGGGACGGCCTGATCGCAGCGACCGGTGCCATGGTTCACACCGCGCTCGCCGTGGCCGATCGTCTGGGAGCCTCCGGGATTGAGCTCGGGGTACTGGATGTTCACAGGTTCCCCGTCGATGAGCCGACGTTTCTCGAGCACGTCGCGGGGGCCGCGCGTCTGGTGAGCCTGGAAGAGCACGTCCTTCCCGGTGGGCTGGGGAGCGCCATCGCGGAGATCATCGCCGATCGCGACCTCGACATCTCGCTCCGCCGGCTCGGCGTCCCGACGGGAAGTGCCTACGGCTACATTTACGGCGGACGGGAACTCATCCGACGCTCGTGCGGTCTCGATCTGGAGTCGGTGGAACGTGCCGTCGTCGAACATCTCACCCCACGGTAATGCCACCTCCCGGCGGGGCAGGCGTCGGCCCCGGCCGCATGGTCTCATACTCAGGAGCTGGAACATGGTCCGCAATACGTCAAGCGGCTTCGCCGTCGGGATGGGCAGGGAGCTGCCTCGATGAACGTCACGTTGCTGGTTCCCACGTTGAACGAGATCGTCGGCATGCGCGCCATCATGCCGCTCGTGCGCAGGGAGTGGTGCAGCCAGATCCTCGTCGTGGACGGGAACTCCACCGACGGCACCGCGGAGTACGCCCGGGAGCAGGGGTACGAGGTGCACGTTCAAAAGCGCCCCGGCTTGCGAAGCGCCTACCAGGAGGCCTGGCCGCTCATCCGCGGCGACGCGGTCATCACGTTCAGTCCCGATGGCAACAGTCCGCCTGAATTCATCCCGGCCCTGATCGCTAGATTCCGGGATGGCTGCGACATGGTGATCGGGTCGCGCTACGCCCCTGGCGCCGCAAGCGAGGACGACGATTTCGTCACCGGCTTCGGCAACTGGCTGTTCACCACGGTCATCAACCGGCTCTTTCGCGCCAGGTACACCGACGCCATGACCATCTACCGCATCTATCCCACAAGGCTTTTCTACGATCTCGGCCTCGACAGGGACGACACCTATCTTCTCTATGAGCGGGTCTTTCATACCCGCATCGGCGTCGAACCGATCCTCTCGGCTCGATTTGCCAAGGCGGGGCTGATTTGCGCCGACATCCCTTGCCCCGAACCGCGGCGGATCGGCGGCGAGCGCAAGCTCCAGATCGTCCGCTGGGGCCTTGCTTATATGACACAAGTTGTCCACGAACGGCTCAGACGCACCCAGTACCCGATTGCACCGGGGCAGGCGTATCCCCGCTGATCGGCGGGGACATCGGTGCCATGTACTTCCGGGCTCAGCGCGTTCTTGCCGTTGGTTTGGTGCTTCTCGCCGGCGCCTTCGCGTATACCCCCGCGCTCGAGAGCGAGTTCCTGAATCTGGACGACCAGGAGTTCATCGTCGAGAACCCCCTGATACCCGGCGGGCTCACCCTGCGCTCCGTGCGCTGGGCACTGACGGCAGGCGTTGGCTCGGAATCGGAGTACGTCGACTACTGGCAGCCCGTGACGTTACTGTCGCGCCTCGTGGACGGCTCGCTCTTCGGCCTCAACCCCGCGGGGCATCACCTCATGAGCCTGTTGATTCATCTCGTCAACGCCGTGGTGCTGTTGCTGCTGCTCGCCACCGCCACTGGGCGGCTCTGGAGCAGCGCAGTCGTGGCCCTCATCTTCGCCACGCACCCCCTCCATGTCTCTTCCGTGGTCTGGGTGACGGAGCGAAAGGACGTGCTCAGCGCCTTTTTCAGCCTCGTCTCGCTCGCGATCTTCGCACGGTTTGCGGCGGTGTACCGGGCGTACCTCGAGCGCCGGAGCGGCGAGCGCACGGGCGGCCGCGTCATCCGCTGGTACCTGCTGCTCGCCGCCGGCTACGCGCTCTGTCTGATGAGCAAGCCGATGACGCTGCCGCTGCCGCTGGTGATGCTGCTCGTGGCGGTCTGGCCGATCCCGCGCGAGCGTCGACCAAGCCTTCCCCGTCTGGCGCTTGCGCTGATCCCCCTGCTGGCGCTCTCGGCGGCTGCGGTCTTCCTGCATTCGAGCGACGATATTGCGCGCATGGAGCTCTCGCAAATGGGCCGTCAGTCGCCACTCTTTGTCGCCGAGGCCATCGTCACCTCGCTCGCTGCCTACCCGGCAAGACTGCTGTACCCCGCGAGGCTGCAACACCTGTATGCCGTCCATCCTGGTTCGGCGCCGACGTGGCTGGCCGTCGGGTCGATCCTGCTGCTTGCTGCGGTAACCGCCGTGTCGGCAGCCTGCGCGCGACGCAGGCCGTATCTCGCAGTCGGTTGGCTCTGGTATCTCGTCTCGCTTCTCCCCGTAGCCGCCCTGTTCGTCAGCAATGCGGCCGCGGATCGTTTCAGCTATTTCCCCGTGATCGGTCTCACGGCCATGATCGTCTGGAGTGTCGGCGAGCTTGCGGGCGGACGCTGGCGCGCCATCCGGGCGATCGCCGCGGCCGCCGTGGTGGTCGCGCTGGTGCTCACGACCCGGGCGGAATGCCGTCGCTGGAAGAACAGCCTCACGCTCTTCAGCCATCTGCTCGAACTCGATCCGCGGCACGACCTCGCACGCCGGCAACTCGGCATCGCGCTGGCCGCCGGGGGCGAGCCCGCCAAGGCGCTCGAGCAATTCCAGGTCGTGCTCGCGGCGCGGCCGGACGTTTCGCTCAACTACTACAACATCGGCGTCGTGCTCGAACAGTTGGGGAGGGTGGACGAGGCATTGGGGTATTACACCGAGGCCGCGCTGCGGGCGCCGAACGACACCAGTTCCCTGTTCAATATGGGTCTGCTCCACCTGAAGCGGGGGGCGCTCGATGATGCGCTGACCTGCTTTCTCGAGGCGGTCAGAAGAGATCCTCGTAATGCCGGGTCACTACACCACGCCGGATATATCAAGACGCTGCAGGGTCAGTTCGGCGCCGCGGCGGAGCTCTACCAGCGGGCGCTCGAGATCGAGCCGGGGAACCCGATTTTCATGAAAGACCTCGGCGTTGCTCTGGAGCGCCTCCGGAGCCGCTCCAGCGCTGACACGACCGAGGGCGTTGCGCAGTGAGGATTCTCATGCGGCGGCTCGCATCGCAGGTGCTTTTTCCTGGCGATGACAACCCCGTCCCCGAGGTCGTCGCGGTGCTCTCTCGCATCACCCTTGCGCGTGGCTGAGCATGGGCCGCGGAGCACAGCGTGCGCTCGCCGTTGTCCTGGTGGTACTTGCCGGCGCGCTGGCGTACAGCCCGGCGCTCGACAACGGTTTCCTCAATCTCGACGACTTGGAGTTCATTCGCGAAAATCCGTGGATACCCGGCGGGCTCACGTTTGATTCGGTAACGTGGGCGCTGACGGCCGACGTCTTCGAGGACACGGAGTACGCCGACTACTGGCAGCCGGCGACGCTGATCTCGCGGCTCATCGACGGCGCTCTTTTCGGCCTCGATCCCGCGGGGCACCACTTCACGAACATCCTGATCCATCTTCTCAACGCCGTACTGGTGCTGCTCCTGCTGGTTGCCGCCACGGGGCGGCTCTGGCAAAGCGCGGTCGTCTCGCTGATCTTTGTCACGCACCCGCTCCACGTCTCGTCGGTTGCCTGGGTGGCGGAACGCAAGGACGTGCTCAGCGCCTTTTTCAGCCTTGTCTCGCTTGCGGTCTTCGCACGGTTCGCGGCGTCATACCGGGCTCACCTTGAAGGGGGGACAGTCGAACGGGCCGGCAGCCGAGTCGTCGGCTGGTACGTGCTGCTGGTCGCAGGTTATGCACTCAGCCTGATGAGCAAACCGATGACGCTCACCCTGCCCGTGATGATGTTGCTCGTCGCGGTCTGGCCGATGCCGCGCACGAGCCGCCCCGGGCTCGGCCGGCTTGCGCTTTGCCTGGCGCCGCTGCTTCTGCTCTCAGCGTTCGCGATCTTTCTTTACACCCACGTCGACGTTGTCAGGAACGAGTTCGAACGGACTGGCGCCCAGTCGCCGTTCTCCTTCGTCGCGCGCATGGTCATGTCGCTCGCTGCCTATCCGTTGCGACTGTTGTGTCCCGTGCGGTTGCAGCACATCTACTCGATACACCCCGGCGAGGTGATTATGTGGAAGGTGGCGGGGTCGTTGCTGCTACTTGGCGCGGTTACCACCGTGGTAGCGGTGTACGCGCGGCGGCACTCGTTTCTTGCCGTTGGCTGGCTGTGGTACCTCGTCGCGATCCTCCCGGCGGCAACGTCCTTTCAGGATCGCGCGGCCGCCGACCATTTCTCATACCTGCCGGTGCTCGGCCTGACCATGATGATAGTCTGGGGTGTGGGTGAGATGGCCGGCCGGCGCCATCTGGTGGTCTTGACGGCCGCCACGGCGGCAGCCGTGATCGCGTTGGCACTCACAACCCGTGCGGAGTGCCGCCACTGGAAGGACAGCATCACCTTCTTCAGCCATCTGCTCGAGCTCGACCCGAATCACGATCTCGCCCACCGCAATCTCGGCTCGGCCCTCCTGGAGGCCGGAGAACATGCCAGGGCGCTGGAATCTTATCGCGCGGCGCTTGCGGCCCGACCGGACCTCCCGACGCACTCCTTTAACGTCGGTGTCGCGTTGGAGCGGCTGGGACGGCTGGGAGAGGCCAGCCATTATTTCGCCGAAACCGTGAGGCTTGATCCGTCGGAGTGGTATGGGTACAACGGTCTCGGCATGACCCTCTGGGGCATGGGAAGGATCGACGAGGCGGAAGCGAACTTCCGGAAAGCGATCCGGTTGAATCCAGGCTTTGCATTGGCGCGGTACAACCTCGGCCTCCTCCTCGGAAAGGCGGAAAAGTACGACGAGGCTCTGACGCAATTCCGCGAGGCGGCCAGGCTTAATCCGGGGGACGCCGAGACTCGCTCCCGGATAGACGCGATCCTCGAGCGGCAGCGCCGGAATCCGGGGCGGCCCGCGGTCCGCTGATGAGGCCTTCCTGACCGTGAGTGTCCTGGCCAGCCTCGAGATCGAGCCTGCATCCCGCTTCCCTTTGGGATCCGGGCAGCATACATTTGGCCAAGGGTGAGGATTCTCATGCAGCGGCTCGCATCGCAGGTGGTTTTTCGTCTGGCCAGGTCTCCTCTCTTTCTGGCGACGATGATCGTCCTGCTGGCATTCGCCGCCTACGCCAATTCCTTTCCCGGCGCTTTCATCAGCGATGACATCACCATCGTCCGCGACAACCCGCTCGTCAAGTCGGGTTCGGTGGCCAGGATCTTCGCGGCCGACTATTGGGGCGAGGGCGCCGGCAGCCGCCTCTATCGTCCGTTGACGATCCTCTCCTATGCGATCAACCGGCAGCTTCTTGGCGAGACACCGACCGCCTTCCACTTCGTCAATCTGCTGCTGCACGCCGGTGTTTCCGCGGTGGTCTACGCGGCGCTCCTGGCTGTCGGCGTCGCCGGGAGGACCGCCTGGGTGGCGGCGGCATTGTTCGCGGTGCACCCGGTGCACACGGAGGTGATCGATATCGTCGCCGGCCGCACCGAACTGACGGCGGCCCTCTTCGTGCTTCTGGCGTTGGGCAGCGCGTTGCGGCGGGGCCCGCACCATCGCCTGGCGTGCGCGGGCTGGTTCGCGCTTGGGCTGCTGTCGAAGGAGAGCGCGGCGACGTTCCCGCTGCTGCTGGCGGCCGCCGATCTGTTCAAGGCTGGCAGCATGCGCTCCGTGCTGCGGGATCGCCTGCGGTTGTACTGCGTGCTCGCGCTGCTGATCGCCGCCTATGCCGCCCTCAGGAAGTGGGGCCTGCTCTCCGGGTCGCTGCCGCCGAACGCCATCTATCCGATCGACAATCCCCTGGTCACGCTGGGGCCGATCGGCAGGGTCCTGACACTGCTCAAGGTGCAATGGCTGTATCTGTCCCGGCTCGCGGTGCCGGTCAGGCTGCACGCGGTCTTCGTCGACACGATGATCGGCCCGGTGACCGATCCGCTCGGCTGGCCAGGCCTGGCGCTGCTTGCCGGGTTCGGCGCCCTGGCCGTGGTGACCGTCGTCGGCTGGCGCCGGCGCGCGGTCTGGTCGCTCGGCGTGGTGCTGTATTTTCTGGCCTTTCTCGTGACCGGGAACTTCCTGGTCCTGACGACGTTCCTGATCGCCGAGCGCTTTGCCTACCTCCCGTCCGCCGGTTTCTGCCTGGCTGCCGCCGCCGCTGCCGCGGCCTTGCTCTCCGGTCTGCGGGTGTCCGCCGCGGCGAAGGCAAGGGCCGGGGCGCTGCTGGCCACGGTGGCGATCATGGTGCTCGGCGTCCGAACTCTCGTGCGCAACACGGATTTCTCGACGCCGATCGAGCTCTGGGGCGTGGAGGCCCGCAACGAACCGGGGAACGTTCGCGCGCTGATCCTGCTCGCCGGGGCCCGCTACGGCGCGGGGGACAGCACGGGGACGGAGAAAGCGCTACGGCGCGCACTTGATCTTCGGCCGGATTTCAGCGAGACCAGTCTCACCCTGGGATTTTTCCTGCTCGATACCGGTCGTCCGGTCGACGCCGCCCGCTGCTTCGAGCGAGTCCTCGGCGACAATCCCGAGAGAAGCCCTCTGGCGATGATCGGCATGGCTCAGGCATTTCTCAACCTCGGGATGGTTCCCGAAGCCGCGGCCTGGGTTGCCGCTGTCCCGGATTATTTCCGGCACCAGCCGCGTTTTCAGGTCTTTGAGGAACAGGTCAGGGCTGCTGCCGCCGGGTCGCGGGAGCCAGGCCGGTGAAGATCGAACCATGAACCGCTCTCCACGGCAGGTGGCGCTGGTGCTCGTGGCGCTGGCCGCGCTGACGGTCGCGGTCTTCCTGCCGCTGCGCAACGCGGACTTCATCGTCTCCGACGACAAGCTTTACGTCACGGATAACCCTGTTGTTCGGTCCGGCATGACCCTCGGCGGGATGGCACGCGCTTTCACGGTCCCGGTAGTCGGCAACTGGCACCCGCTGACGATGCTCTCGCTGATGGTGGATGCCGAATTGTTCGGCCTGGGGCCGCGAGGTTTTCACCTGATGAACGTCTTCTATCACCTCTGCGCCGCGCTGCTGGCATTCCTCGTCCTGCGCGGGCTGACCGGCGCGACCTGGCGCAGCGCCTTCGCGGCCGCGCTCTTCGCGGTCCATCCGCTGCACGTCGAGTCCGTGGCCTGGATTCCCGAGCGCAAGGACGTGCTCTCCGGGGTCTTTTTCTGGCTGGCGCTGGGCGCCTATCGGCGCTACGCCGCCGGTCCCTCGACCAGACGGCATGCCGTGGTGACCGGACTGCTCACGGCGGGTCTGATGGCCAAACCGATGCTGGTCACCCTGCCGTTGCTCTTCCTCGTGCTCGACGGCTGGCCCCTCGGTCGTCTGCGCGTCGCGCCCGGAAACCGGGTGCGCCTGGTGCGGGAAAAATTGCCCTGGCTGGCGATCTCGGCGGTTTTTTCGGTCGTCGTGCTCCAGATGCAGTCCGGCGCCGAGGCGATCCAGTCACTCGAGAACCTGCCGTTCTCCTGGCGCGTCCAGAATGCGCTGATCTCCTATCTTCGCTACCTCGGCAACACGTTCTGGCCGGCCCGTCTCTCGTTTTTCCACCCGTTTCCGGCCGCCGCGCCCGGGGTCGGCCCCGCGCTGTCGGCACTTGCTCTCCTGGCAGCGATCACGGTTCTGGCACTGGTGCTCCGCCGCCGCCCGGCCCTCGCGGCGGGCTGGTTCTGGTATCTCGGCATGCTCGTGCCGGTCATCGGTCTGGTTCAGGTCGGCAGCCAGACCTTCGCCGACCGCTACATGTACCTGCCGCTCGCCGGGGTGGCCATAGCCGTCGTCTGGCCGCTCATGGACCTGCTGCGTGACACGCGCTGGCAGCGAGCGACAGCGGCGGTCGCTGCCAGCGCTGTCGTAGTCGCGCTCGCGCTGGTCGCCCGCGTTCAGGCCGGCCTCTGGCAGAGCAGTCACAGCCTGTACCAGACCTCGCTCTCCCGGGCGAAGGCTGAAGAGAAGTGGTTGGCCCACTACGGGCTTGCGATCCTGTATTCGGAAGAGGGCGACAGGGCACGCGCCGCCGACCACTATCTGGCGTCGATCGCGGGGCGGCCGGGCTGGGGGGGCTCACGAAGAAATTACGCCTCGCTGCTGTTGAAAGAAGGCAGAGCGGCGGAGGCGCTCGCGCAGTTCCGGGAGGCGATCAAGCTGGCACCCGGGGACGCCCGGGGATACCATGGGGAGGGTCTGGCCCTGGCGGCTCACGGCCGGGACGAGCAGGCGCTGCGTTCGTATCGGACCGCGCTGGACATGAAGCCGGACTTCGACATGGTCTACACCGATCTCGGCGGCGCCCTCGCCCGGCTCGGCCGGCTGCGGGAGGCGGAATCGGCCTTCCGGGAAGCGGCGCGACGGCTCCCTGAAGACTCGCTTCCCTGCTACAACCTGGGTCTGACGTTGGCCGCCCAGGGGCGTCAGCAGGAGGCGATCACGGCTTTTTCCGCCGC